>JAZUIH010000074.1:0-32378 GCA_045642145.1 Oscillospiraceae bacterium | reverse complement strand
ATTAACCGGTATTAATCAATTTCTTTTTATATCTTAAGTAAAGATAGTTCATCAACTGGTAAAAATAATACTTGAAAAAGCAAAAAAAAGACACATAAAAGTTACATCTGACATGATTACAGCAATTTAACTATAATGGTATGGAGTTAAACTGTCGTATATATGCACAGATGATAATCTTTTTTCAGTACGTAGTTTTTGTGTGTCTGCTTACTGCATACCATCAGTTATAGTCAAACTGTGTAATAATCAGTACAAAAACACTGTTAATTTTTAAGTGCGTTTTCCTTTAAAAAAAAACGGTTGTATGGTATAATATTTATTGTAAGTGATTATAGAAAATGACAGCGTTTTTCAGCAGAACGGAATGGCTGAAAACACGGAACGATTGGAGTAGTTTTGATGACAGATAATTATACCGGATTAAGAAAAAAGGCACTTGAAAAGTATTTCAGCAGAATGAATGACCCTCAGAGAGAAGCTGTTTTTACCGTGAACGGACCTCTTCTTGTTCTTGCGGGTGCAGGCAGCGGAAAAACTACGGCAATTATCAGCAGAATAGCAAATATGATCAGCTTCGGCAACGCGTACAACGAAGAACAGCAGTATCCTGTGCCTGAAGAAGACATGGAATTTCTCAGAGACTATATCGACGGTAAGGCAGATGATTTTGAGCGTTTAAAGGAAATCACTGCACAGGACCCGGTGGAACCATGGAGAATTCTTGCTATTACCTTTACAAACAAGGCCGCAAATGAACTTAAGACACGACTTGAGGCGATGCTCGGTCCTCAGGGACTTGACGTAAATGCAGCTACATTTCACTCAGCCTGTGTGCGTATTCTGAGAAAGGAAATAACAAATCTCGGCTACAGCAGCAACTTTACAATCTATGACTCTGATGAGAGCCAGAAGCTTATCAGAAACTGTATGGCAGATCTCGGAATTGCTGACAAGTCATTTAATCCGAAGGTTGCGGCCGGCACAATCAGCAGTGCCAAGGACAGGCTTATGTCACCTGAGGCTTTTATGAAGGAGTCAGAAAACGACTATAAGATGTCCACATACGCAAAGATATACAGAGAGTACCAGAAGAGACTTCTTGCTGCAAATGCCCTTGACTTTGACGATATCATCATGCTTACAGTTGAGCTTTTCGAGGACTTTCCTGATGTGCTTGAGCACTATCAGAACAGATACAGATACATAATGGTTGACGAGTATCAGGATACTAACTATGCGCAGTTCAGACTTGTAAGTCTGCTCTCCTCAAAGTATAAAAACATCTGCGTAGTTGGCGATGATGACCAGAGTATCTACAGGTTCAGAGGAGCTACTATTGAGAACATACTCGGCTTCGAGGACCAGTTTGAAAACTGCCGCGTTATAAGACTTGAGCAGAACTACCGTTCAACACAGAATATTCTTAACGCAGCCAACTCAGTTATAAAGAACAACCGTACAAGAAAGTCAAAGACACTCTGGTGTGATGAGGATGAAGGATGCAAGGTTTATATATACAAGGCATCTGATGAAAATGACGAGGCACGTTATGTTTCAAGTGCTATCATGGCTGACAGAAAGGCCGGCGGTATGTTTAAGGACAATGCCGTTCTCTACAGAATGAATGCACAGTCAAACATAATCGAAAGAGCTTTTGTTCAGAACAATATTCCTTACAGGGTATACGGCGGCATGCGTTTCTACGACCGTAAGGAAATAAAGGACATAGTAGCATACCTCAGTGTTCTTAACAATCAGTATGATATGATGCGTTTCAGAAGAATAGTAAATGAACCTAAGAGAGGCATCGGTGATGCAACAATCAGAGCCCTCGACGAGATATGTGTTGCAAATGCAGTTTCACCTATTGAAGTAATGCGTGATGCTGCAGACTATCCTTCACTTTCCAAGAAGGCAAATTCACTCGGAAGTCTTGCAGGTATTTTTGACAGCCTTTCGGAAAAAGTGGATACAGTACCTCTTGACACACTTCTTGACGAGCTTCTTGACAGAACAGGTTACAGGGACTATCTTAAGCTTCAGGGAACAGAGGGCGAAACAAGACTTGAAAACATCGAGGAACTTAAGTCAACAATGGTTGAATATCAGAAAAACAATGAGGATCCTACACTTGACGGTTTCCTTGCTGATATAGCTCTCTACACTGACCTTGAAAAGATGGATGACGACACCAACTGCGTAACTCTCATGACAATCCATTCTGCCAAGGGACTTGAGTTTGAAAACGTATATGTAATAGGCATGGAGGACGGAATATTCCCGAGCTCAAGAAGCATGTACAGTGACGAGGACATGGAAGAGGAGAGAAGACTTGCATATGTTGCAATCACAAGAGCAAAGAAAAAACTCCGCCTCATTCATGCTTCACAGCGTATGCTCTTCGGTACAACAAGCCGCAATATGAAGTCAAGATTTATTAAGGAAATTGATCCTGAAGTTATTTTCAAGGAGGACAGAGTGTCTACAACTGTTCCTGCCAGTGCAAAGTCCAGATCAAATTCCGCAAAAAACACGATGTCATTCCAGCAGCAGCTGCTTGCAAAGAAAAACTCAAAGCCGAACACTACAAAAAATGCAGTAAGCTACAGTGCGGGCGACCGTGTTGATCATGACAAGTTCGGACAGGGAACAGTACTTTCCGTAAAGCCAATGGGAAATGACGCCCTTCTTGAAATTGCATTTGATGAGATAGGTACAAAGAAAATCATGTCCAACTTCGCAATGATGAAGAAGATGTAAGAAGTACAGATAATAACATAACAGAAATGATATCCCCCGTCTTTACAGGCGGAGGATATTCCATGTATTTTCTCTGCCTGTTAAAAGCAGGGATTTGAAAAAAAAGACAACAGCGCAGCAAAGTTACGTAATCACGTATCCTTGCTGCGCTTTTTTACTGTTCAGTCTGTTCTCAGACATTCTCTTTTTTATCTGCTGTATTCAATAACCTTTACAGGACATTTTTCTGCACAGGCACCGCAGTCGGTGCACTTTGAATAGTCAATTGATGCATGGAAGCTGTTCACTGTAATAGCTCCTGCTTCACATGACTTTTCACACATTTTGCATCCTATACAGCCGTTTTTGCAGTTAAGCTTTGTAACCTTGCCGTTGTCACCTGAAGAGCAGCGGACAACTGTCTTTGCAGACTTTGGTTTTATCGAGATGATTTTGTTCGGACACACATCCGCACACTGACCACAGCCACGGCAGAGGTTTGAGTTGATGTGTGCAATGTCATTTACTATGGTTATAGCATTGTATTCGCATACCGATGCGCAGTCGCCGAAACCGACGCAGCCGTAGGAACAGGTGCTGTTTCCTGAGTAAAACCTCTTTACTGAAGCACAGGAACGGATACCGGTAAAGCTGTATTTGATTCCGGTTGCATTGCAGTCACCGCTGCAGTTGAGCACTGCAGTACACTCGGTAACCTCTCCGGCATCAGTACCGGTGATTTCCGATATGGCTTTTGCTGTATCCGGTCCGCCCGGACGGCAGAGATTGCCCGGAGCCCCTTTGGTTATTACTGCGTTTGCATAGTCTGAACATCCGGCATATCCGCATGCTCCGCAGTTGGCCTGCGGGAGAATTTCGCTTATTTTTTCAATTCTTTCGTCGGTTTTAACCTCAAAGATTTTTGAAGCCGCTGTCAGAAGTGCGCCTGCGGCAAGTCCCATCAGTGCAAAAACAGCAACAGGAAGTATATATGTAGTAACAAACATTAATATCAGCTCCTTTTACTGTACGTTTCCGATGCCGGAAAATCCGAGAAAGCTGAGTGAAAGTATTGCAGCTGCAATAAGTGTTGCAGGAACACCCCTGAAGGTTTCAGGAACATCTGCTTCCTCAACTCTTGAACGTACTCCTGAGAATATGAGGAGTACCATCATAAATCCGAGTCCTGAAAACAGAGCGTTTTCAACGGACTGTCCGAATGAAAATTCATTGTCAATATTAAGTATCGTAAGACCGAGAACCGCACAGTTTGTTGTTATAAGAGGAAGGTAGACACCGAGTGAGCTGTACAGAGGAGGTACAAGCTTTTTAAGTGCAGTCTCAACAAGCTGAACGAACAGTGCGATGATGAGTATAAAGGCGATTGTTCTGAGGTAGGTAATCTCAAGCGGCATAAGAATGAGATGATATACAGGATAGGTAACAACTGCGGCACAGACCATAACGAATGTAACGGCAACACCCATGCCGAAACTTGAGGCCGGCTTTTTTGAAACCCCGAGGAACGGACATATACCCATGAACTTGGAAAGAACAAAGTTGTCAGTAAGAAGTGCTGCGAGCATTATTCCGAAAAAGCTTTTCATTCTTCTGCACCTCCTTTACCCTGACAGGCCTGACAGTTTCCGCCTGCGGCACAGCCGCTGCAGCCTATCTCAGCCGGTGGCTTTTTGTCGGCAAGTCTGTTTACCGCCGCTATGATACATCCGAGGACGAAAAAACCGCCTGCCGGAAGTATGAAGAGAGTCATGGTCTGTATATACGGGATTTTGATTCCGAACCAGCTTCCGGCACCGAGAATCTCACGTACTGAGCCCATAACTGTAAGGGCTCCTGTAAATCCGAGTCCCATGCCGAGAGCATCCATCACAGAAGGCAGAACGCTGTTTCTGCTTGCGAACATCTCGGCACGTCCGAGAATGATACAGTTTACTGTGATAAGTGAAAGGAAGGTTCCGAGACTTTTGTAAAGACCAGGCAGATATCCCTTCATAAGCATTTCTATGAGTGTAACAAAACCGGCTATAATTACAATGTAGCACGGAAGCTTTACAGACTTTGGAATTACATTTTTCAGAAGGGAGATTACTATATTGGAACCAAGGAGAACAAATGTTGTGGCAAGGCCCATGCCGATTCCGTTGGCTGCAGTGGCTGTGACCGCGAGAGTAGGACACATACCGAGAAGTCCTACGAGTGTCGGGTTCTCCTTTACAAGACCTTTGGTAAATTCTTTGAAGTTACTCACTGATTATTTCCTCCCTGTGTTCCTGAAATGTCTTCAGTGCTGTGTTTACCGCGTTTCGCATTCCTTTTGATGAAAATGTGGCACCTGTAACTGCACTGAAGCTGTATTCTTCATTTACGGCTCCGATGAACTGCTTTACAAAGCTTTCGTCATCACGGACCTTTGTGCCAAGGCCCGGTGTTTCACCAAGTTCAATGAAGCTGATTCCCTCAACACCGCTGTCAGAAACTCCGGCAAGTATATGGATACCGTTTTTAGCATAACCGTCAGCGTATATTTCGAAGGCAACCTGTTTTTTATCGTTTACAATAACGGATGTAACACCGTCATAGCTGAGAACAGTTCCGTCAGGGTTTCTCAGCATTCTGTAGTTTCCTTCACCGTAGATTTCCTCAAGCCCTGTTCTCAGAGCATCTGTGATTATACCGGTTGTATCCACGTATGTCAGATTCCATACCACAATCAGAAGTGCCGAAACAACAGTGCATATAACTGTGAGAACAAGAGGTCCCCTGATTTTACTCTGCATTTTTCCTGTCCTCCTTTTCAGGCTTCAGTGCACCGAGAGGAGATGTTCTGGTGTACATGTCTATATAAGGTGTAAGTATATTCATCAGGAGTATTGAAAATGATACGCCTTCAGGATAGCTTCCAAACCTTCTTATCACAAATGTGATGATTCCGCATCCTATGCCGAATATGACTTTTCCTTTTTCCGTAACAGGTGTTGTGGCATAGTCAGTAGCCATGAAAAATGCACCGAGGAAAAGACCGCCGGACAGAATCTGATATGGAACGTTACCTCCGGAAACGAGTGTAAGCAGGGCAACCGTGCCTATAAACGAAACAGGAGCAGCCGGTGAGATGACTTTTTTGTACGTGAGAAAGAGTCCGCCGAGCAGAAGCGCCAGAGCTGAGGTTTCTCCGATACAGCCACCTGTATTTCCAAGGAAAAGTGAGGTGAGTGAAGCATCTCCGGTAACAAGCGGAGTAGCTCCGGTAAGAACTGTTTTTGAGTTTACGATAACGCTTGTTTCAGAAAAAGCGTTTGCTGACCAGTACTGAGGAAGTGCCCATGTGGTCATAGGTGCAGTGAATGAAATCATAAGCACAATTCTTGCTGTTATGGCTGGGTTGGCGAAGTTCTGTCCCAGACCGCCGAAAAGCTGTTTTACAATAACCACTGCAACAAAGCTTCCGAGAACTGCCATCCAGAAGGGCAGCGTTACAGGAAGGTTGAGTGCAAGTATTACTCCGGTAACTGCAGCGCTCAGGTCTCCGATTGTCTGTTCACGTTTCATTATAATTCTGCACAGATATTCAAAGATAACTGATGAGGCTGTACAGACTGCTGTGAGAGCAAGTGCCCTCAGTCCGAAAAAAACTGTCGCAGCAAAAACGGCGGGTATGAGTGCTGTTAAAACAAGCAGCATTATTTTTCTGGTTGTCACATCCGAGCTGCGGTGTGGTGACGGTGACATTATAAGATTATTCAAAATATTACCTCCGGTGCGTTATTTCTTTTTAGGAAGAAAAGCTTTTGCAAGCTGATTTGTTTCTGCAAGCCTGTGGTTTGCAGGACAGACATATGTACATGCACCGCAGTTCATGCACAGACCGACCTTAAGCTCAGCGAGAGCTGCAGAGTCTTTTCGGCTGAATGCCCTTTCTATTTCGAGCGGCATGAGATTCATGGAGCACGCACGCACGCATCTTCCGCATCGGATGCACGCACTCTGAACCGGTTCGGTGTATTCGCTGTCAGCAAGGAATGAATTGCTTGTCTTTACAACCGGAGTTTCTGCGCTTATGAGACATGCCCCCATCATCGGACCGCCTGCAATGAGCTTCTTTACAGATGCAGGATCAGTTCCGGTAAATCTGAGAATGTCACTTACCATTGTTCCTATCGGCGCAATGACGTTGGCCGGTTTTTTTACAGCAGTTCCCTCGACAGTGATTCTTCTGTTTACCAGCGGCATGCCTGTTTCTGAATATTTGTATATAAATGCAGCTGTTGATACATTCATAACAATAACCTTCTGGTCCGAAGGAAGCTGTCCCTCCATCACGACTCTTCCGGTTGTTGTGTGAATCAGAACCTTTTCAGCTCCCTGGGGATATGTTGACGGAAGCTCGTAAACAGATATTTCCGGCTGGTTTTCAGTCATTTTTCTGAATTCTGCTATTGCAGCCGGCTTGTTTCCCTCTATTGCAAGTATTGCCCGCGGTATGCCGAGGTACTTCATAACCAGCTTTATTCCGCCGAGTACATTTTCCGGCCTTTCAATCATCTGACGGTAGTCTGATGTAATGTAAGGTTCGCACTCAGCGGCATTTATAATAAGGGTGTCAATTTCGCCCTTCGGGTCAAGTTTGATATGAGTAGGGAAGCCGGCTCCTCCGAGTCCGCAGATGCCGCTTTCGCGTACGGCCTTAAGGAAGCTTTCCCTGTCGGTAATTTCAGGCGGAGTGCATTCGGCAGGGGTCTGATGTCCGTCTGTGTCAATTTCAACTGCTCTGCACACCAGTCCGTTCATCAGACGGTAGTCACTTACGTCCCTTACCGTGCCTGATACACTTGAATGAACCGGTGCTGAAAAAAACGCGTCTGTGTCACCGATTTTCTGTCCGACCAGGACAGTGTCACCCTTTTTCACAAGAGGTGTGCACGGCGCCCCCATATGCATTGACATGGGTATTTTTACGTAATCCGGTACAGGAATACGCACAGCTTCTGTCCCTGCAGTGTTTTTGCAGTGGCTCAGCCTGATACTGTTGAGCTTTCGCATATTTTACTCCTTTCGGGGAGATTTCATTCTGATTCACGGAAAATCAGTGAACTGCTCCTGTAGATATTTCCCTGTTTGTCTGAAGCTACAATACTGTATTCTTCAGAGTTAAGATGCTTTTCAAGTCCTTCTGTCCCTTCAGCAAAAATAAGAGTTGAAAGAAAGTCGGACATAATTCCGCTGTCACAGAAAACTGTGACTGATGACAGACCGGTATCGGAAGGAAAACCGGTTTTCATATCCAGTATATGATGATATTTTTTTCCGTTTATTTCAGTAAAACGTTCGTAGTCTCCTGAAGTTGAAACAAAGCACGGACCGGTTTCAACAGTTCCGGCAACTGTGTCATGATCCGACTTAACCGCCACTGTGAAAACGTGGCTGCTGTCACTGCTCCACAGCAGCGTTGATGAGCCGGTTGAAACTATGATGTGGTCGGTACTGCAGTCAGAAACCATGTCCTTTACAAGGTCAAGAGCATAGCCTTTGGCAGCGGCTCCCGGATCCAGCGAAACACCGTTCTTAAGAACGATATGTCTGCCTGTAATTTCGATGCAGTCGCTCTGCATGTACTGAAGATACTTTTCAATTTCACTTTTTTCGGGAACAATGCCCTTTTCGAGTGAGTCATGCCACAGGCGTGTAAGGTTTCCCGAGCAGATATCTGCTCCGCAGCCGTATTCTGAATTAAGCTTTTTTATACGTTTTACAAAGTCAGCAAGCTCATTTCCGGCATCTGATTCCCCGAGTCTGTTCAGCTGTGAAATCTCTGAGGTATCACTGTAGATATCAAATATTTCAGAAAGACTGCATATGCGTTCCTTTATCACATCCGTGCAGTCTGCTGACGAGCTGACTG
Organism: Oscillospiraceae bacterium; assembly: GCA_045642145.1. Taxonomy (GTDB): domain Bacteria; phylum Bacillota; class Clostridia; order Oscillospirales; family Ruminococcaceae; genus HUN007. The sequence goes on along the minus strand of JAZUIH010000074.1, from coordinate 23,716 downwards.
ATATCACTGTATCGAGTGAAAAAAATACACTTGTATATTCTTTTTTATTATGATAAAATAGATAAAGCAGTCCTGAAATGAGTATCAGAGATATAACTGAAAATATTGTTTTTTTTCTTATTTTCCGCTCACTTCCTGACTGAATTTACACTTGTTACAGTGATCGTCAAATTTTTTTGACGTACACTATAATTATATCCCAAAACGTCTTTTTTGTAAAGAATACATCATACGAAAAAATGCATTTTTCAGACGTTTTTTTGAACGGAGGATTCGTGATTTGAAAGGCTACAGACTGTACATTATCCGACACGGAAGAACAGAGGCAAATGATAAGGGAATATATATAGGAAAAACAGATTTTCCGCTTTCAGAGTCCGGAAAAAATGAACTCATTGAAAAGCTTGACGAGTTTGAGTATCCGGGAGTTGAGAGAGTTTATGTCAGCCCTGCAAAAAGATGCACTGAAACGGCAGATATAATCTTTAAGGACCGCGAGAGCATAGTTGTGCACGACCTTCGTGAGCTTGATTTCGGTGAGTTTGAAGGAAAGAGCGTTGAGGAGCTTATTAACCGTGATGACTACAAGGCGTGGCTTAAGGGCGGAATTGAAAATTCACCTCCGGGCGGTGAGTCAGTTGCCGAAATGATTACCCGTGTTTATTCTGCTCTTGACAGAATAATAGTGAATATGATGAGCGAGGAATTCAATGCAGCAGCAATTGTCACTCACTCAGGAATTATCGCAAATATGCTTTCATGCTTCGGACTTCCAAAGTACAAGCCGGATGAAATCACATGCAGTCCCGGCGAGGGATTTGAGGTTCTTGTAACTGCGCAGATGTGGCAGCAGGCCCAGGCCTTTGAAATTCTCGGAAGAGCTCCTTTTCTTAAGTAAATGAAGCTTGTTTTCAGAAACGACAGTGATATGCCGGTATTGCTTCAGCATTTTCTGCAGAAGGAAAACGGTGTTTCAAGAAGACTCATAACAAAGCTTAAGCGTCAGCCGATGGGAATAACCTGCGGCGGAAAGCTTATACGTACTGTTGACGATGTTCCACCGGGTGCGGAAGTGGTACTGGATATATCTGATGAAAATGAAATAGTTCCGAACGGTTCACTGAATGTGCCTGTGGCTTTTGAAAATGACTCCGTGACAGTTTTCTGCAAACCGCAGGGGATGCCTGTTCATCCGTCGATGAATCACTATGAGGACACCCTTGGCAACTATTTTTCATGGCTGTATCCTGAAACAACCTTCAGACCCGTGAACAGGCTTGACAGAAATACATCAGGACTCTGTGTGGCTGCAAGAAACCAGCACAGTGCAGCACGGCTTCAGCGTGCTGTAAGCAAGGTTTACTATGCGGTGATATGCGGACTTCCGGAGAAAACCGAGGGTACTGTTGATGCCCCGATAAAGCGTCAGACAGAGTCACTTATAACAAGATGCGTTGCTGAAGACGGACAGAGAGCTGTTACACACTACAGAATTCTGTCAACATGCGGCAAGTACTCCTGGGCGGAGATTCATCTTGAAACAGGAAGAACACATCAGATACGTGTTCACTTTTCATATATAGGACATCCTCTTGCCGGGGATGACCTTTACGGCGGGTGCTGTGATGATGCACAGGGCCAGGCACTTCACTGCGGCACAGTTTCATTTCCGGATGAAAACGGGAATACTGTTACGGTGAATGCACCGCCGGGTGAGAATATCCGGAATATTTTCAGAAAATATTCTTTTCACGAAGTATAATGTAACAGAAGGGAGCAGTTATAATGAGCCGGAAACGTCAGAAGGACGTTTCGAAAGAAACAGTCGGCAGCCGTACAGCTCTGTCAGGTGCTGTTATAAAGCTCGGTATGTATGCAGTGTACTGTTTTGTATTTCTGACAAAGAAAATTAACAGACTTCTCTTCGGTGCACTCAGAAAGTTTGCTTCCGGAACGGCATCGGTTCTTATCGGCGCAGTCAGAAAGCTTTCCGGTGCATGGAAAAAGCTTTTCGCTCCTTTTGCTTCGCCTGACAGGTCTTCGGAAAAAAGAAATCTGTCCGGCGACAGCAGAACGGATATGACTCTCGGAAGTATAAGGACAACCGGATTCAGACAGTTTGTTTCAAGAGCTGCAGGCATATGCGTTCCCGCAGCAGCACTTATTATGTTTGCGGTGGTCCTGACAAATGCAAACAGGAATGACGGCAGAATTTCTGACCATAACTTTACTGCCAGATACGAAGAGATTACCGGGGAAGTAACGGAACCTTCAGCTGAACCGGCTGTAAGTGAGGAAGCAGTGGTTTCCGGTGACATCACCGGCGATGCTGATCCGGAGGATGGTCCTGACTATACTGATGCAACGGGAGTGTACTGTGACGGCAGTCTCATTGGTGTGCTGACTGACACAGCTGAACTTGAAAAATTTATCAGTATGCAGCTGAGTGAGGCAAAGTCCCGTACTGATATCGCAGACGCAGAACTCAGAAGCAGTATAGAGTACCGGAAGGGCAGATTTCCTGAGTCTTCAGTTACGGATACTGATACAGTTATCAGTAGTATCAGTTCAGAAACAGCAGAAAAGCGATATACTGTTGAGGAAGGGGATGCCCCTTCTCTTATTGCAGAGGCAAACGGGATATCCCTTGATGACCTTATTCATATGAATCCGGTGCTGAGTGAAAATCCGGATTCGTTCAACGCAGGGATGGAGCTTGTCATTGCACCGGCCGGAAGACAGGTCCCTCTTGTAGTTACAAGAGAGGTTCAGCAGTACACAGTTATTCCGTATACAGTAAAAACTGAAAACAATGATCAGCTTTCATCCGGAGAAAGCGAACTTCTCACAGCAGGGGAAAACGGCAGAGGCGTCAGTGTTATACGTGTAAAGTACGACGGTGACAGGGAGATAAGCCGTGAGGTTGTTTCCACTCAGGTTGAGTATGAACCGGTTGATGAGGTTATATCAGTCGGAACAGCTGCAGACCAGACTGAAGCTTCACCGGAGGATGACGGCACTGTCATAGACGGGAACGGAAGGTTTATGTGGCCGGTAAACGGCGGAACGGTTCTGCGCAGCGACAGCAGCGGACTTGTTGTTGATGTTCCGGACGGACGCGGAGTTTACGCAGCGGCTGACGGAAAGGTCCTGTCAGCAGGCTGGAACAGAAGCCTCGGATACTTTGCAGTAACGGACAACGGTGAAGGTTATGTAACCATCTGTTCACATATGGACAGAGTGTACGTCACAGCCGGACAGACAGTAAAACGCGGAGAGCTTACAGGCGAAACAGGTCCGGGTGCCGGAGGCAGGTCAGAGGGATTTCTGTTTGAAGTAAAGCTTAACGGTTCAGGTCAGAATCCTTCAGACTTCATCAGAGTAAATGCAGATAAATCTGAGACTGACACATCTGATGATACTTCTACAGAGGATGAGTATGCAGATTACAGCTATTACTATGATGATTATGACTATGACTACGGTTATGATGATTATTACTACGATTATTATTAAGGAAAATACAGATCAGGAAAGCACTGATTCACTAAGTGCTCATCAGTAAAAAAAGAAAAATGCAGGACAGACAGTCACTGCATTTTTTATGGCAGAGAACAGGGAGATTTATGAACAGTACAGAAAACATTTCATACACAGACAGACTTGTAAGGACTGCGGCGGCACATCCGTATATATGCACACTGCTTATATGCATATTTATTAATCCGTTTTTCTTCGGAGCCATTGAAAACATACCTGAAAATGCACTTATGCTTGAAGTGCTGATAACATCAGGCTTTACGGCAGCGGCAGTATATGCAGGATACAGAAAAGGAAAACTTTCACTGAAACAGTCAGCGGCAGTCGGTATAGTCGGCTCCGGAGCGGCACTGTGCCTTTCTGCTTTTTATGCAGATTCGGCGAACAGGGGACTCTGGCATTTTGCAGGAGGATGCGCACTGACGGCAGTTCTCTACTGGCTGTCAGACCGCAGGAAATACAATGTTCAGATGAATTCATTTCTGATTATGGGAACAGGATTTTTTCTGAAGCTTTATTATGTACTCGGCACATCAGTCTATACGCGTCAGCATGACGTTTCAACGTTTGAAGGCGGTGACGGACATGCAGGGTATATATCATATCTTATAAACAACTTTCATCTTCCTGACTTTGATGTGCGTGATGCATGGCAGTTCTGTCATCCGCCTCTTCATCACACAATAGCAGCGGCATGGATTTACATAAGCAATACCTTTTTCATGGTGAACCGCAATCACGCCAACGAAAGCATACAGATGCTCACGCTGTTCTACTCCATGTGCATAATAATTTCAGCTTATAAGATATTCAGATACTTTAACCTTAAGGGAGCGGCACTCTATATTCCTCTTGCTGTTGTTTCCTTCCACCCGGCGTATATTCTCTATTCGGGAAGTATAAACAATGACGTTCTGTCAGCTGCCCTTGTAACCGGTGCGGTTGTTTCCGCGCTTGAGTGGTACAGGGAGCAGACAGTGAAAAACATTGTCAGAACAGCTCTGTGTATCGGCCTTGGTATGATGGCCAAACTGACAGCAGCACTGGTTGCGCCCGCTGTGGCAGTTATATTTCTTGTCGTTTTCATTAAGAATATCAAAACAGACTGGAAGAAGCTTATTATGCAGTTTGCTCTGTTTGCAGTAATCTGCTGTCCTCTCGGACTCGGTTACGAGATAAGAAACTATGTTAAGTGGGAAGTACCGGTAACCTATGTTCAGGAGCTTCCGGCAGGACTTCTTCAGAATATAGGCGGAATGGAGTACAGTGATCGTATAACGGACTTTTCACCGGAACAGTTTAAGTCAGTTTATGAACAGTGGCTGTGGCATGATGACTCAGACGGTCAGTACAAGGGATACAATGAACACAATCCGCTGATTGCCCTTATGAAAAATTCGCTCTTCGGTGAGTATATAAATGAAAGCAGCTTCGGGGAAGCAAAGGCTGTAAACAGGATATCGGTGGTATTTTTCTGGACAAATGCGGTTATTGCAGCAGCAGCATTTGCAGCGATGCTTGCTTCAGTATTTATGAAGGGCAGAATCACGCCGCTGCAGAAAGCGTTTTTCCTCATATTCTATTTTTCAATGATATTCAACTTCTATAAGATGGCATATGACTATCCGTTTACATGTACACTTAACTTCCGCTATATAACACCAACAGTTATTGTTCCTCTTGTATGTTCAGGAGTTGTCTTCGACAGTCTGAGAACCGGAAAGCCGAAATTCTACAACGCAGTAAAATATACAGCAGGGGTACTCTCAGGCGTATTCGCTGTGTGTTCATCACTTGTATACCTGAGTCTTTGCTATAACCGTTAAGGAATCAATGATATTAATGCAGTCAGCATAAAAAAAAGGCATATCAGAGCAGTGAAACTCTGATATGCCTTTTTTATATTGCCCTGCACATCTGCAAACTCCGGTATCTGATGTGCAAATTGACTGTATGTTATGTTCAGCTGATTTTCAGTGCGCGTTTTACTGCAAGTACAAGTCTCTCTTTTTTAAGAGGCTTCAGTATAAAATCACTTGCACCGAGCTTTGCGGATTCGATGACCAGTTCCCTGTGAGCGGAAGCTGAGCAGAAGATCACTGCTGTATCAGGCCGGAATTTTTTCATTTCCTTAAGACACTCCATACCCGATTTGCCCGGAACTGAGAGGTCCATGATGACAACCTCAGGCTTTTCATCACTGAATATCACACATGCTTCCTCGCCGTTCTCTGCTTCCAGAAACTCTGTGAAGCCTTCTGATTCAAGAGTAGTTCTGATATTTGCACGCATAACGGAAACACTGTCAACAATGAGGATTTTCGGATTCATATCTGCTGATTAATCCCTGCCTTTAAGAGAGTCAAGAAGATCTGACTTGACAATCTCAGTAATTCTTACGGCAAAGTAGTCATCAACTACTACAACGTCACCTTTTGCTATGAGATGTCCGTTAACAATAACATTTACCGGTGCATCAGCGGCTGAATCAAGTTCTATGATTGTGCCGTGTGAGAAGGAGAGTATTTCATCAACTCTCTTCTGTGTTGAACCGATTTCTATTGAGAGTTCCAGAGGAACGTTCATAAGAAGCTGAAGATTGTGAAGCTGCTCCTCGGAAAGCTTGCTCTGGTATGAAGCAAATGTGTTCTGTTCAGCGATTTCGGTAAATGCAGAACGCTGGTTAAGAGCAGCACCGAATGCACTTTCCTCTGCTGACATATCAAAAACAGACTGTTCACCTTCAGCTCCTGTTGTGTCAAAAGGATTGCTTGCTTCAGGTGATGATGAGAGGTCAGGAACCTGAACAGCCGGTTCTTCAGCAGGAGCCGGTTCCGGCTCTTCCGGCACAGGGAAGCGGCTTTCAGTTTTTTCTGCGATTTCGGCAGCAAGCTCTGCTGAAAGAACAGTTATAAATTTGCTGTTAATTGCATTGTCAACTCTGAGTCCGGCAGAAACAGCACATATTGTGTCATCCGGATTAAGACCCATTACTGTGAAGAGATTCTGTGCAGCACTGTTCGGAAGAACCTCAACTCCTGAAACCACTGCAACTGAACCGGTAAGTTCGGAAATCTCTGTAAAGTATGAAGTCATCATCTGATTAATAACTTCGTTGAATGCTGAGATATTTATTTCGTCAAAACTGAAATCAGGTGTTGCCACAAGCGGCATACCCATCAGCTGACAGAGCATAAGCTGAGCATCCTCCTGCTTGAATATGAGAGCTGCAGTACCTTCCTTTTCGCCTGCATATGATATTTTAACAAATACAGTAGGTGAAAGTTCTGCATATATATAGTCCATTATGCGGCTTACAGAAGCTTCAGGGTTAGTAATCCAGACACTTGCGTTGAGAAGTGAAGCAACAGCTGATCCTGAAGTAACCATCGCAAGATTGTGGGATTCCTTTATCGCATAAAGACCGGCAGCATTTAATTCTATTGTACCCATGTGGTTCACCCCTTATTTTTTATTGCAGATTTCGACAATCTTAATTGCTTTTTTGTTGTTGCTTATACCTGGTTTTGCTGTAAACCACTGTACATTGTTTATCTTTACCATGGCGTTCTGAGTTATAGGAACGTCAAGAGGAATTATGTCATTTACTCTCAGTGAGAGTATGTCGCTCAGGTCTATCTCCGTTTCAGCGAGGACAGTGCTCATAGTAAGGGTTGAGTTCTTCACGCCTTTGAGAATGCTGTTTCTCTGCTCCTGTCGTCTTTCCTCGTCAACTACACGTCTTGACATCTCTGAAGTGTATCTTCCGCTGAAATGAGTTATTATTTCCTCCATATTGATAGCCGGTATGCTGATAGTCATAAGACTCTTTCTCTTGTTAAGTTCAATTTCGAGAGTAGCTGTAACAATGACCTCATCCGGAGCAATTGACTTTGTGAGTCTTGCGTTTGTTTCAATTCTTGAAAGGGAAGGATTCATGTCGATATAGCCTGACCATGCCTCCTGGAGATATACTGCCATTTTTTCAAGGATTGTTCTTATTACGGAAACTTCAATCTCAGTGAAGTCCCTTGATATTTCAAATGCATTTCCCGGTCCGCCCATAAGCCGGTCAATCAGTGAAAATGTGATTGCATTTGAGAACTGGATTGTACACTCGGCATCCATGATGTCGTGATTGTCAAAGGTAAGTCCTACAACGCCCATCATAACATAGTCTTCAAGAGAGTTGTTGAATTCGTAGTATTTCTGCTCCTCGACATGAAGAACCTTTGCATGACAGTAAAGACGTGTAATGCCGGTGATGTATGACGCTACAAGACGTGAATACTGTTCATAGATATCACGTATAAGCTTAAGATCCTCTTTGGTAAACTTCTGAGGCATCTTGAAGTTGTAGTTCTTTATTCGTTTTTCCTTTTTTTCGGAGTCGTTTTCATCGTCATCATCATTGCCGTTCAGACTTTCAAAAAGCTCGTCAATCTGATGCTGTGAAAGAGCGTCTGCCATGTTTGTTCACCCCTTGTGAAAAAAGATAAAGTTTCAGAATAACCCAATATTTGTCTGCCCGCATGGACAGGGATACCCTAAAAATAGTTATAGAATAATTATATCACATAATCTGAATTATTTCCATAGTAAAACTGATAATTTTACAAAAAAATATTCAGAAAAAATTCTGCCGCCGGAGAGACAAAAAATATTTTTTCGGTTCGCAGTAATAATCCCCTTGTAAGAAAAGGTGAAATATGATATCATATATAGATGCAGAACACGGTATCAGATGGCTGACGGTCAGTTATCAGTATCCGCTTTTCAGTGTGAGTGAATCATCGTTTTCAATCCATGAGTTTACTTCTATGGTTTTGTATTCGTCAGCGGCAGTGCGTACGTACACGGTTGTAATGCCGGCATTTATAATGAGTCTCTTGCACATTGAACACGGTTCAACCTCGCCGTAAAGTGTGTCTGTCTTTGCATCATGGCATGCAAGATAGATTGACGCACCAATCATTTCATTTCGCGGAGCTGAAATAATGGCATTTGCCTCAGCGTGAACCGAACGGCAGAGCTCATAGCGTTCTCCTTTTGGAATATTGAGTTTTTCGCGTGTGCAGAATCCGAGGTCTGAACAGTTTGAACGTCCTCTCGGTGCACCAACGTAGCCTGTGGAGATAATTTCATCGTTTTTTACTATTATTGCGCCGAAGTTTCTTCTCATGCATGTTCCTCTTTTGAGAACACTTTCGGCAATATCAAGGTAGTAGTTTACTTTGTCACGTCTTGTCATAGCTTTTTACGCCTGCCTTTTCATATAATGCTGTTTTCAGCTTTGTATTTTATAGTCAGCGACAAAAATATTTTGTCGTACTATAATTATTCATACTGATTAAGTGTATATAAACCGGTGCCCGGGTTAATCAGTATCTGTTTATACATATAATTATAAGTATTTCATCAGTTTTTTTCAAGGCCTGCAGTGATGAAATATATATTTTCCTTCACTGCGATTCTGAAAGGTACATTTTTTATGAATAATCTAACTAATCTCGGATATATAAAAGATCTTCTTGCAAGACACAGCTTTAATTTTTCCAAGGGGCTCGGACAGAACTTCCTTGTAAATCCTTCCGTGTGCCCGAAAATTGCCGAAATGGGCAATGCACGCAGCGGATTCGGTGTCATAGAAGTCGGAACAGGTATCGGAACTCTGACAGCGGAGCTCGCTCTTCGCGCAGACAAGGTCGTTGCTGTTGAGATAGACCAGAGACTTCTTCCTGTCCTTGAGGAGACTCTGTCTGACTTTGACAATATAAAGGTAATTAACGAGGACATTATGAAAGTTGACCTTAACAGACTTATCGCTGATGAGTTTGAAGGCATGGACGTTGCAGTATGCGCCAATCTTCCGTACTATATTACTTCGCCTGTTATTATGCACTTTCTGGAGAGCGGAGCCCGTGTAAAGTCACTGACTGTTATGGTACAGAAGGAGGCAGCGGACAGACTCTGTGCGGAAGTGGGAACAAGACAGTCAGGGGCTATTTCAGTTGCAGTAAGGTATTACGGGGAAGCAAAAACACTCTTTAACGTATCAAGAGGCAGCTTTATACCGGCTCCTAATGTTGATTCAGCAGTTATACGGATAGATGTCGAAAAAAAATACCAGCTTGAACCGGAGGATGAAAAGTATTTCTTCTCTGTTGTGAAGGCTGCATTTTCACAGCGCAGAAAAACTCTTTCAAACTCTCTCTCTTCAATGCTTTCTGTAAGCAAGCAGGATGTTTATGATGCACTTGCTGAAAACGGTCTGGGGGAGAGTACGAGAGTGGAGCAGCTTGATATGGAGTCACTCATTGCCTTTTCCATGTCACTTAAGAAAATTTCCGGAAAAAACTGATTTAATCCCTGCGAAACGCAGGGATTATCTGTTTGCTCTGAAAACGATATCGCTCCGACATTAATTGTGCATCTATACAAAAACGGACGATATAATTCGTGATTTTAACCGCTAATGATACAAGTGTATATGTTTAAACAATTTTTACGTAAAAAAATTGCACGATTTATATATAACACAATGTGATAAACTGACAAAACTATAAAAAACTCATCAAAAGACTTGATTAATTTTTTATATTCTGTTACAATTAGAAGTAGTTATGGGAGGGTGATTTGATGCATAATAGTACAAAATCGAACAAATCATACGATGTACCGATTTACCTCTTTCAGCAGGGTAATAACTTTGAATCATATAAATTTTTCGGAGTTCACAGAGAAACTGAAGACGGAACAGACTATCATTATTTCCGTTTGTGGGCACCGAATGCAGCGGATGTTTCAGTTGTAGGCTCATTCAATGACTGGAACCGCGAATGCAATCGTATGTACAAAATTTCTGATGAGATCTGGGAGGCAAAGATTCCGGCTCTTGCTCAGTATGACAACTATAAGTACAGCATAAGGACTTCTGATGACAGAATTGTAATGAAGTCCGATCCGTATTCAAATCACTATGAAACGAGACCTGAAACAGCTTCGAAGATTTTTGAGTCTTCATATGTATGGGATGACAGCAGATGGATGAACAAAAAATCAGACAAGGAGCTTTACAGAGGTCCGATTAATATTTATGAGGTGCACCTTGGCTCATGGAAAAAGAACACTGATTCAACCTTCAAGAGCTACACGATGTTTGCCGGGGAAATAATACCTTACCTTAAGGATATGTCATATACTCATATTGAGTTCATGCCGCTTACCGAGCATCCGTTTGACGGATCGTGGGGTTATCAGGTAACGGGGTATTATGCTCCTACATCAAGATACGGGACACCTGATGATTTCAGACATATGATTGACCTTTTCCATCAGAACAACATCGGGGTTATTCTTGACTGGGTACCGGCACATTTTCCTAAGGATGAGTGCGGACTTTATATGTTTGACGGCGGATGCTGCTACGAATACGAAGACCAGAGAAAACGTGAACACAAAGCATGGGGTACTCATGTTTTTGACTACGGAAAAGGGCCTGTAAGGTCATTCCTTATTTCAAACGCATGCTACTGGATTAACGAGTTTCATCTTGACGGTCTGAGGGTTGATGCTGTTGCATCAATGCTGTATCTTGACTATGACAGGCGTGACGGTGAATGGGCACCGAATGTATACGGCGGCAAGGAAAATCTTGAAGCTGTTGAATTTTTCAAGCTGCTTAATGAAGAGGTGTTCAGAAACAACCCTAACACTCTCATGATTGCAGAGGAGTCAACTGCATGGCCTATGGTTACAAAACCAACGGATATCGGCGGGCTCGGCTACAATTACAAGTGGAATATGGGCTGGATGAATGACATGCTTTTCTACATGTCACTTGATCCGATTTACAGAGCATTTAATCATGACAAGATAACTTTCTCATTCTTCTACTGCTTCTCGGAAAACTTTGTTCTTCCGATTTCACATGATGAAGTTGTTCACGGCAAGTGTTCACTTCTTGAGAAAATGAGCGGTGACGAGAATCAGAAGTTCAGTTCCTACAGGGCATTTATGTGTTATATGATGGCACATCCGGGCAAAAAACTTCTCTTCATGGGACAGGAGTTCGGTCAGCGTAAGGAATGGAACTTTGAGGAGGGTCTTGACTGGAGCATCCTTGATTTTGAAAATCACAGAAAGCTTCAGAGCTTTAACAGACAGCTTAACAAATTTTACATAAAAAATTCGCCTATGTGGGAGAACGATAACTCCTGGGGCGGATTCAAGTGGATTTCGAACGACGACTACAGACAGAGCGTTATTTCCTTCCGGCGTATTGACGAAAGCGATAACGAGATAATTGTTGTCTGCAATTTTGTGCCGGTCGAGAGAGAAGACTACTGTATAGGTGTTCCGGAGGACGGTACCTACAGACTGGTTTTCAATTCTGATGATGCGGCTTTCGGGGGTACCGGAAAGTCAGCTAAAACCTATAAAACAGCAGATGTCCCGATGCATGGATACGATCAGAGCATTTCACTCACATTGCCTCCTTTATCAGTACTTTATCTGCAGCATATAAAAAAAGAAGAAAAAATTTCTTCGAAAACCAAAACCAGAACAAACACAGCAAAAAAGAAAACAAGCAAGTCTAAAATGAAATAGGGAGGGCTTTAATTATGAAGAAGGAATGCATAGCTATGCTTCTCGCCGGAGGGCAGGGCAGCAGACTTTATGCTTTGACACAGAAAATGGCCAAGCCGGCAGTTCCGTTTGGCGGCAAATACAGAATTATCGATTTTCCGCTTTCAAACTGTACAAACTCCGGTATAGATACAGTCGGCGTACTTACACAGTATCAGCCTCTTGAACTTAATGACTATATCGGTAACGGTCAGCCATGGGATCTTGACAGACTCCGCGGGGGCGTTCACATACTTCCGCCTTATCAGACAGCTTCAGGCAGTTCATGGTATGAGGGAACTGCAAATGCAATCTATCAGAACATAAGATTTATTGACAGATATAATCCTGACTATATAATCGTTCTCGGCGGTGACCACATCTACAAGATGGATTACTCAAAGATGGTTGATTTTCACAAGGAACATTCAGCTGATGCAACAATTGCCGTTCTTAATGTTACACTTGAGGAAGCGTCAAGATTTGGTATTATGACATGTGACAGTGACGGAAGAGTCGTTGACTTTACAGAAAAGCCAAAGGAACCAAAGTCAACCCTTGCTTCAATGGGTATATATGTTTTCACATGGGAAAAACTCAGAAAGTATCTCATCGAAAACGAAAAAGCAGGCGGATCAAAGGATTTCGGCAAGGATATCATTCCTGCAATGCTTCAGAACAACGAGAGAATGTTTGCATATTCATTTGAGGGTTACTGGAAGGACGTAGGTACACTCTACAGCCTCTGGGAAGCAAATATGGACATTCTTAATCCATCCAATGACCTTGATCTCTACGATGCTGAATGGAAGATCTATTCAAGAAATATGAGCCTTCCGCCTCAGTACATCGGACCTGATGCAGTTATTCAGGATTCACTCGTATGTGACGGCTGCAGCGTAAACGGACAGATTGTTTCATCGATTGTTTACTCAGGTGTTACGATTGAAAAGGATGTTGTAATTGATCACAGTGTTATTATGCCTGGTGCTGTTGTCAAGTCAGGTGCAGTTGTAAAGTATGCAATAATCGGTGAGGATTCAGTAATTGAATCTGACGTTAAAATCGGTGCCTCAAAGGAAGAGGCAGGCAATGATGCCAAGTGGGATATCGCAGTTATAGGTCATGGTGAAGTAATTTCTTCAGGCGTTTCTGTTGCTCCTGGTCAGATGATTCCGGTTGTTTAATGATTAAGGGGGATGTAACGAATGATTTATAATAATATTCTGGGACTTATTTTTTCAAATATGCATGATGAATCCGTTTCTGAGCTTACACAGGTAAGGACAATGGGTTCAATACTCTTCGGCGGAAGATACAGACTTATTGACTTTCCGCTTTCAAATATGACTAACTCAGGTATTCCTGAGGTTGGTGTAATCACAAAGGCGAACTATCAGTCACTTCTTGACCATATCGGTTCAGGCAGAGAATGGGATCTCGGTACAAAGAACGGCGGTCTTCATCTTCTCCCTCCTTTCAGCCATCAGAAGAGCGGACTTTACAGAGGAAGAATTGAAGCTCTTGAGGGTGTTCTTCCGTTTATTCAGCATTCAGATGCAGAGTATGTTGTTATGGCTGACTGTGATGTAGTAACAACAATAGACTTCAGACCTGTAATCAGAGAGCACAAGAAGAACGAAGCAGATATTACCGTTGTATATGCAAAGCATGATTTTAAAAATAACGGCGTTGGTTCAAAGGCTTCAACAATTCTTGAAGTCGATGAAGACAAGAGAGTAATAAGTGCTGCAATTAATCCTGATATTCTCGGTGAAGCCAACAGATCTCTGAATATGTTCGTTATCAGCAGAAAGATTCTTGAAAAGATTGTCTGCAGATTTGCTCCGGAGGGATTTGCAAGCTTCGACAAGCAGGTCCTTCAGCAGAACAAGGCAAACTACAAGATCTGCGGTTTTGAGCACAAGGGCTATTACGAAAAGATAGAGGATATCATGTCCTACTACAATGCAAACATGAATCTTCTCAAGCCTGAGAACATGCAGAAGATGTTCCAGAACAACACACCTATCTACACAAAGGTTAAGGACTCAGGTCCTGCAAGATACGAGACAGGTTCAAAGGTTCAGAACTCACTTATCGCTGACGGATGCATTATCGAGGGTGAAGTAGTTAATTCCGTTCTTTTCCGTGGTGTTAAGGTCGGCAAGGGTGCAGTGGTAAAGAACTGCATACTTATGCAGAACACACAGATTGGTGACGGTGCTGAGCTTCATGCAGTTATTACTGACAAGAATGTAAAGGTTGGTAAGGAAAAGCTCCTTACAGCTTCAACCAAGAATGCACTCTTCATCAAGAAGAATCAGAAAATTGAAGATGACTAATCAGTAGTCAGAAATAGAACAGTCTGATGCAGGACTTTTACCGGTCCTGCATCTTTCTATAACTGCAGTACATCTGCAGCAGTATCACATATCAGAACGTAACTGAATGTAACACTAAAAACAGGGGGGTTAAGAAAAATGAATATTTTATATGCAGCAAGTGAAGCTATGCCTTTTGCAGCTTCAGGCGGTCTTGCAGACGTGGCAGGTTCTCTGCCTGCTGCAATCAACAGAAAGGGGCACGACTGCAGAGTTGTAATACCGCTCTACAGAAACATGAAACCGGAGCTTCGCGCAAGTCTCACACCGCTTATGAGCATCACGGTTGACGTATCATGGAGAAAGCAGTACTGCGGAATCCTCACAACAATATACAACGGTGTTGTGTATTACTTCATCGATAACGAGTATTATTTCGGAAGAGACGGAATGTACGGATTCTACGATGACTGTGAGAGATTTACATTCTTTTCAAGAGCAGTTCTTGAGATGCTCAGATACATTGATTTCAAACCGGATATTATTCATGCAAATGACTGGCAGACATCACTCATTTCAGTATACTATCAGGTACTTTACAAGTATCAGCAGGGATATGAAAATATTAAAAATATTTTCACGGTTCATAATATTCAGTATCAGGGCAAGTACGGTACTGAGGTTGTAAACGAAATTATGGGTATTCCTATGTATCACAGTGACATGCTTATGTATGATGACTGTATAAACATGATGAAGGGTGCCTTTGAAGCAGCAGACAGAATATCAACTGTAAGCCCGAGCTATGCATGGGAGATTCTTGACCCGTGGTATGCATACGGTCTTGACAGAATTCTCATCAACAAGCAGTATAAGCTGTCCGGTATACTTAACGGTATTGATACCACAGTATACGACCCTGAAACAGACCCGCTTATTCCTGCAAACTTCAGGGCCGGTGCTCACGCAAGAGGCAAAAAAATCTGTAAGGAAAAGCTTCTTGCCGACCTTGGCCTTCAGGAAGGTGATGAGCCGGTAGTTGGTATAGTTTCCCGTTTCGTAGGACACAAGGGACTCGACCTTGTCAAGTACATTTTTGAGGAAATGGTAGACAGAGGATTCAAGTTTGCCATTATAGGAAGCGGTGAAAAAATCTTCGAGGACTTCTTCAGTGAAATGGCACTCAGATATCCTGACAGGGTAAGCGTTACACTCGGATTTGTACCTGAGATTGCACGAAAGATTTACGCAGGTGCGGATATGTTCCTTATGCCGTCCCAGAATGAGCCGTGCGGACTTGCACAGATGATTTCGATGAGATACGGAACTATTCCGATTGTACGTGAAACAGGTGGCCTCAGAGACTCTGTAAGGGACTGCGGCGGTGAAAACGGTAACGGATTTACATTCAAGACATACAACGCACACGACATGCTTAATGCCTGCCTCAGAGCTCAGGAGCTCTACAGTGACAGGAAGGCATGGAAGAAGCTTGTTACTGCAGCTATGAAGTGTGATTTTAGCTGGGAAACATCATCCGAGAAGTATATAGCGCTTTACAAGGATGTAGTCAGAAACTGATTCGTTAAACAAATAACAAATAAAAAAGGCATCCCGCGCGGATGCCTTTTTGCTTAACTATAGTAAACGACAAAATATTTTGACGTTCACTAAAATTTATAATCTTGTTTTAAAATCTTCGTAGCCGAAGGTTCGAAGTGTTTCAACTGTGCCGTCTGTTCTGCATACGGCAATTGAAGGAAGTCCCATTCCGTTGAATGTGTTGTTCTTTACCATGGTGTATATGGCCATGTCAGAGAAAACAAGCCGTGAACCGACTGCAAGTTCATAATCAAATGAATATTCACCTATGGAGTCGCCTGACAGACATGTCTGTGAGCCGAGTCTGTAGGTGTATTTTTTTTCAAAAGCCTTTCCGGAACCGAGGAGAGGAGGGCGGTAAGGCATCTCGAGTACGTCAGGCATATGACATGCAGCAGATGTATCGAGAATGGCGATATCCATATCATCCTTACTGATGATATCAAGAACCTCTGTAACAAGGTAGCCGGCATTAAGAGCAACTGCCTCACCCGGCTCAAGAAATACCTCCAGACCGTATTTGTCCTGCATTCTCCTTATGCATCTTTCAAGACGCGGGATATCGTAGTCATCTCTTGTTATATGATGGCCTCCGCCGAAATTAATCCATTCCATTCTGTCAAGATACTTTCCGAACTTTTCCTCAAAAGCATCAAGAGTTGATTCAAGGTCATCAGAGTTCTGTTCACAGAGAGTGTGAAAGTGAAGTCCGCTGACCCCTTCAAGGTCGTCAGGACGAAAGTTTTTTAGAGTTATTCCGAGTCTTGAGGTCGGTGAACACGGGTCGTAAATTTCGTGTCCTTCCTGAGTTGAATGCTCAGGATTAATTCTCAGACCTATTTTCTTACCCTTTGCAAGTACTCTGTCTCTGTATCTGTCAAGCTGTGTGAATGAGTTGAAGATTATATGTCCGCAGCAGTCTGCGATTTCATCTATTTCGCTGTCGCGGTATCCGGCACAGAATACATGGTTTTCCTTTCCCATACATTCATATCCGAGTCTTGCCTCATAGAGGCCGCTGCAGGCTGTACCGCTGATGTATTCAGCAATGAGAGGGTACAGGTGATAGCAGGAAAAGGCCTTCTGCGCAAGGAGAATTTTAGCTCCTGTCCGCTGTTCCACACCGTTCAGTATACGGAGATTTTTTATAAGCTGTTCTTCATCAATTATGTATGAAGGTGTTTCAGCCTTTAACGGATCGAAGTTAAGCTTCTTCATGGCTGTTGTCTACAGGAACAGGGCTGAATGTTTCCTGCCACGGGAGTCCCCACTTGTTAAGTGCTTCCATGAACGGATCCGGATCAAATTCTTCGATGTTGTAAACGCCCGGCTTCTTCCACTTGCCTGTCATAACCATCATTGCACCGATCATTGCAGGTACACCTGTTGTGTATGAGATAGCCTGTGAGCCGACTTCCTTATAGCACTCCTGATGGTCACATACGTTGTATACATAGTATGAAACCTTTTTGCCGTCCTTGATACCGTGGCAGATACAGCCGATATTAGTCTTGCCGACTGTTCTCGGGCCGAGTGATGCAGGATCAGGAAGAACTGCCCTGAGGAACTGGAGAGGAACGATTTCCTTTCCTTCATACATGATTGGTTCAATGGAAGTCATACCAACGTTTTCGAGACACTTAAGATGTGTAAGGTAGCTCTGACCGAATGTCATGAAGAAACGGATTCGCTTGATTCCTGTAATATTGAGTGCCAGAGATTCAAGCTCTTCGTGGTGGAGGAGGTACATATCCTTTTCTCCGACCTGGTCGAAGTTGTATACTCTTTTGATTTCCATAGGTTTTGTTTCAACCCACTTGCCGTTTTCAATGTAGCTTCCGTTTGCTGATACCTCACGGATATTGATTTCAGGGTTGAAGTTTGTGGCAAACGGATATCCGTGGTCGCCGCCGTTGCAGTCAAGGATATCGATATAGTGAATCTCATCGAAGTAGTGCTTGAGAGCATATGCTGAGAAAACGCCTGTTACACCAGGGTCAAAACCGCTTCCGAGAAGAGCAGTGATGCCTGCCTTTTCAAATCTCTCTCTGTATGCCCACTGCCACTTGTATTCAAACTTAGCTGTGTCAAGCGGCTCGTAGTTTGCTGTGTCAACATAGTCAACCCTGCACTCAAGACACGCATCCATGATTGTGAGATCCTGGTAAGGAAGTGCAACGTTGATGCAGATGTCCGGTTTGTATTCCTTCATAAGAGCAACAAGTTCCTCAACGCTGTCTGCGTTTACCTGTGCTGTTGTTATTTTTGTTTTTCCGCCGTCAAGCTTTGCCTTAAGTGCATCGCACTTTGACTTTGTTCTGCTTGCGATACAGATTTCCTCAAAAACTTCGCTGTTCTGGCAGCATTTGTGTACTACAACGCTTGCGACGCCGCCTGCGCCGATAATTAAAGCTCTACCCAATTTTATAGTCCTCCTTGATATGTTTTTTATTTGTAAATCATAAGCAGTATCTCGCGAAGAAGCTTGCAGGCGAGGGCAGTGGAAGCACCGCTCTGGTCATACACCGGACAAAGCTCGTTCATATCGAGTCCTACTATGTTAAGTTCTGAAACAGTTTTTACAGCATTTATAAGTTCACGAAATGATACACCGTCAGCTTCCGGGGTACCTGTTCCGCAGAAAATGGACGGATCCATAACGTCAAGGTCAAGTGTGAAGTACACAGGCTTTCCCTTAAGCTTCTCAGCAATATCTTCAAGGGTATCGAAGTTAAATCTGTTTGTATAGACGTGTTCCTTACCCCATCTGAATTCTTCTCTGTCGCCGCTTCTTATACCGAACTGAAATATCTTTCCGTCTCCGGTAAGTTCGTGGCATCTGTGCATAACGCATGCATGTGAAAGCTTAACGCCGAGATAGTCATCACGCAGGTCTGCGTGTGCATCGAAGTGAATGATATGAAGATCAGGATATTTTTTTACAACTGAACGGACAGCACCGAGAGTCACAAGGTGTTCGCCGCCGATCATAAAAGGTATCTTGCCGTCTGCAAGAACTTTGTCTGTAAAATCCTCGATATCCTTAAGGGCGAGTTCACTGCTTCCCATACAAAGCTCAAGGTCACCTGCGTCAAAAATCTTTGTGTCAAGAAGATCCCTGTCCGTGTACGGACTGTATGTCTCGATTCCGAAGCTTTCATTTCTTATAGCAGAGCTGCCGAAACGCGTACCCGGCCGGTATGAGGTTGTACTGTCAAACGGAGCACCGAAAATTACAATTCTGCTCTCATCATATTCAGCATCACATGCAATAAATGTACTGATGTTTTTGTTCAATTTATGCCGCTTCTCCTTTCAGGTTATCTGTATGTTTCAGGAAGTGTGTTTCTTACGTTGTTAGGGATTGCAAAGCATCCTGTATGAAGCACAGTGTTGTAGTATTTTGTAACAAGACCAAGACTGTTCCACCAGTCTGCCTTAAGGTCAGCACGCGGGTCAAACTTCTTGGACGCAAATCCGAAGAGCCAGTGTCCTGACGGGTAGGTCGGGATATGAGCCTGGTACACCAGAGCTGTACTGAAAAAGTCCTTGATACGGCTGTGTGCACGTTTCATTGAATTTGCATATGAGTCGTAGAATGTACTTTCATGCTGATTTACAAGTATGCCCTCATCAGTAAGTGCTCTGCAGCAGTTTCCGTAAAACTCCTTTGTGAAAAGACCTTCACCGACGCCGAACGGGTCAGTGGAATCAACGATAATCAGGTCGTACTGACTGTCAGGAGCATTTCTGACAAATCTCATACCGTCTTCATAGTGAATGGTAACACGTTCGTCATCAAGTGAACATGCAATAGAAGGAAGGTATTTTTTACAGGTCTCAACAACCATCTCGTCTATTTCAACCAGGTCAATTTTTTCGATTGTACTGTATCTGGTAAGTTCCCTTACCGTTCCGCCGTCACCGCCGCCGACAACGAGGACTTTTTTTATGTCCGGGTTGGTTGCCATAGGGACATGGGTAATCATCTCGTGATAGATATACTCATCCTTTTCGGTAACCATGAGGTATCCGTCAAGAGTAAGTATGCGTCCGAACTCCTTTGATTCGAAAACATCTATGCGCTGAAAATCACTCTGCAGCGAGGCAAGCTGCCTGTCAACCTTGATAGAGAATCTAACGTCATCAGTATGGTTTTCTGTATACCATAAATCCACAAAAATCACTCCTCTACAATCTGGAGGGTATTAACCTCCATGTCCTGTGTGCCTGTCAGGAAGCATCCCTTCTCACGGGCATATATGATATAGTTTATAATCTCGTCTGTTATTTTTTCACCGGGAGCGAGAATAGGAATACCCGGCGGGTAGCACATTACAAACTCGCCGCATATCTTTCCGCTGCACTTTTCAAGCTCAAGAGTTGACTTGCTGCTGAAAAAGGCCTTTTTCGGAGAAAGACTTACGATCGGGTTAATGTATTCGTGGTCAAACATGCCGCTCTTGTCCTTTGAATATCTGCGCTTTATCTCTGCAAGGGCTGAGATAAGCCGCTCTATTTCGAGGGCACGGTCACCGGCGGAAATATATGCGAGAATATTTCCGAGATCGCCGAACTCTATCTGAATACCGTATTCATCTCTGAGTATGTCGTATACCTCGATACCAGCGAGTCCTGTGTCAAGGGTATTTACCGAGAGCTTTGTCTTGTCAAAGTCGTAGAAAGCATCACCGTCTATGAGCTCGGAGCCGAAGGCGTAGAAACCTCCGATACTGTTTATTTCACTGCGTGCATACTGAGCGTACTTAGTAGCCTTGTCAAATATCTCCGCACCGTGAAGAGCGAGGTTTTTGCGGGCGATATCAAGTGATGACATAAGAAGATATGAGGCACTTGTAGTCTGCGTCAGATTGATAACCTGACGGACGTATGCTGAATTTACAGCAGGGCCAAGCAGGAGAATGGAGCTCTGTGTAAGTGAACCGCCTGACTTGTGCATGCTTACAGCTGCCATATCGGCTCCTGCAGCCATACCTGTAACAGGCATGTTTTTACCGAAGTAGAAGTGGGTTCCGTGAGCTTCGTCGACAAGCGCGAGCATATTGTGTCTGTGTGCCAGGTCAACTATAGCCTTAAGGTTTGAACATACACCGTAGTATGTAGGGTTGTTTATAAGTACTGCTTTCGCATCAGGGTTTTCAGCTATTGCCTTTTCGACATCGCTTACTGACATACCAAGAGGTATTCCGAGCTTGTTGTTTACCCCCGGATTAACATAGACAGGCTTTGCTCCGTTTACTACAAGTGCGTTGATTGCGCTTCTGTGTACGTTGCGCGGCATGATAATCTTGTCGCCTTCCTTGGTGGCGGACATAATCATAGCCTGTACTGAGCCTGTTGTTCCGTTTACAATAAAGAAAGATGCAGCAGCACCAAATGCCTTAGCAGCCAGTTCCTGTGCATCCTTTATAACAGAAACAGGGTGGCACAGGTTGTCAAGAGGCTTCATGGAGTTCACGTCTGCCTTGAGACAGTTTTTTCCGAGAAACTCCGTAAGTTCTTCGTTACCTCTTCCGCCTTTGTGTCCCGGAACATCAAAGGGAACCACTCTGTTCTGACGGAAATTTAACATTGCTTCGTATAACGGGGCGTCATTCTGAGTATAGTGCATTTTAGGCAATCCTCCGTTTCTCTGTATTATTAATAAATATTGGCACCGCTGAATATTTCTATCATTTCTCTTCGGAGACTGTTGGTAATATCAAGGCGCTGCTTAGGAGGAAGTTCATATACGTCAGTGTTGAACAGATAATTCTGAAGCTGCAGTTCCTTGATGAGCATCTTTGTGTGGAAAATATTTGACTGGTAGACATTAACGTCAATCGCATCATATCTCTGAAGAGTGCTTTCGTTGATATAGTTCTGGATAGAAGTGATGTCGTGGTCAATGAAATATTTTTTTCCGTGAACGTCACGTGTGAAGCCGCGTACACGGTAGTCTATTGTGATAATATCGGAGTCAAAGCTCTCGATAAGATAGTCAAGTGCATTAAGCGGGGAGATTTCTCCGCATGTGGAAACGTCAATATCCACTCTGAAAGTTGATATTGCATTGTCAGGATGTGACTCAGGGAAGGTGTGAACTGTCAGATGGCTCTTGTCAAGATGAGCGTGTACCATCTTGCCCTGGTTGCATGATCTGTCAATCTGCTCAGGAGGAACTTCACCTTCAGCAATGAGAATGTTTACCGAAGCGCCCTGCGGGTCATAGTCCTGTTTTGAGATGTTGAGTATAGTTGCGCCGATTATGTCAGTTACGTCACATAAAATTCGTGTCAGACGCTCAGAGTTGTACTGTTCGTCGATATACTGAAGATAATCATGCTGTTCGCGTTCTGTTTTTGCATAACAGACGTCATATATGTTAAAACTGAGTGTTTTGGTCAGATTGTTGAATCCGTATAATGAAAGCTTATTATTTTCCAAAATTATGCACGACCTCTCGTATATAATGTATCACCTTATTTTATCATAAATCAAGGTAAAAATCAATAAATTTTTGATATTTGCACGGCTGATTTTTGAAACTGACATATAATGACGGAAAAAGAGCGAATGAAAACAAAAATCACATCAGAACTGCGTAAATGCGCATCTCTGATGTGATTAAAATGTAGTGTTGCGTTATCTGTGAAGTGCCGTTTTTATGAATAAACAGCAGATACTCAGATTTCAGCGATAACTTCCACTTCCACGAGAACGTCCTTTGGAAGTTCCTTTACTGCAACGCAGCTTCTTGCCGGCTTTGATGTAAAGTATTCGCCGTAAACTGCATTGAATGCAGCGAAGTCTGACATGTTCTTAAGGAAGCATGTTGTCTTTACTGCCTTGTCAAATGAAGTACCGGCTGCCTTAAGTACTTCGCCGAGGTTTTTCATTACCTGTGTTGTCTGACCTTCGATATCAGTGGCTTCAACACTGCCTGTAGCAGGATTGATTGCTATCTGGCCAGAGGTGAATACCATGTTTCCTGAGACTACAGCCTGTGAGTAAGGGCCGATTGCATCAGGGGCAGATGGTGTGTATATTTTTTCGGACATAACTGAAACTCCTTTTGTTTTCCGGTAAAAATTTAGAGTAGTGAATTCATTTTTGTTATATTGCAGGGCTTTGCGGTCGCCCTGCACCTTCGCCTGACCTGCACCTTCGCCTGTCCTGTACCGGAGAAAAACGACGGGCTGACTGAAGGGAGAACGGGGTTATTCTACTATTGAGAAACCGGCGGTTTTGAGGGCGGTTCTGATTTGCTCCTTGTGTTCGAAGTTACGGGTTTCAAGGACTATTCTGAGGTAGCAGCCGATGATGTCGGAGCCTTCGTTTGAGCGTTCGTGGTGGATAGAGATTACGTTTCCGCCAAGGTCGGCTATGATCTTTGATACGTCACGGAGCTGACCAGGCTTGTCAGTGAGTTCGATATTGATTGAATCTGTACGGCCTGACTTCAGGAGACCTCTCTTGATTACTCTTGAGAGGATGGTAACGTCAATATTACCGCCTGAAACAAGGCAGACTACCTTTTTGCCCTTAACCGGAACCTTGTTAAACATTGCAGCTGCAACCGATACAGCGCCGGCTCCTTCTGAGATGAGCTTCTGCTGTTC
>JAZUIH010000073.1:0-6960 GCA_045642145.1 Oscillospiraceae bacterium | reverse complement strand
GCTCATCTGGTAGAGCGCCACCTTGCCAAGGTGGAGGTAGCGAGTTCGAGCCTCGTAATCCGCTCTTTACGGCGCTATAGCCAAGTGGTAAGGCAATGGTCTGCAACACCTTGATCCCCGGTTCAAATCCGGGTGGCGCCTCTTTAAACTTAATAGTTTAATAAAAAATGGGAGCATAGCTCAGCTGGGAGAGCATCTGCCTTACAAGCAGAGGGTCATAGGTTCGAGCCCTATTGTTCCCATTAATTATGGCCTGGTAGTTCAGCTGGTTAGAACGCCGCCCTGTCACGGCGGAGGTCGTGAGTTCGAACCTCATCCAGGTCGCTTATGCGGATTTAGCTCATCTGGTAGAGCGCCACCTTGCCAAGGTGGAGGTAGCGAGTTCGAGCCTCGTAATCCGCTCTTTTATTTTGTACGGCGCTATAGCCAAGTGGTAAGGCAATGGTCTGCAACACCTTGATCCCCGGTTCAAATCCGGGTGGCGCCTTTAATAAAAAACCTCTCAGTTTCCTGAGAGGTTTTTTGTTTACTGTTTTCTGAGTTTTTCGAGGTCGTCAGCAGAGAAGCTGTATACCTTGTTGCAGAAGTGACACTGTACTTCCGTATTTTTGTTTTCTGCTCTGTTTTCCTCAATCATGGAAGTGAGCTCTTCCTTGCCGAGACTTATAAGAGCGCGTGTTACACGTTCCTCGCTGCAGTCACATCTGTATTCAACTTCGGATTCATCAAGAATATTCGGGTCAAGTCCGTCAAGAAGTCTGAGAACGAGCTCCTCCATTGTGATGCCCTCTGACATCATCTGTGTTACTGACTTAAGACCGTTTACGTTCTTTTCAATCTGGTCGATTACAGCATCGCTTGCAAAAGGAAGGAGCTGAACAAGATAGCCGCCGGCACAGTTTACTGACAGGTCAGGGTTTACGAGTACTCCGAGACCGCATACTGTAGGCACCTGTTCGCTGTTTGCGAAATATGCTGCAACGTCCTCTGCGATTTCACCTGAAACAAGAGGTATGGTACCGGTAAACGGCTCCTTAAGGCCGATGTCCTTGATAACGGAAAGAGTACCTTCGCGTCCTACCGCACCTGCCACGTCAAGCTTTCCGTGTTTGTTGAGCGGAAGCTCCACAACAGGATTGTGGATGTAGCTCTTTACATTGCCCATATAGTCGGAAACCGCGATAAGAACACCTGAAGGTCCCTTGCCGTCGAGTCTCATTGTGACTGAGTCGTCCTTGTTTTTGAGTGAGTAGCCGATCATTGAGGCGGCTGTTGTGAGTCTGCCGAGGGCGGCTGTTGTAACTGCCGAGGTTTTATGTATGTTTTCAATTTTTGATACGATATCTGTTGTGTCGACTGCCATCGCAACTACTGATGCGTCAGCAGAAATAGCGCGTTTTAAAATTCCCATCTGTAAATATCCTCGCTTGGTCTGAGTGATAATCCGGTTATCACTGTAATTTTTGTGCTACGTATATGATTCTCTGTGTTTTGTCATGAACAGGATCAGTGGAATCCTCGTCGAAGTGAGCTGCCACTGTAAATCCGGCTTCAGTGAGAAATCTGTCGATAATCTCCTGCTCCGGAGCTATTTCTGAAAAGTCCTCACTGTATCTGTCATACTTTCCGTTTTCTGATTTTTCAAAAAAGTCAAGTGAAATATCAACACGGTTGTCCTCTTCAGAGTATGAGTTCTGCCATGCACAGAAAACCTGGTCGTTTTCAAATACAAACGCATTGTCACCGAGTATCTCGCGGTGCTTGTATGCAGTGTTTGCATCGAAGATAAATACGCCGCCCTTCTGTGTGAAGAGAAAGGCACGTTCTATTGTTTTTCTGATATCCTCAGCACTGTTCAGGTGGTTTATACTGTCAAGTGCACATATGATTGCGTCTGCATTGCCGTACAGTTCAAACTGTGTCATGTCCTGGCAGACGTACTGGATATCAGAACCGCTGTCATATTTTTTATCAAGAGCCTCGGAGAGCATTTCCTCAGAGTAGTCAATTCCCACAACGTCATACCCGAGACGGGCGAATTCTTCAGAGAGACTTCCTGTACCGCAGGCAAGGTCAACAAGGTACCTTCCGCCTGCAGACGAATACTTTTTTATAAGCATATCGAAGTATTCTGCTCTTTTTTTATAGTCTACGTTTCCGGTGAGACCGTCATAGAAGAAGGCAAAGTCAGAATAATTACTCATTTTCGCTCTGCTCTTTCTTTTCCTTAAGTCTGCTGAAAACTATGTCGTAGCCGTCGCATCCGTAGTGAAGTGAGCGGTTTACACGGCTTATAGTTGCTGTGCTTGCGCCTGTTTCGTTTACAATGTCGTTGTAAACATGATGTTCGCTGAGCATTTTTGCTACCTGAAGGCGCTGGGCAAGAGATTTTATTTCAAGTACTGTGCAGAGGTCCTCGAAGAATCTGTAACACTCATCTATGGTTTCAAGAGAAAGAATAGCCTCAAACAGGCCGTCTGTGTTTTTGTCTTTAATTTTGCTGTTCATATTATCACCCTGCTTTTATAGGTAAATGATTCAGTAAACAAAGCCGGGAGTCTGCAGGTGCAGAGCTGCTGCCGCAGCACACAGGAGTGCAGGCTGTTTACTGTCCGGGCGCCGTACTGCAGACGGCTGCTCTTATATATTTTAACACATTAGCGTGTAAAAGTAAAGAATGACAGTAAAAATTTTTTTGCATACAGCATTATTTTATCATTCACAGGGGCTTATGTCAACATATAGTCGAAAAATATACTTATGTTTCCTGCTATAGTTTAAGACTATAACTGACGATAGCAAACTGGTATAGTATATATGTTCAAATCTGATTGACTAATTATATTTTGAAATGCTATAATATACTGAGTGTCAGGGATACACTGAAAAGTGATTTCCTGCAGTAAATCAGTACCCTACGGAGGACACTATGAAGATTTCAGAGCTTTTTAATCAGAACAGATGCGTATTTTCCTTTGAGGTATTTCCGCCTAAAAAGGATGCTTCATCTGAAACCATATACAGCACACTTCAGAGTCTGAAGACTCTTTCACCGGACTTTATCAGCGTTACTTACGGCGCGGGCGGTACAAACGGTGACAATATAACAGGAGATATTGCTTCATATATATGCGGTGACCTGGGCCTTAACTCGGCTGCGCATCTGACATGCGTAAGCAACACTAAGGAGGATATAGATATAATTCTTGATGACCTCAGGAAAAAGGGTGTTGAGAATATTCTTGCTCTCAGAGGAGACGTTAATCCTGAGAGACCTCCGAAAAATGACTTCAGATACGCTTCGGACCTTATCAGATATATAAAGGAAAAGGGCGATTTTCACATCTCGGCAGCATGCTATCCTGAGACACATCTTGACTCACCGGATATTGTTACGGATATAAGACATCTTAAGGAGAAGCAGGACGCAGGTGCTGACCACATGATAAGCCAGCTTTTCTTTGACAATGAGCTTTTCTACAGCTTCCTTGAGAAGGCGAGAATTGCAGGAATTACAGTTCCGGTTGAAGCCGGCATCATGCCTGTTACAAATAAGAAATCAATCGAGAGAATGGTCTCAATGTGCGGAGCGAGTCTCCCTGCAAAGTTCACACGTATGATGGCTAAGTACGAAAACAATCCTGAGGCACTCCGTGACGCCGGTATTGCCTATGCGGTGGACCAGATTGTTGACCTTGTTGCCTGCGGCGTTGACGGAGTTCATCTCTACACTATGAACAATCCGTATATAGCAGAGAAAATCTACACAGCAGTTGCAGGTATTCTCTGATTATGAAAATCGAATCAGTTGACCGTAAAGAGGCACTGCGTTATCTGTCATGCAATGATGAAAACGCGGCTGCCTCGATGCCTGTTATAGACGAATGTGAAAAGGAGCTTCTTGCAGTTCTGAATCCGAAGTTCACCTACCGTTACTTTGATATATCACTTCAGGAAAATGAAGCTGCGGTAAACGGCGCAAGGCTGACTCTGAGAGGCAGCGATATAGTTCATCATCTTGAAAAATGCACCGGAGTGTACCTGATAGCAGCCACTCTCGGACCTGAGGCTGACAGGCTTATAAGGAGATATCAGGTTACGGACATGGCGAAGGCTGTAATTGCCGATGCGTTTGCCAGTGCCGCTGTTGAGCAGGTATGTGCAGAGGCTGAGGAGCAGATACGGAAAGCTGAGCCGGGAAGGTATTTTACCTGGCGGTATGCTCCAGGATACGGAGACTTTGACATACAGATACAGAAGAGTTTTCTTGATGTGCTTGACGCGCCAAGGAAAATAGGACTGTGTACTTCGGACAGCAGAATGCTTGTACCTATAAAATCAGTAACATCGGTTATGGGTGTTTCGGACAGCCCGCTTCCTGAAAAGGTAAGGGGATGCGTGACCTGTACCATGAGAGAAAGATGCCAGTTCAGAAAGCGAGGATTCCACTGTGGATTTTAATAAACTTTTATCGGAAAACGAATTTGTTTTCCTTGACGGTGCCATGGGCACAATGCTTCAGAAGAGCGGCCTTGAGGCAGGAGAGATTCCGGAGCTTCTCAACCTTACAGCCCCTGATATAATAGAGGGAATACACAGACAGTATATCGAATCAGGCTCCATGATAGTGTATGCCAACACATTCGGTGCGAACAGATTCAAGCTCGAAGGCTGCGGACACTCCGTTGAGGAGGTAATCGGGGCAGGTATTGGCATAGCGAAAAGAGCATGCGAAAAGAGCGGAAAGAATGCTTATGTGGCTCTTGACCTCGGTCCTGTAGGCCAGCTTCTTGAACCTACCGGAAGTCTTTCGTTTGAAGAGGCATATGACATATTCAGACAGCAGATTCTTGCCGGAAAGGATGCAGACCTTATTGTTCTTGAGACAATGACTGATCTGTACGAAGTGAGGGCTGCACTTCTTGCAGCAAAGGAGAATTCTGACAAGCCGGTAATTGTAACAATGACGTTTGAACAGAACGGAAGAACATTTACAGGATGTTCAACTTCAGCCATGGCTCTAACTCTTGAGGGACTCGGTGCAGACGCCATAGGCGTGAACTGCTCACTCGGACCGAAGGAGCTTGCGCCTGTTGTTGAGGATATATGCAGGTGGACAAACCTCCCTGTTGCCGTTAAGCCTAATGCAGGTCTTCCTGATCCGGATACAAATCTCTATGACGTTGACCCGGATGATTTTGCGGATGCAGCCATGGCATTTGCGGATATGGGTGTTAAGATATTCGGCGGATGCTGCGGTACTTCACCTGACTATATAGCGGCTCTTACCGAGAGACTGTCGGAACGGTCATTTGTCAGAAGAACTCCGGAGATTCCTTCGGCTGTATGCTCATATTCCAGAACATCTGTTATCAATCAGCCGAGAATTATCGGTGAAAGAATCAACCCTACGGGAAAGAAAAAGTTTAAGGAAGCACTTATTAACAACGATATAGACTACATACTCGGACAGGCTATCGAGCAGATAAATGCAGGTGCTGATATTCTTGACGTAAACGTTGGCCTTCCTGATATTGATGAAAAGGCAATGATGGTCAGAACCATCAAGGCTCTTCAGGGAATTACCGATATACCGCTTCAGATTGACTCGACAATTCCTGAGGTTGTGGAGGCCGGACTCAGAGTGTACAACGGCAAGCCGATAGTAAACTCAGTAAACGGTGAGGAAAAGTCGCTGCAGACTATTCTTCCTCTTGTAAAGAGATACGGTGCTGCGGTTGTCGGACTCACACTTGATGAGAACGGTATTCCGAAGACAGCTGACGAAAGATTTGCCATAGCAGAGAGGATTATGAACAGGGCGATGGCAATAGGTATTCCGAAGCAGGATATCTTCATTGACTGTCTTACACTTACTGCCTCTGCGGAGCAGGCCGGTGTAATGGAAACCGTAAAGGCGCTAAACAGGGTTAAGAATGAACTCGGACTCAGAACTGTTCTCGGTGTTTCAAATATTTCATTCGGTCTTCCGAACAGAGAACTTATCAACAGTAACTTCCTTCAGATATGTCTTTCACACGGACTTGACCTGCCTATTATAAATCCTAATATTGCGTCGATGACCGGTGCTGTAAGAGCGTACAAGCTTCTTGCAAATATTGATGAAAACGCGTCTGAATTTATTGCTGCGTACAACAGCGCAGCACCGGCAGCGCCTGCGGCTTCGGCAGCGCAGAGCGGACCGAACGTCAGTGCAGAGGGGCTTCTCTTTGCAGTGCAGAACGGACTTAAGCACGAGGGAGCGGTTATAACTGAAAAGCTCCTTGAATCAACAGATGCCATGGAAATTGTTGATAACATGCTCATCCCTGCTCTTGATAAAGCGGGAGCTGACTTTGAGAGCGGAAAGATATTTCTTCCGCAGCTCATTCTCTCAGCAGGCGTTGCCCAGGCTGCATTTGAGGTTATCAAGTCACGCATGGACAAGGGTGATGAGAGTGTTTCAAAGGGCAAGGTTGTACTTGCGACGGTTAAGGGCGATATTCATGATATCGGAAAGAATATAGTAAAGGTTCTCCTTGAAAACTACGGATTTGATGTTATAGACCTGGGAAGAGATGTTGAGTACCAGGCCGTTGCAGATGCTGCTATGGACGATGACGTTAAGCTTGTCGGACTCTCGGCTCTTATGACGACAACTCTCAAATCAATGGAGGAGACCATTAAGCTTGTAAAGTGCAGCAAGCCGTGCTGCAGGATTGTAGTGGGCGGCGCTGTACTTACTCCTGAGTATGCAGACAAAATCGGAGCGGATTACTACGCGAAGGACGCAAAGGCAACGGTTGATGCTGCAAGAGAAGTGTACGGGTGCTGACTTTTCAGCGGTATCATAGAAACAGAGAACGCGGAAATATAATTCTGCGTTCTTTTTTTTAAGTGCTGACAACTGTATAAAAAAATGAATATATCGGACTACAGCAAAAACAGCCGCCGCATTTC
>JAZUIH010000072.1:0-22715 GCA_045642145.1 Oscillospiraceae bacterium | reverse complement strand
CCGGGAGGAAAACCTGCCAGGGAGAGGGAATGCCTCCTTTGCCGGATTTGTCGTCCCTCTCCCTGAGAAGGTTGTCCTCCCGGTATCCCCCCGATGTTTCGAATCATCCCCAAACTCTTCACTACAGTTTCATATAAAAAAACGCCGCAGGAACACCAATCTCACCGTGTCCCTGCGGCTGTTTTCATCTGTCACGCATCCGGATGCGTATAACTGCACTTACCGTTTTCAAACTTCTTCACCGACGCCACATGCTTCGCCTTATCCTTGAGCACCGTGTTCTCCACCCCCGGCTCACGGATATCATACGCCGTATTCCACACATCCAGCGAATCAAACTGAACCGCCTCAAGTGCCTTCGTAATCTTCTGCATATCCTCGCTGTTAAACGGCTCGCTGCTGCTGCAGTACAGCTCAATCTTTATATTGAGATTCGGTTCAGTAAGCAGCGGTTCCGTGTTACCGGTTTTCCGGTAATCGCCGTAAAGCTCCGGATAATCTATCGTAATAAACGTATACGCCTTACAGTAAGGAACCGTCTTCTCCACAAGCTCATTAACATACTGCTTTGCAGGCTCCCTCATTCTCAGCATAAACCTGTTTTCAAAAATATCCCCCTCCGGGGTAATCCACATGTTTATTGTGTCCCCCGTCCTGGTGTTATCAAGTGCCGAAATGAAGAGTCCCGACGGAAACTTCTCCGCAAACTTGTCAGTTCTGAGAATAACACCCGTAGCCGTCCATTCCTCATCGTAAGTAGTACGCATGTATTCCTCAATGTACTCTCTCTTCTTCTCCTCACTCAGCGCATAGAACCGCTCTTCCCCGCAGGATGTAACTGATGCCGCAGCTGACAGTGCGAGAGAAAACACGAGAAATTTACTGATTAAATTTTTCAGGCGCACTGAAATCCCCTCCCTGTGTCCGATATATTGTAATGCTATTATAACATTTTTTTATAAATAAGGCAATAGAAAAAGGAAAGTAAAACATCTCTCCTGTAAAAGCAGCAACGCAGCAGAGTTACATTATACGTAACTTTGCTGCGCTGAATTTTTGTATATCAAAACATTTAAAGCTTCTCAAGTGCATCCGTAACAGCCTTGTTTACAAGTGCCGGATTAGCCTTGCCCTTAAGCTGCTTCATCGCCTGGCCTACAAAGAATCCCATGATCTTTGTACCGCCGCTCCTGTACTGCTCAACAGCCTTCGGATTTGCATCAATAATTCCCTGAACAACTGAATCAATCAGTGCCGTATCCTCAACCTGCTCAAGCTGGTTTTCCTTAATATACTCACCGATATCAAAATCATCATCGCCGGAGAATATCTTCATAAATATCTCCTTGCCGACCTGCCTGTTGATTTTGCCGCTGTCAATGAACTTAACAAACTCAGCAAACTTTTCAGGTGAAATGCAGATGTCGTCAGGATCAAGGTTTTTCTCATTAACCGTGTAGAGCACCTGTGACATAATCCAGAAACGTACTTCCGAAGGATTGCCGCAAAGCTTAACTGTATTTTCAAATATATCAGCAAGATTTACAGAGGCCGCAATGATACCTGCATCCTCCTCAGAGAGACCCATTTCATCCATGAAGCGCTGTGCCTTTTCATCGGCAAATTCAGGACAGATGTCATTATAGTGCTGAATCTCCTCCTCGGAAATACTGATCGGCGGAATATCCGGCTCCGGAAAATATCTGTAGTCCTGCGCATTTTCCTTGGAACGCATAGCAAATGTCTCGCCCTTGGCGTCATCCCAGCGGCGTGTCTCCTGAACAACCTTTCCGCCGTCCTCGATAAGCTCAATCTGACGCTTTGTTTCATACGCAATAGCTCTCTCGATAGCTCTGAGCGAGTTGATGTTTTTCATCTCAGTACGTGTACCGAATTCAGTGCTGCCCACAGGTCGAACCGAGAGGTTTACGTCAGCACGCATCGAGCCTTCCTCCATACGGCAGTCTGATATGCCAAGGTAACGGAATACTGACCTGAGCTTGTTCAGATACGCAGTTACCTCCTCGGCCTCCCTGAAATCCGGCTCTGAAACAATCTCGATAAGCGGAATTCCGCATCTGTTATAGTCAGTGTATGTTGAGTCATCATAAGGAGAGTGTACCAGCTTTCCGGCGTCCTCCTCCATATGAATCTCGTGAATGCGAATCGGAACTGTCTTTCCTGACTTTGTCTTAACCTCAACCCTGCCGTTCTGTGCAAAAGGCAGAT
This sequence comes from Oscillospiraceae bacterium, assembly GCA_045642145.1. Lineage (GTDB taxonomy): Bacteria > Bacillota > Clostridia > Oscillospirales > Ruminococcaceae > HUN007. The sequence continues at coordinate 20,486 of JAZUIH010000072.1, read as the reverse complement.
ACAGCTGTGATATCTGGTAAGCCTTAGGAAGATCAGGATAGAAATAGTTTTTACGGTCAAATTTATTGTAGCGTGTAATCTCGCAGTTAAGCGCAAGTCCCGCTCTTACAGCATATTCAAGAACCTTTCTGTTAAATACAGGGAGTGTACCCGGCATGCCTGTGCAGACCGGACAGCAGTGAGTGTTAGGCTCTCCGCCGAACTCAGTAGTACATGAGCAGAAAATCTTTGTCTTTGTCGCGAGCTCCACATGGACCTCAAGTCCCATTACAACTTCCCACTTCATACTACTTCACCTCCGTAAAATTTCTGTGATAATCCGTGCGCTGCTGGTAGGCAAATGCCGCATTGAGAACATTTGTGTCACCAAGTGCAGGGCCGATGAGCTGAACGCCCACAGGCATACCTGTGCTGTCTTTTCCGCACGGTACCGAAATACCCGGAAGTCCTGCAATATTAACTGAAACGGTATATATATCCGAGAGATACATAGCCATAGGGTCACTGAGACTCTTGCCTATCTCCGGTGCTGCAGTCGGTGCAACCGGACAGAGAATAAGGTCAAACCTCTCAAAAATCTCATCAAAATGCTTCTTTATAACTGACTTTACCTTAAGAGCCTTGCGGTAGTATGCATCATAGTATCCGCTTGAAAGAACGAAGGTACCGAGAAGAATTCTCTTCTTTACCTCGCTTCCGAAGCCCTCGCTTCTTGTCTGCATATAGAGGTCACCGAGGCTGCTGTAGTTTTCAGCACGGTAACCGTACTTGACACCGTCAAATCTTGAAAGATTTGAGCTTGCCTCAGCTGCCGCGATTATGTAGTAGGCCGGGATAACATAGTCAAGGAAAGGAAGTGATATATCCTCCACAACAGCACCGGCTTCCTCAAGAACCTTAGCCGCAGCCTTTGTCTTTTCAGCTACCTCAGCACTGAGTCCCGGATTGCTGTAGCATTCCTTCGGAATACCTATCCTCATACCCTTTATATCACCTGTAAGTGACTTAAGGTACTCAGGATATTCAATATCAAGCGATGTGCCGTCCATGCTGTCCTTACCGCTGATAATATCCATTACCGCAGCGCAGTCAGCAGCGTCACGTGCAACAGGTCCTATCTGGTCAAGTGATGACGCATACGCAATAAGGCCGTTACGTGATACAGTTCCGTAAGTAGGCTTGAAACCTGTTACTCCGCAGTATGACGCAGGCTGTCTGATTGATCCGCCTGTGTCCGAGCCGAGAGTTACCGCTGCCATGCAGCCGGCAACAGCTGCAGCGGAACCGCCTGATGAGCCGCCAGGTACCCTGTTAAGATCCCACGGATTTCTTACAGGACCGTAGTACGATGTTTCGGATGTGCTTCCCATTGCAAACTCATCCATATTGAGCTTGCCGATGATTACCGCACCGGCTTTTTCAAGTCTGTCTATAACTGTGGCATTGTACACAGGTGCAAAATCACCCAGTATACGTGATGCGCACGATGTTTTTATATCCTTTGTGCAGATATTGTCCTTGATGGAAAAAGGAACACCTGCAAGAGGAGAATCAAGCTCTCCTGATTCTATCTTCTTCTGCACTTCCTCAGCACGCTTAAGTGCCTGCTCCCGGCAGATTGTAATATATGCGTTTACCTTTTCGTTTCCTGCCTCTGCTGCATCGAGTACCTGTGAGGCGGCTTCAACTGCTGTGAGTTTACCTTCCTTTATTGCGGCACCGATTTCAAGGGCAGTCATTTCTGATATTTTCATGACGTCTCCTATTCTACTGTCTTCGGTACGATGAAGTTTTCTTCGGTTTTCTCAGGGGCGTTTTTCAGTATTTCACTGCGGTCGGATGAAGGCATTACCTCATCTTCTCTCATTACGTTTGTAATGCTGAATACGTGTGAGAGAGGCTCCACACTGTCAGTATCCAGCCTGTTGAGTATATCCATGTAGTCAACGATGGCGCCCATCTGCTTCTGCATTTCCTCAGTTTCGGCATCATCCAGTTTTATACGGCTGAGTGCAGCCGCGTATCTTACAATGTCTTTTGTGATTGTCATAGTTTTTTCCTTTCGAAATCAGTCTCTGACTTTGATATGGACTTCGCGGAGCTGATGTTCCGTTACCGTGCCCGGAGCACCCATCATGAGATCCTGCGCATTTCCGTTGAGCGGGAATGCTATTACGTCACGGATTGTCTCCTCTCCGGCGATAAGCATAATCATTCTGTCAACGCCCGGAGCCATGCCTGCGTGAGGAGGAGCACCGTATGAGAATGCTGTGTAAAGAGCACCGAACTTAGCCTTAAGCTCTTCCTCACCGTAGCCGGCAATCTCAAACGCCTTCTTCATAATCTCAGGGTTGTGGTTTCTTACCGCACCTGAAGAGAGCTCAACGCCGTTGCATACGATATCATACTGGTATGCAAGAATTTCAAGCGGGTCTTTGTTAAGAAGCGCATCCATACCACCCTGCGGCATAGAGAACGGATTGTGTGTGAAGTCGATTTTATTTGTATCAGTGTTTATTTCGTACATTGGGAAATCAACGATAAAACAGAATTCAAAAGCATCATCCTTAATAAGACCAAGCTCTGTTCCGAGCCATGTTCTCATCTGGCCTGCAAGACTGTTTACAATCTTAGGTGCATCAGAGATGAAGAAGAGAGTCTCCCCTTCCTTTATGCCTGTGAGAGCTGTGAGCTCTGCACGCTGTTCATCTGTGAGGAATTTTGCAAGAGGTCCCTTGTATTCGCCGTCCTCAAGGTTGATGTATCCGATACCGAACTTCATGCCGATGCTTCTTGAGTACTCGTCAATTGCCTTTTCAAATGCCTTCTTACCGTCACCGTCGCCGTCCTTCTTCTTAAGATAATTTGCAACGATGCCGCGTACCGGCTTGTTCTTAAAAGGAATTGTTCTTCCGTTAATCTCGTTGAACTCACGGTCAGCAAAGAAGTCAGTAAGATCCTGGATAACAAGAGGGTTTCTGAGATCCGGCTTGTCCGTACCGTACTTAAGCATTGACTCCTTAAAAGGAATGCGCTTAAAAGGCGGCTTTGAAATCTTCTTATCAGAGAATTCACTAAATGTATTATACACTACTTTTTCAGCTACTGCAAATACATCTTCCTGTGTGGCAAATGACATCTCGAAGTCAAGCTGGTAAAACTCTCCCGGTGAACGGTCCTGTCTTGCATCCTCGTCACGGAAGCACGGCGCAATCTGAAAGTATCTGTCAAATCCTGAAGCCATAAGGAGCTGCTTGAACTGCTGCGGAGCCTGAGGAAGCGCATAGAACATGCCCTTGTGCTTACGGCTCGGAACAAGGTAGTCACGGGCACCTTCAGGTGATGAGGCTGTAAGTATAGGTGTCTGTATTTCCATGAATCCCATATCCTCCATCTGACGGCGGAGGTAGCTGAGGATTTTTGATCTCAGAACTATATTGCTGTGAATTTTTTTATTTCTTAAATCAAGGTAGCGGTATCTGAGTCTTACCTCTTCCCTTGTCTGTGTTGAGTTATCTGTTTCGAAAGGAAGATTATTTCTGCATGGTCCGAGAATTTCTGTTTCAGCTGCCTTTACTTCTACAAGGCCTGTTTCGAGCTTGTTATTGACTGTTTCCTCGTCTCTCATTGTTACTGTGCCCTTAACGAGAATAACAGTTTCCTTTGAAATTCCTGAAAGCAGTCTGTCATCAGACAGTACTATCTGTGTAATGCCGTAGTGATCGCGGAGATCAACAAACAGTACGCCGCCGTGGTCACGGATTGTGTCAACCCAGCCGGTAAGTGTAACGTTCTGTCCGATATGCTCCGGTCTTAATTCATTACATGTGTGTGTTCTTAGCATGATAATCTTCCTCCGATTGAAAATTTTGTCATAAAAAAAGATGCTTCCGCTCACCCGCTCTGTGTCGTATTACCCGGGTGATGAAAGCATCATTGCTGTCAGATATGTAATTCAAGGGTTATTATAGCACCGGAGAAATTTATCGTCAATAGATTTTAAGGATTTTTGAATGAAAACTGAATTTTTTTAAGTTTTTTATCGTTTTTGGTTTGTTTTATTAAGTTATTATGAATGATGAGTGTTATTCTTCTGTTTTGTACGGTGAAGAGGATTACGGTAAGGGGCTTTGCGGTCGCCCCTTAAACCCTTCGCGTAACTACTTCGCGTAGACACTTCGCATAAACGCTTTGCTTTAAAAACACTGATTAAAACCGGTGATTCATTAACAGCTGTTTTATGCAGGGGTTGACTTTTATATGTACAGGTGTTATAATAAAATTTATAAATAATAACTTTAAATGCTTTGACCGGGAGAAGTAGCATGGAAAATCAGTCACAGTGAGTACGGGACAGTGAAAACCGTATACCGGAGTCTGTGTGAATAACACCCGTTAGCAGCAAACTGAAAGCTCAATGGCGAGTTATTAGGGGCGACGTTATCTGCACGTTACAGCAGACAGAGTGACTGCGGCGCAGGAGCTGTTCATTACGACGACGTATGAAGGGAACCGGCAGGCAGTAATTCAGGTGGCACCACGGGTATATTAATCTCCCGTCCTGTATTTTCAAGGTACAGGACGGGAGTTATTTTTTTGAAAGGAACTTTTTCTTATGAAACATACTGACATCAAAGAGATTATGACAAATGCATCCTTTATCGGACAGACAGTTACAGTATGCGGATGGGTCCGCACTGCAAGAAATTCAAAAAACGTTGCCTTCATCGAACTCAATGACGGTACATCACTCAGACACCTTCAGATAGTTATCGACAAGGCTTCAGACATCGAATACGAAAACGCACTCAGACTCGGTGCCTCGATAAAGGTTACAGGTACAGTAGTTGAAGCACGTCAGGATTCCGTTGAAATCAATGCTGCTTCAATAGAAGTAATCGGCGACTGCCCTCTCGAGTATCCTCTCCAGAAGAAGAGACACACTCTTGAGTTCCTCAGAACAATGCCGCACCTCAGAGGCCGTACAAATACATTCAACGCTGTTCTCCGTGTTCGTTCAGTCCTCGCTGAGTCAATCCACAGATACTTCCAGAACAGAAACTATGTATATATCAACACACCTCTTATCACAGGCAGTGACTGCGAAGGTGCCGGTGAAATGTTCCAGGTAACAACAATCGGTTACTCACAGGACTATAAAAATGAAGAGGAATACTGCGCTGATGACTTCTTCGGAAAGAAAGCAGGACTCAGCGTTTCAGGACAGCTTGAAGGCGAGATGGCTGCAATGGCCATGGGCAAGATTTACACATTCGGCCCGAGCTTCCGTGCAGAAAACAGCAACACACCAAAGCACCTTGCAGAGTTCTGGCACGTTGAACCTGAGGTTGCATTTGCAGAGCTTCCTGACGTTATAGAGATGGCAGAGGACATGCTCAAGACTGTTATCCGTGAACTCCTTGACACATGCAGGGATGAAATGAAGTTCTTCGATGACCATTTTGAAAAGGGAATCATCGAAAGACTTGAAGACCTTATCTCACATGACTTCGGCGTTGTTACATACACAGACGCAATAAAGCTCCTTGAGGAATCAGGTGAAGACTTCGTATATCCGGTTTCATGGGGCTGCGACCTCCAGACTGAACACGAAAGATACATCGCTGAAAAGGTGTTTAAGAAGGCAGTATTCGTAACTGACTATCCAAAGGAAATCAAGTCATTCTATATGAAGCAGAATTCTGACGGAAAGACTGTTGCAGCAGTTGACCTCCTCGTTCCTGGTGTAGGTGAAATCATCGGCGGAAGCGAAAGAGAAGCTGACTACGACAAACTCGTTGCATCAATGAACGAAAGAGGAATGAACCTTGACCTCTACAGCGACTACCTCGACCTCAGAAGATTCGGTTCAGTACCTCACGGCGGTTTCGGACTCGGATTTGAACGTCTTATAATGTATGTAACAGGCGTTTCAAACATCAGAGACGTGACTCTCTACCCGAGAACAGTCGGCAATATCAGATAAAATCAGCATTTGCCTAATAAAATAAAGTTTCGGGAGCGTTTTCAGATACGATTCTTTCGTTTATTAACCGAAGCGGCTCTCCGACTTAAAAAAACAAATATTTTGTATTGACAAATGAATACTTTGGTGTTATAATAAAACACGTAATATAAGATGAACAAAGACGTTCATACCGCTTGCGTGTGTAAGCAGTATGGCGTCTTTTTGTATTTTTGAAAGGAATGAACGATATGTCAAAATCACTGTATTTACCTGAGGGCTACAAGGCAGCTCTTTCACTCAGAGAAACTCAGCACGCAATCAAGTACATCAAGGATGTATTCCAGCAGGCACTTTCATTTGCAGCTACACTCGACCGTGTTTCTGCTCCTCTTATTGTAACAACAAGCAGCGGTATCAATGATGACCTCAACGGCGTTGAGAGAAAAGTTGGTTTTGATATCAAGGAAATCGGCGGCAAGGAAGCTGAAGTTGTTCAGTCACTGGCAAAGTGGAAGAGAATGGCTCTTTACCGTTACGGCTACAGACCGGGCGAAGGTATCTACACAGATATGAACGCAATCAGACGTGATGATGATACTGACAACACACACTCAATCTTCGTTGACCAGTGGGACTGGGAAAAGGTTATCACACGCGAACAGAGAAACGTTGAATTTCTTAAGGAAACAGTTAAGGCTATTGTAAAAGCCGTAGCATACACAAAGAGAAAGGTAAGCCTCCGTTACCCTCAGCTTAAGGGTGAGGTTTGCGACACACCTTACTTTATAACAACACAGGAACTTGAGAACATGTATCCTGACAAGACACCTAAGGAACGTGAACGTCTTATCACAAAGGAATACAAAACAGTATTCATTATGCAGATAGGCGGTAAGCTTGCAAGCGGTGAAAAGCACGACGGAAGAGCTCCTGACTATGATGACTGGTCACTCAACGGTGATATTTTCGTATGGGATGAAGTTCTTGACAATGCACTCGAAATCTCATCAATGGGTATCAGAGTTGATGCTGATTCACTTAAGAAGCAGCTCGCTGAATGCAATGCAGAGGACAGAATGAAGTTTGACTACCACAAGATGATTGCAAGTGACACACTTCCTCTTACAATCGGCGGCGGTATCGGTCAGTCAAGACTCTGCATGTTCCTTCTTGAAAAGGCTCATATCGGTGAAGTTCAGTCATCAATCTGGCCTGAAGACATGATGCAGCAGTGCGCAGAAAAGGGCATCACACTTCTCTGATAATCATACAGTGTTTCCTGTACACGAATAAGTCACAGTTCTGACCGGGAGATAAAAAGGGGCTGTCTGGAAACAGCCTGAATAATAAAATAATCAGCACATCAAAGTCGCATTTACGTGACTTTGATGTGCTGATTTCTTTGTACAGGGGAATTTCTTAACATCCCCGTTTTTTATCATCTTTTCTCTAAGGGAAATACTCTTTATATTACTGTTTGTTTTTCAGACTGAATTCACCGTTAAGGAAGCCAAGATCAATTCTCTTGTCCTTTCTCGGTGAGAAGCATGTTACCGGAGCAACAAAGGTGCTGCATGTATCCGTGTCTTTTTCTGTTATATACATCTGGTCACGTCTGAGAAGTGTCTGGTCCATGAGATATGTGTCATGGGTTGTGCAGAGAAGCTGTGCATGATTAGGATTTTTCTCCTGTGACTGAACAAGTTCCACCAGATGACGTGTAAGTCTGCATCCGAGTCCGCTCTCAAGTTCATCAAGAATAATAAGTGAGCCGTTGCTGAAGGCTTTTATCCACGCATCGATAAGTGTATAGTACTTTCTGAATCCGGATGACTGTCTCTCCACAGGAACTGTGAACTTTCCTCCCTCTGCTGATGCATATTCAACGTCGGCTGAAGTGTTTCCGTCTGATGTCCTGAATGAAATATCACATACTGATGAGTCTGCAAATTTTATTTCATCAAGAACGTTAAGAACTGAATCCGCAGTGCTGTCGCCGGCGAAACTGCACTTAAACTCTTCCGGACTGATGCAGATTATCTGTTCTCTGAACCATCTGAACGCATTTTCAGTGTTGCTGCAGTTCCATTCGCTTGAGCTTGCCAGATACAGCTTGTTGTCTGCCGTTCTTCCGGCAAGTGCGTTCTGTTCAAACGTATTGTCCCTGAAGAGGTACTCCCCGTCTTTTCTGCTGAAAATAAGCGCTTCCCTTCCGTTCGGCCAGTACCAGAGTATTTCCTCAAGGATTCTGGTTTCATTGTAGGTGAAGCTGTACATATATCTTATTCCGTCGTAAATGTACTCTGCAGTAAATGAAGCCGGCTCTGAATCCCCGCCGTCTGAGAACGGTTCATAGGGAAGCTTCTCTCCGGCATAGAGATGTGAATATCTGCCGCAGACCATTTCACGCATTGTAAGGAAAGCGTTCAGTATGGTTGTCTTGCCTGACGAATTCTCACCGAAGAGCGCAATAAGCGGAACTACTGTCTTTTTTCCTGCACTGATAAGACACTCTGTGAGTGACTTGTCGGCAGACGCTGTAAAATCTATAACTGCCTTTTCCTTTAATCCCCGGAAATTTGCAGCTGAAAACTGTATTATCATAATTACTCCTTAACGGACATCTGTGGTTTCTGAAGGAACTTCCGCTGCTGCGGAAACAGCCTGTTCAGCTGCTGTTTCCTGCGGCGCCTCAGCTTCGCCTTCTGCGGTTACTGCAGTGTCCGTAACCGCAGCCTGACCGGCCTGTGCCTTTATTTCATCTGACGCACGGCAGATTGTCACTATAAATCCGTCCGCGTTGTTTCCTGACACTGTATAGTCATCATTTTTCGGAACCGGGACAGTGGTATCGCCGTCCGGGCTTGCCGGTACATAGTAAATCTCGTAGTCGTATCCGAAAACGCTGTAGTACAGATGCTCATATCCTGAAACGTATTTTTTCAGGTCATTAATATATTCTTCAAGTGTAAATCCGTTCTCCTTCATGATATATGAATGCGGAACACCTACATATCTGAAGTGTGAAGGGCTTGCCTTCATGCCTGTAACAGATTCCCTGTTCACCGGATATCTTACTGTAAATCCGTACTTGTAGCAGTTGTCATTTATCCACTTGTAGTTTCCGGTACCGTCATATGCCGAAATCTTTCCTGTGCTGCTTACAAGCTTCAGGTCAAAGGCATATCCCGTGTGATGCTCTGAAAAACCAGGTGACAGCTGGTTTTCATTTTCAAGTATCTCTGTTCCGGCTGCAGGAGGCTTGTACTGCTCATTCTGTTCAGAATATGACACAGTGGATGTTACAACTGTTACATCTCCGGATGAAAACAGCGAATAAAAATCATTCATCATGTTGTTAAACGCATCCATTGCGTTTTTCTGAAGCTGATGGGTGTTGTACGAAATCTTAAAGGTTTTGTTATCCATATTTGACGCCATCTTAACCATCAGAGCCGAAACATCCGGAAATCTGTATGAGTTCGTCCTGTTTACAAGTATAAGCTCACCGGCTGTGAGGTCAGCCTTTTTCCTTGTTACCGGACGGTAATCAGCCTCGTTGATTTCCTTTCTTTCGTAAGGTATCTCCTCTGCAGAAGGCATTGTCTGAGCAGGAACATCTTCTGATTCCGGAACAAGGACATCGTTACTGCTGTCCACTGTAACAGTAAGTCCCCCGTCACCGTCAGAAGGTTTGCTGTGTCTTCTGAGAGAGTCAAAAATAAAAATTGTCAGAACAACAACACAGGCAAGAGCTGTTATTCTTACATATCCGGCATACCTTCCCTGTTTTCTTCTGCGCTTCTGCAAATAAGTCACCTCGCTTCCGGGCATACAGAGTCGTATCCACTCCTGTATCCCGCTGTAAAACGCTCACTAAAATAAAAACCCCCTTAGTAAAAAGGGGGATTTATTGCAGTAAACGGAAGTCCTCCGTTTACCGGAAATCAGGAGAAAGCCTTATCAGATTTCCTTATCGAGATCCTCTGTTTCGAGAATATCTTCGATATCTTCAATCATAAGATCATCGAGATCGAACTCAAGATCTTCGCCGCAGTTAGGGCAGGCCATGGATCCTTCATCAAGCATTCCGCCGTCGAGAAGAATTGAATCTCCGCAGGTCGGACATGTTACTTCGTAAAGATCATCATCGTCATCAAAATCTTCGTCATCGAATTCGTCGTAGTCATCGTCGTCTTCGTCATCGAAATCATCTTCGTCTTCGTAGAAGTCATCTTCCACGCTTCCGAGGTCTTCATCAAGAATTTCGCAGAGCTCTGTAAGCTCATCAACCTGTCCCTGAAGGTCCTCGATATATGCAACCATATCGTGCATAACATCAACTACATTAGCCAGAATCTTTCCTTCCTTTGTTGAAGAATCAAGGTCAATGCCGTCAATATAACCCTTGAGATATGACATCTTTTCTGTAAGCTTCATAAAAAATCCTCCCTTTTCATGTAAAGTCGCTGTTCAGTAATGGTATTCTGTCCGGAGCTTAAGCTCTTTCCATGTATTCGCCTGTTCTTGTATCGATTCTGATCATGTCACCCTGGTTGATGAAGAGCGGAACCTTAACTTCAGCACCTGTTTCGAGTACTGCAGGCTTTGTAGCGTTTGTAGCTGTATCACCCTTGAAGCCAGGATCTGTTTCTGTTACTTCGAGTTCTACGAAGAAAGGTGGTTCAACGCCGAATACGTTGCCCTTGTATGAAAGAACCTTAACTTCCATGTTTTCCTTTACGAAAGCGAAGCTGTCGCCGAGCTTAGCCTTGTCAATCGGAATCTGCTCGTATGTTTCCATGTCCATGAAGTAGTAAAGGTTGTCTTCTGAGTAAAGATACTGCATGTCCTTTCTTTCAACGAAAGCTGTAGGATACTTGTCTGTAGGGTTGAAAGATCTTTCAACAACAGAACCTGTAATAACGTTCTTGAACTTTGTTCTTACGAAAGCAGCGCCCTTACCTGGCTTAACATGCTGAAATTCTATAACCTGTACTACGTTTCCGTCCATTTCGAATGTTACGCCGTTTCTGAAATCACCAGCTGAAATCATGAATAAATACCTCCAAATAAATTGTAAATATAAGGAAACGGTGTAGTTCCCTCAATTATCAAAAATATAATTACTTTTATATTGTACACTAAATCAGTAAAATTTGCAATACCTATCCCAAAACTTTTTATCAGAAAATCCTTACAGACTGATAATTCTGAGTTCCTTCGGAGCTTCGGTAAAGTTTCTGAAACCATCCTCAGTCATTATACCCATGTCCTCCGTACGGATTCCGAATTCACCCGGAAGATAAATACCCGGTTCAACCGTAATAACCATTCCGGGCTCCAGCACGTCGTCACTTTTGTGTGAAACCCTCGGCTGCTCGTGAATTTCCATACCTACTCCGTGACCGAGTGAGTGACCGAAGGCTCCCTTAAACTCTGTTGCGTCAATTATATCCCTTGCCACTGCATCAAGGTCTCTTGCATCCATCCCCGGCTTCACTGCATCAAGTGCCGCAAGCTGAGCCTTAAGCACTGTTTCATATGCCTTTTTCTCACGTTCGGAAGGAGTACCCACATAGAATGTTCTCGTCATGTCACTGTGCCATCCGTCGGCAACTGCACCGAAGTCCATAAGCACAAAGCCCTCTGTAAGAACATCATCCCCCGGCACGCCGTGAGGAAGTGAAGTGTTCTTTCCGAAAAGCACTATGGTATCAAATGATATATCCTCGGCTCCGAGCATTTTCATTCTGCTGTCAAGCATGAGGGCTACTTCCTTCTCTGTCATTCCCGGCTTTATCGTGTCAAGAATGTACTGATAGCTTTCCTCTGCAATGCGCTGTGCCTTTATTATACTCTCAGCCTGACTGTCATCCTTGATGATTCTCAGGTCTGCGATTATCTCACTGAGTTCCGGAGATGAGTCAATGTACACGTCTTCGCCGTATTCCTCTGAAATTTCGCGGAGCTCTGATACAGTCATGGTATCAGCTTCAATCATAATGGTTTCCGCCGCATGCTTCAGAAGGATTTCCGCAATCTGTTCCTCCTTCTCATGCTGTAAAATGACGTTTATTCCGCTGATTTTTTCAGCAGCCTTCTCGTGGTATCTGAAGTCGATGATAAAATAAGCCTCGTCCCTGAAACAGAGCAGTGTTCCGTCACTGCTTTTAAATCCGGTGAAGTATCTTCTGTTTACCGGATCAGTGATAAGTGCACAGGTTCTGCTGTCAGGAAGACAGGACATCAGCTTTTCAATATTTGTCATGATGTTCACCTTACTTCTCAAGCATTCTTACGAGGCCTTCCATGCCGAGTATATAGCTGTCCCTGCCGAAACCGGCAACTGATGCTCTGCATACAGGACCGATTACTGACTTGTGACGGAACTCGTCCCTTGATGCCGTGTTGCTGATGTGAACCTCTATTACCGGAATTTTCACAGCGGCTATAGCATCTCTGATTGCGTAGCTGTAGTGAGTGTAGGCCCCTGCATTGAGAACAACGCCGGCGCAGTCTTTTCTTGCTTCATGAAGTCTGTCGATGATTCCGCCTTCATGGTTTGACTGGAAGATTTCGCATTCAACGCCGAGTTTTTCAGCTTCTGCCATTATGTCGCCGTTAAGTTTTTCAAATGTTTCCGAACCGTAAACACCTGGTTCTCTTTCGCCGAGCAGGTTGAGGTTTGGTCCGTGGATTACAAGTATTTTCATATTATTTTCCTTTCGAATAAATACTGCTTTATATTCTGATTTGTTATGGTTCTTTTTTTTCGCTGAGACGGAATACTGTTCATGGGGCTTTGCGGTCGCCCCCTTACCCCTTCGCAGCAGTCAGTTTTTCCTTTTACTGACGGCATTTTTATACATGTACGGGGCTGCTGAGGTGCCGTCATACAGTTTCTTCGGGAGAAACGGACCCTCGATTTTTCTTTTGAAAGCAAGAAAACCTTTCTTTTCAAATTCAATCGGATATACATAGACACACTTAACCCCCGGCTTAAGTGCTGCACCGAGTACGTCCGTAAAAATCTGATCACCGACAACGGCGAGATTTTCAAACGGGATATTCATCAGCTGCTGCGCACGGTTAAATCCGCTCGAAAGAGGCTTTTTCCCCTCACAGATGCATTCGAGTCCGAGCATGTCTGCAAACGGTTTTACCCTTTCAAAGTGATTGTTTGAAACGATAACCATTTTTATTCCGGCTTCCTTCATCATGGCAATCCAGTCGGTGACGCCGTCTGCAGGTCTTGGATTGTCGTGAGTTGTCAGAGTGTTGTCAAGGTCCATCAGAAGCCCGCGGATGTCATTTTCACGAAGTATATCCGGAGTAAGATCAAGTATGCTTTTAAGCGCAATATCTGTCCTGAACACTTTTTTCCTTCTTTCATAAAGATTCCTTAATATTTTTAGCAGCAGCCGCTCAGACCGCGGCTGACTCAACCTGATAATTATATCATATTTATTTTTTTGTAACAATAGATTGAGTATAAAATTTTTTTGATGTATAATTATAGTAAACGCCGGGCAATAAAGTCACACCCGGGAAATTAATGAAAGGCATATGATTTACAAATGTATAATCCACACTCCCTTAAGGCAGAAGAATTTATCTCAGACGATGAAATACGCAGCACACTCGAATATGCTGAGCAGAATAAAAACAACACGGAACTTATAGACAGAATACTCGAAAAGGCAGCAATGAAAAACGGCCTTGACCACCGCGAAGCCACAGTGCTTCTCATGTGTGAGGACGAGGAAAGAAACCGGAAAATCCTCGACCTTGCCTGCCGTATCAAAAAGGACTTCTACGGAAACCGCATCGTAATGTTTGCTCCTCTCTATCTCTCAAACTACTGTGTAAACGGATGCGTATACTGTCCGTATCACCTTAAAAACAAACATATAGCCCGAAAGAAGCTTACACAGGCGGAAATTGCCGAAGAAGTAACAGCACTTCAGGACATGGGCCACAAGCGTCTTGCAATAGAGTCCGGCGAGGACCCTGAAATGAATCCGATAGAGTACATACTCGAATCAATAAATACAATCTACAGTATAAAGCATAAAAACGGTGCCATCCGCAGAGTAAACGTAAATATCGCTGCAACAACAGTGGAAAACTACAGAAAACTTGCAGATGCAGGCATCGGCACCTATATCCTTTTCCAGGAAACCTACCATAAGGAAAGCTACGAAAAGCTTCATCCGACAGGACCGAAGCACAACTATGCATACCATACCGAAGCTATGGACAGAGCAATGGAAGGCGGCATTGACGACGTTGGTCTCGGTGTTCTCTTCGGACTTGAGCTTTACAGATATGAGTTTGCTGCTCTCCTTATGCACGCTGAGCACCTTGAGGCAGTACACGGAGTAGGTCCTCATACAATAAGCGTGCCGAGAATCAAAAAGGCTGATGATATTGATCCTTCCGTATTTGACAACGGTATAAACGACGATATATTTGAAAAAATCGTTGCCTGCATACGCATCGCTGTACCGTACACCGGCATGATTATTTCCACAAGGGAATCAGCACAGTGCCGTGAGAGAATTCTGAAGGTCGGCATTTCGCAGATAAGCGGCGGCTCAAAAACCAGCGTAGGCGGTTACTGCAGACCTGAACCTGAGGACGAAAAGTCCGAGCAGTTTGACGTAAGCGACAGACGCACCCTCGACGAGGTTGTGAACTGGCTTATGAAAACGGACTACATCCCGAGTTTCTGCACCGCATGCTACCGTGAAGGCAGAACCGGTGACAGATTCATGGAGCTGTGCAGGAAACAGCAGATACAGAACTGCTGCCATCCTAACGCACTCCTCACACTGAAAGAGTACCTTGAGGACTATGCATCGGATGACACACGCAGAACCGGTGAAGCCCTTATACTCAGAGAGCTTGAAAACATACCGAACGCAAAAGCCAGAAGCGTTACTGAGGAAAGGCTCAGGGACATCGCTGCCGGCGGCCGTGATTTCAGATTCTGAGGTGAACCATGGGACTTAACGACACACCTTCATCAGAACGCATCCATATCGCCTTTTTCGGCAGGAGAAATGCCGGAAAATCAAGTCTTGTAAATGCTGTTACCGGACAGAACCTTTCCGTAGTTTCCGGTATAAAGGGAACGACTACTGATCCGGTATCAAAATCAATGGAGCTTCTCCCCGCAGGACCTGTAGTAATAACTGATACCCCGGGCTGGGATGACTCCGGCGAACTTGGAAAAATGCGCGTTCAGAAAACCGGACAGATACTCGGCAGAACTGACGTGGCAGTGCTTGTTGTGGACAGCACTGAGGGAATGACCGAAGACGACACGGAGCTTGTTTCCCTGTTCAGAAGCAGAAAAATACCGTTTGTCACAGCGTTCACCAAGTCCGATCTGCTCCCCGAAATACCCGCTCCGGAAAAAGGCAGTATCTTCGTAAGCTCCTCATCAGGAGCCGGAATAAATGAACTGAAAAACATGATAGCCGCATACGCCTCATCAGCTGAAACCGGTAAAAAAATAATCGGTGACAGAATAAACCCGGGAGATATAGTCATACTTGTAATACCGGTTGACGAGGCCGCCCCGAAGGGCAGAATAATACTTCCTCAGCAGATGGTTCTGCGTGAAATACTCGACGCAGGCGGCATAGCAGTATCAGTACAGCCTGAAGCGCTTGCTGACACGCTCTCCGCACTGTCACACACACCCGCACTTGTCATCACCGACAGTCAGGCTTTTGCCGTTGTGGCACGTACTGTTCCTGAAACCATACCGCTTACATCATTTTCAGTACTGATGGCAGAATACAAGGGACTCCTTGCGCAGGCTGTTTCAGGACTGAAGGCACTTGAAACACTGAAGTCAGGCGACAGGGTTCTTGTCTCGGAAGGCTGCACACACCACAGACAGTGCGGTGATATCGGAACAGTCAAACTTCCCCGCCTTATTGAAAAATACACCGGAACAAAACCTGAATACACATTCTCATCCGGAAATGAATTTCCTGAAAACATAAGTGATTTTTCACTTGTTATACACTGCGGAGGCTGCATGCTTAACGCCCGTGAAATGAACACCAGAGCAGAAAGAGCAGCGGAGTCAGGTGTTCCGTTTACAAACTACGGAACGGCCATTTCATACATGAACGGCATACTCGGAAGGGCACTTGAAATCTTTCCTGAACTTCAGTAAACGCCGGATTCTGCTGTCAGAAATCTGAAAATCATATGAAAAAATCCCATATCACTTGCGTATCAGGCATACATATGATATAATATAATGAATGCAGTCCGAAAGCAGATTCCCCGTTTCCGAACTGTAACCGCACAGATTTCGTACATAACGAAATATATGAAAGGAACTGACAAATATGAAAGAAATAAGATCAAAAATAATAGCTGTTGCTTCAGTAGCACTTTTTGCAGTATCAGTATCTGCATGTGACAGTGTTTCACCTGACGGCGGAAGCACAGGCACAGTAGTGATTACAGATGCAGCTGACAGCAGCGCAGAAGATACAGAGGAGACAGATGCTGCAGATGGCGCAGTTTCAGAAGCTCCTGTTCCTGAGAGAGATGACGACGGAAGCAAGATCTCCGTTATCGAAGTTACAGACAAGGCCGGCGAAGTTGTTACTGACGCTGACAGCAAGCCTGTTACCGAGATTGCGCTTATCGACGACAAGGGTACAGTAATTACTGACTCAAAAGGACATTACGCAAAGCCTAACCTTAAGCCTGTAACAGAAGCACAGCACATTGTTGACAACAAGGTTACAATCGGCAAGCCTCCTAAGATGGAGGAAAACAATCCTAACGCAGCTGAGATCCTCCCATACGGTCCTACAGTTACAATTGACAGCACTGAAGCAGCTGCCGGAGATACAGTCAGCCTTAAGGTCAAGATCAGCGGCAACGGAAACTCAGGCTTCATGGCTCTTCTCGGCAATATCGACATCGACACAAAGTACTTTGACATTGTCGAAACAGTCGGCGGCGACAAGGACGATGAGGAAAATGAATTCTCCGTTCCTTACAACAACATGACATTCAATGTTCTTGACAAGTCAGGCACTGTAAAGACTGTAAACACACTTTTCCTCAACCCGGGTGCAAACGTTTCAGGAGATTTTGTTCTCGCAACAATCACACTTAAGGTTAAGGACGATGCTCCTGCAGGAAAATATGATATCGCATTTGATCTCTCTGATCCTTCAGCAAAGTGCAATATGAGAGACGACAGCGGAAGCGAACCTGTTGTTAAGGTACTTACTGCAAAGTTTGTCAACGGTTCTGTAACAGTTAAGTAATCAGTAAAAGTATTCAGGAGAAAAAAATGAAAAAGAATTTATTAATCGGCACACTTGTAATCGCAGCTGCCGCATTTTCACTTGCGTCATGCGGTGAATCAGTCACTGTTGACCAGAAATCAGACGGAAACAGCAATGCAGTGCTTGAATCAATCCCTGAGGTTGACGAGGACGGCTTCAAAATCGAAGTTGTCGAAGTAACTGACGCCGCCGGCGAAGTAGTCAGGGGTGAAGACAACAAGCCGGTAACTGAGCTTGCCATAGTTGATGACAAGGGTGCGGTTATTACAGACACAAACGGACAGGCAGCAAAGCCTAATATTCCTGTAAAGCCTGCCGGTAACAGCAATAACAGTAATAATAATAACAATAACAACAACAGTAATAATAACAACAGCAATAACAATAACAATAACAGTAACAACACTCCGGAAGCCGCTGCTCCGGTAGACAATGTTGCATTTCTCTGGTTCGGAGATTCAAAGAAGGTAGACAGCGAGCTTGTATTTGACCCGATTAACTCAGACGGTGAAGTTATGGAACTCGTTTTCAAAGTTAAGGAAAACGCAAAGGACGGCAAATACGAAATCAGATATCTTGAAGACAGCAACCATGCCACATCATTCTGTGACAAGAGTGTAAACAACATTCCGATAACCTTCTGCAATGGATTTATCGGAGTTAATGAAAGCGTATCCGAGACACAGGCAGGCAGCGGTACATCATTTGTTGTATCAAGTGCTTCAGCAAAGCCCGGCGATACAGTAACACTTAAGTGTTCACTGAAAAATGTAACAACTGATATTATTGCCTTTAACTCATATCTTGCATATGATGCCTCTGCCCTTGAACCTGTGGCAGTAAACGGCATCGGACTTATAGATTCATACGGCGAACTCACCACAAACATTCACGCAAAGTAATTCAGCAGTTCTGCTGTCCTGCACACAGGATGACTGAAAATTAATGAACTTACAGTGAAACGCCCCCGGAACCATTGCGGTTTCCGGGGGCGTTTCTGCTGAATTATTCAGTTATAGTGAACGTAAAAATCTTTTTTGCGTTCACTATAATTTTCAGTGCTTTGATTCCATATTCTTTACGGAAGCTTCAATAAAGCTCTCAAAAAGCTTCTGAGGCTTGTTTGGTCTCGACTTGAATTCCGGATGGAACTGCACGCCTACAAACCATGGATGATCGCTTACTTCAACCATCTCAACAAGACTGTCGTCAGGTGATACACCTGCTATTCTGAGTCCTGCATTTACAAGCTTTGTTCTGAATCTGTTGTTGAATTCCCAGCGGTGACGGTGACGCTCATAGATAAGATCTGATTTGTAAATATCAGCGCTGAGAGTATCCTTCATGATTTTGCACGGATAAAGTCCGAGTCTCATTGTGCCGCCCTTTTCTGTTATGTCCTTCTGGTCGGCCATTATGTCAATTACATTGAAGTCATTTACGGCAAACTCTGATGAGTTAGCCTCAGGCATTCCGGCTGCATGTCTTGCAAATTCCACGACTGCCATCTGCATTCCGAGACAGATTCCGAAGAAAGGTACCCTGTTTTCCCTTGCATAGCGGATAGCTTCTATCATGCCTTCGATACCGCGGTCGCCGAATCCGCCAGGAACAATGATTCCGTCGCATTCGCAGAGCATGCTGTCTGCTGTTTCAGGTGTAATCTCCTCTGAATTAATCCAGCGGATATCAACTGATGCAAGGTTAGGTATACCACCGTGTCTTAAAGCCTCGGCAACAGAGAGATAGGCATCAGGAAGAGCAACATACTTTCCTACGAGTCCGATTGTAACTTTCTTTGTTGCAGACTTAAGTGTTGTAACCATATCTGTCCAGTCCTTAAGATCAGGCTTTCTGTTCTCAAGGCCGAGATGCCAGCATACGCTCTCTGCAAGTCCCTCATCCTCGAGCATAAGCGGAACTTCATAGAGTGTAGGTGCTGTAAGGTTCTGGATAACGTCTTCCTTTCTTACGTTGCAGAAATGACTGATTTTCTCCTGCATGTCATCAGGAATTTCACATTCGCTTCTGCATACGAGAACGTTCGGCTGAATGCCGAGTGAAAGAAGCTCCTTTACGGAATGCTGTGTAGGCTTTGACTTGAGCTCGTTTGAGCCTGCAATGAACGGTACGAGTGTAACATGAATGTACATTGCATTTTCACGGCCGACCTCAGTCATAACCTGACGGATAGCCTCAAGGAAAGGTGTGCTCTCAATATCACCGACAGTGCCGCCGATTTCGGTGATTACCACGTCAGTTTCGGAGTGTCTGCCTACGCGGTAAATACGGTCCTTGATCTCATTTGTGATATGAGGAACAACCTGTACCGTACCGCCAAGGTAATCGCCTCTTCTCTCCTTGTTGAGAACTGTCCAGTAGATTTTACCTGTTGTTACGTTTGAATTCACAGAAAGATTTTCATCGATGAAACGCTCATAATGTCCAAGGTCCAGGTCTGTCTCTGCTCCATCATCTGTTACGAAAACTTCACCGTGCTGATAAGGGCTCATTGTACCCGGATCCACATTGATATAAGGATCAAACTTCTGGATTGTTACCTTGTATCCTCTTGCCTTGAGAAGACGTCCCAGCGAAGCAGCTGTTATTCCCTTGCCAAGACCGGATACAACGCCTCCGGTTACAAAAATGTACTTGATAGCCATAGATATCCTCCTGATTCAGTATTCAGTTGTAATTGTACTCAGGGAAATGCTGATTCTAAGTCAAATCAGAACTTCACCGGCAATACCGTACCGGTTCCGTGCAGCAGTACAGTATTTTAAATACATCTATTATTATACTTTTTTCGAAATTTAAAATCAATCATTTCGCAATAGAAATTATCAGACATACTTTAACTGTTTTCAGTCATTATTACAACACCGCATTCGTTTCGTTATATATCACAAAAATTCATCCGATTATGTATAAATCTTCTAACTCCCTCGTGCTGATTTTAAAAAAAACACTTGAAAAGCACTTGAAATTATTCCGGTTTTGTTATAGAATATAGATATAAACTATTTTATAGTACAATATTTTTTGGAGGTAATTTAACTATGTCAGTTAAAGTTGCAATTAATGGTTTCGGCCGTATCGGTCGTCTCGCTTTCAGACAGATGTTCGACGCAGAAGGATATGAGGTAGTTGCTATCAACGACCTTACAAAGCCTTCAATG
>JAZUIH010000071.1:0-15804 GCA_045642145.1 Oscillospiraceae bacterium | reverse complement strand
CAGGGTGCGGTTCTGACGGAGTATTTGCAGCTGCTGCGCCCATAAAGCATGATATGATAACAGCCGCCACAAATCCTGCTCCGAAAAATACGGTTACTGCAGAAACCAGCACCTTGCCGGCACTGCTCTTCCACAGCATCCCGGCAAATTGCGAAAACCAGCCGTTAAACGCAAATACAATAAAGAAAAATACCGAAACAGCAAGTCCGAATATATTTCCTATGTTCTTTATTCCAAGTCCCATCGGCATAATAAAAATCAAACCGGCAGCTGCACACAGTGCAGCGCCGGCAATTCTTATTAAACCATTTTCTATGTGAAACATCAGATATTAGCCTTTACAGCCTGTGCAAGCTGGTCAGGACATGAAGTACCCTTGCCGTTGCAGTTGATGCCTTCAAGTCTTGAAATAACTTCCTCAGCCTTCATTCCCTCAACAAGCTTTGCAATTCCCTGAAGATTTCCGTTGCATCCGCCGACAACCTTAAGGTTTTTTACAATACCGTCCTCGATATCAAATACCATCTGTCTTGAGCATACGCCCCTTGGTGTATAGTTTACTGTCATAATTATTTACTCCTTTATTTTTGTTTTAAATCCTGCTTTTAACAGACACAGGCTATCCTCTGTGATGTTATATCAGTGTTCAGCAGCTCTCTTGTTTGAAAGCTTTATAATACGGTCAAGATTTTCCTTTGATGTTGTGCCGCTTCCGAGGAATGACGGCTGTGCGTTGTAAAGTCCGTGAAAATCAGAACCGCCTGTTACTATAAGATCGTATTTTTCAGCTATTTCGAGCATTTTTTTCCTTGCTTCGTCATCAGCTGTGTAGTGATCAACCTCAACGCCGTCAATCTTGCCTTCAGCCGCAAGCTGTTCAAGAAGCTCGATGTTGTCATACTGCGCCGGATGTGCCATAACAGACACGCCTCTTGCAGACCTGATAAGCTCGAGAACGAACTTAACATCAGGATATTCACGCTCAACAAGGCATGTACCGTTTTCAAGATTGAAAAGCCTGTCGTTGAGTTCGCCGTAGAACTCCAGTGCATAGCCGTACTCAATAAGCGCTCTCATAATATGCTGCTTGAAAATACTCTTGCTTCCAGTGGCATGCTTCAGAACGCTTTCCTCAGAAACAGGATAGAGCTCCTTAACCTTTTCAATCATTTCCTTTGAACATGACTTTCGTATATCGCAGCACTTGAGACAGAGGCCTTCAAGTCTGTCAGGCTTCTTCGGAGCATAGCAGAGAATATGTACCTTCTGGTTTCTCTCCTTGTCCCACGCCGACATCTCAACGCCCTGAATAATCTTTACGCCGTATCTTTCGCCAAGGACAGCTGCCCTCGAAAATGACGCAAGCGTGTCATGATCAGTTATTGAAAGAACATCTATTCCGGTTTTCTTTGCCTGGGCAATTACTTCCTCAATACCAAGAGAACCGTCAGATAATGTAGTGTGACAATGTAAATCTATTTTCATTTTTTCTCATCCCTTCCGCCGTTACGGTGTGCGTAAAATCTGCCTTCGCCTTCACAGTATCACAGTAAAGCAGAGATAGATTTTAACTGTATAAATATATTTATGTAAGTTATTTTGTACTTACGAGAATATAAGATGTATTAATTATACTATAAAATCAGCCGGATTGCAAGCTTTTTTGTGCATTTTTTCATTTCAGTGATTTACAGACTTGATACGCCTGAATATTTGTGTAAAAAAATACTGCCGGAGACATCATTCCGGCAGTATCTGTGTATCATTTTCTGCTGATATATTCTTCGTATGTGCACTTGTTTCCTTCAGGCGAATTATAGAACTTTACCAGCGCCTCGTGCTCATCATGCGGGAAATCCGTGCTCTGAGCAATATTCTCAACATAGTAGTCCTCCCACACGTAGTTGTCATTTTTCATATAGCCCTTGTCAGGTACGCCGTCACCGTCAGAATCCTCCGCACACTTCTCCCAGAACTTTGTGGCATTGTACACACCGACAAATCTCCAGTGCCAGCCTTCCATGATAGTTCCGGTTTTCATACCGTAAAATGTATCTGAAGCACCGCCTATTTTGTATCTCCATATAAATCCGTACCTGTGCGCGTTGTCTGCAAGCCAGGTAAATTCTGTGTTTGCAGGTGTCTTGCTTCCGCGGTTAAATCTGCCTGCAGATTCAAGATATTCGCTGTTGTTGTATGAAATGTCAAAGTCAACTGCAACACCGGCACAGTGCTCGGAATAGGCACCGAGTGTTCTCGCCCAGTAGCCGCCAGTCTGATTAACCTGAAGATCACCGTACTCAGCATCATATGAAGCCTGGTAAAATGTCCTGTATCCCATACCTGAGCCGCCGCTGTGCTCACCGTATTCCTCACCGATTTCCTTTTTCATGTCGCTTACCATAGCATTAAGAAATGACTGAGGAACTTCCGTAAGCTTTCCGTATGCGAGATTCGCTGTGCTTACCGGTCCGCCTGCAGTAATGACCTTTTCATCGTATGCTACAGTGTCCTCAGGAGCCTCTGCCTCCCTCGACATGGAAGCTATCTCACCGATTACCGGGTCCTTGCAGAGTACGTCAAGAATTTCGTATCCCCTTCTTGCATCAGTATATCCCGGCTGCGCAGGACTTACAAGAAATGAAGCCCAGACATTGTCTATGTACTCTTCCGGTTCGTCTGACAGCTGAACATCATCCGCGCCATGTAATTCCTCCTGAATCACATCCGCATCAGCTTCTGAATCAGTAACTTCTGAAATAATGTCACCCGATGATGAACAGGATACTCCTGTAAAAATCATCGCACCTGCAAGAATCAGAGAAAAAATATTTTTTACTTTAATCATCTTTAGTTCTCCCGTATAAGTATTGCCGTGTAACTGCAGTGAACACATTTTACTGCGTTTACTGTAATCACCTTAATAGTTTAACATATGATATGATTAAAATCAAGTACTATGAAGTCGTAAAAAAAGGATTCCGCAGCAGAACACTGCGGAATCCCTGAATATATCATTATATATATTACTGCTTGTTCTTTGCTTCGATATCAGCGAGAGCATCTTTTCTTGAGAGATTGATTCTGCCCTGGCTGTCGATTTCCATAACCTTAACAACAACTTCGTCGCCGATTGAAACTACGTCTTCAACCTTTTCAACTCTTGCCTTGTCAAGCTTTGAAATATGAACGAGACCATCCTTGCCAGGTGCGATTTCAACGAATGCACCGAACTGCATGATTCTTACAACCTTACCCTTGTAGATAGCACCTACTTCAGGATCATTTGCAATTGTCTTGACAATCTGGAGAGCCTTCTGAGCCTTTTCGCCGTCAATACCTGAGATAAATACTGAACCGTCTTCTGAGATATCAATCTTAACTTCGCATTCAGCAGAAATCTTCTGGATAACCTTGCCGCCCTGTCCGATTACTTCACGGATCTTGTCTACAGGAATCTTTGTCTGAAGCATCTTAGGAGCATATTCGTTTACAGTTTCTCTTGGCTGCGGAATAGCCTTGAGCATAATTTCATCAAGAATATAGAGACGAGCCTTTCTTGTCTTTTCAAATGCTTCTCTGATGATTGGCATTGTGAGACCGTCAACCTTGATATCAACCTGGATAGCTGTGATACCGTTGTGTGTACCGCCAACCTTGAAGTCCATGTCTCCGAAGAAGTCTTCGAGACCCTGGATATCAACCATTGTCATAAAGTCGTCTGAATCAGGCTTTGTAATAAGACCGCATGAGATACCTGCTACAGGAGCCTTGATTGGAACACCGGCATCCATAAGTGCGAGTGTTGAACCGCAGATTGAACCCTGTGATGTTGAACCGTTTGATGAGAGAACCTCAGAAACGAGTCTGAATGCATAAGGGAATTCTTCAACCGGAGGAATTACCGGAGCAAGAGCTCTTTCAGCGAGGGCACCGTGACCGATTTCACGTCTTCCCGGACCTCTGCTTGGCTTTGTTTCGCCAACAGAATATGAAGGGAAGTTGTACTGATGCATATATCTCTTTGTGTCTTCTTCGTCAAGACCGTCAATCTTCTGTGCATCGCTTACAGGACCGAGTGTAGCGATTGTAAGTACCTGTGTCTGACCTCTTGTAAAGAGACCTGAACCGTGTACTCTCGGGAGAAGTCCGACTTCAGCAGCAAGAGGTCTGATTTCGTCAATGCCTCTTCCGTCAACACGCTTGCCTTCGTAGAGCCAGTTTCTTACAATCTTCTTCTGAAGCTTGTAGATACATTCGTCTATCATAGCAATCTGGTCAGGATACTGTTCGTCAAACTTTTCGTGTATTTCATCCTTGATAGGCTGGAGTCTTTCTTCTCTGATGTTCTTGTCATCAGTATCAAGAGCAACCTTTACTCTTTCTTCAGCAAGTTCAGCAATTGCATCGAAGAGGTCATGGTCAACTTCCATTGATTCGAATTCGAACTTCTTCTTGCCGATCTGCTTCTGGATATCGCTGATGAAAGCAACCATCTTCTTGATTTCTGCATGGCCGAATTCGATAGCTTCGAGCATCTTGTCATCAGGAACTTCGTTTGCGCCTGCTTCGATCATTACGATCTTTTCCATAGAACCTGCAACTGTGAGGTTGAGGTCATTCTTTGCTCTCTGTTCAAGTGTAGGGTTAAGAACGAGTTCGCCGTCAACAAGACCAACGCTTACGCCGGCAACAGGTCCGTTCCACGGAATATCTGAAATAGAGATAGCTATTGATGTGGCAATCATACCAACGATTTCAGGAAGGTTATCAGGTTCTACTGCGAGAACTGTCATAACAACTGAAACGTCATTTCTCATATCCTTAGGGAAGAGTGGTCTGATAGGACGGTCAACGACTCTTGATGTAAGGATAGCCTTTTCTGTAGGCTTGCCCTCTCTCTTTGTGAATGAGCCCGGAATTCTGCCTACTGAATAAAGTCTTTCTTCGTAGTCAACTGAAAGAGGGAAAAAGTCAACGCCCTCTCTTGGCTTAACACTTGCAGTAACGTTAGCCATAACTACTGTTTCACCGTATCTTACCCAGCATGAACCGTTGGATAAGCCGCATGTTTTTCCTGTTTCAACAACAAGCGGTCTGCCCGCGAATGTTGTTTCAAACTTTCTGTAATTTTCAAACATCTTTTTTCCGCCTCCGAAAAATATTTTTTTGCTAAGGCAGTATATTCAGCAATAAACAGAAAACCCGGAAAATATCATCTCCGGTTACCCGGATTCTCTGTTTAATGCTAAATGAGTACTGCCTTGTCAAATTGTGTAAATACTGAAAAAGGCAGACGGATTTCTCCAGACTGCCTTTTTAGAATTACTTACGTAAGCCGAGCTTGCTGATAACAGCACGGTATCTTTCAACGTCCTTCTTCTGAAGGTAGTTGAGAAGGTTACGTCTGTGACCTACCATCTTGAGAAGACCTCTTCTTGAGTGGTGGTCCTTCTTGTGAACCTTAAGGTGTTCGTTGAGATCGTTGATTCTCTTTGTGAGGATAGCGATCTGAACTTCTGGAGAACCAGTGTCCTTTTCGTGTGTTCTGTTAGCTTCGATAACAGCTGTCTTTTCTTCCTTTAATAACATTGCGTTTTCACCTCTTTGAAAAATTCTGAATGCCGTAACATAGAACAAGGAAGGTAAATCTCCTGAATCAGGCTATATCCATGCTCCAAGTACACGGTACGTATAATATTATAACATACAAACACCTGATTGTAAAGTGTTTTATGAAATAATTTTGCCTTTTCCGCTCTTTTTCTTAGGTTCAACAGGCTTTTCCTTTCCGCCCATATCCTCAAAGAGAACCTCATCGCCGGAAGCTGCTTCAGGACGTTCAGGATTTGTTTCACCGTGTGCCTCATAGTACGGATCTATTACATATTTCTGTACTACCGGATAGCAGCAGTATGCTATAATAAATGCAATAAATGCCGCCGGAGCAAACGGGAAAATAAATAGAAACTGAAGATTTACATTTATAACGAGTAATAACGGAATAACCGGAAGAATAACCATTGAAAGAAGTGCAATGAGATTCTTCCTTGGCGCAAGGTAAACCAGCGCAAGTGCATTTTTTACTATATTTTTCATGGAAAGGTCGGTTGAAACCATCATGAGGTATATGTAGTAGTTCATTATTGTAAATGTAACGCCTACACTGAGTGTAATAACATAAAGAATGTAGTAAAGCATGTCCGGTGTGTCGAATTCCTTACTCTTTGCCAGCGACCAGTAAATAAGGAGACCGCTTATAATTCCCGCATATGCAATTATATCAATAATGCCCATGACAAGTGCTCTGAAAAAATTCTTTTTGAATGTATCTATAAAGTCCATCCATACGAAAGCATTTTTGTCAATCGAATAGTTCTTTACAACCTTCATCATTCCTGCAGTTGCAGGACCGATTGTTATAACCGGAAGGCAGAAAAGAACATAGATAAGATTCAGTGCAAAAAGCTTCCACACTCTTACTCCGAGAATCTCAAAAAACAGCTTGAGTCCGCCCTTCGGAGCAGCGTTTTTTGATATACCCGTTCCTGCCCTGTTATAATCTCCTAATCCAAAAAATCCGGCCATTATTTTTCCTCCTGATTATTCCGAAAGCTCATATGCTCTCTTGGTACAGCTTTCACACGCGTTCTTTACAACCTGTACGAGACTGCCTTCATAAAGTCTGTCAAGGCCGGCAAGTGTTGTACCGCCCGGTGATGAAACCATCTTAATAAGCTCATCAATTGTATTTCCTGAATCAGTAATCATCTTTGCAGAGCCGATAAGTGTCTTTGCGAACAGCTTCTTTGCAGCCTCTTCTGAAATTCCCTGTTCAGAAGCATACTCAATAAATGCCTTGGCAAAGAGATAGATAAATGCAGGACTGCTTCCGTTAATGGCTATTATCTCCTTCATTTTGTCAGCTGAAAGCACGGCATATTCTCCGCACGCGCCGAAAATGCTGCATACAAGTGCAAATTCTTCATCTGTTGTCGGTTCAACCTTTGAAAGTGCTGTTGCGCCTTCTCCAAGAAGAAGAGGTGTGTTAGGCATAACGAGTACAGCCCTGAGCTCCGGCATAGTACGTGTCTTGAGATATTCGCCTGAAATACCTGCAGCAATTGATACAACTACCTTTTCAGGTGTGAGAGAAGGCTTTATTGTCTCAAGTACACCTGAGAGAACCTGCGGCTTTACTGCAAGAAATACATAGTCACACTTTTCAACAAGATCGTTTTCAGATGTGCATACATTAACGCCGATTGATTCAGCTCTCTTTCTGAGGTCCTCGCTGATATCAAAGGCATACAGTGAAATGTCCTCAAGTGAACTGCCTGTAATTCCCTTCATGATTGCAAAGCCCATGTTTCCGGCGCCTAAAAAACCTACTTTTTTCATAAAAAACTTCCTTTCCTTTGACTGCATTCCGGAAGTACCGCGGAATGCATTAACAGTCTTCGTACACATATACGTCACTATCTATTATACACAATTTTTGACCTTCAATCAAGTGTATTTTGCATATAAACACGCTTTTGTTTTCTTAAGACTTTCTTAAGAAAATCTTAACGAAACACGGATTTTGTAAATAATACCTGACAAAATAAAAATACACCAGGAGGATGGTCCCGGTGTATTTTTATTGTTGCATTATTTTAATTTTGAATGAAAATGTCATTAGTAAGTTCCGCTTGTTTTCCGGCAGGATATTGCTCCTGCCGGATGCGGGATAGTGGTAAAAAAAGGTATATTATTTAGAAGGACCGAGTTTAAATTTACCCGGATATGATAAATACTGTCTTAAACACGCAAGTGAGGCAAGACTTACTTCGGAACCGTCACCGAGGACGTCTGACACTGCTAACTGTTCTTTCGTGAATTTAAGATCACCGATAAGATAAAGGCTGAGAAGCGAAAGGTCAGTAATATCAACAATACCACTGTTGTCAAAGTCACCGTAGATGATTTTTCCGTTACCTGCAGGCTCCTTTGTTTCTGAAACGGATGGCTGCTTCTGAGGCTCAGAGCCGTCGGAAATATCACCGTAGATAACACCGCGTCCGTTTGTTCCGAAAAATACTCTACCGTACTTTCTGAGGTCGCCTGTAATTGCGTAGTTGATTGATGCGTACTGATGGTCATCGTCATTTATTCTTATAAATGACTTTGCCATGTCATCTGAACGGTAAACGCCGTATACATTGTCATCAGGCTGGCCGCACATATAAACCGCAAGGTAATCACTGCCTTCCTTCGCCTTGCCGAATCCGATAACATCACAGCGCTTAACGCCCTTCACAGTGCTGACAGTCTTTCCTCCGTCAGCTGTATACTGAAGTCCTGTCTGAGGGCCAGGAATCCATACGTGGCCTTCCCTGCCCGGTACTGCCTTGATTTTTGCACTGTCAGCAGGAAGATCCTTCTGAACAGCCTCAAAGGTGCGTCCTCCGTCCTCACTTCTGTAGAGTGTGTTCTTTGCATATGCGTAGAAAACTTCAGGATTTACTCTGTCAGAGCATATATCTGCACCGGCAGGAAGTGTGTCTACTGCAACCCATGCACTGTTGTAGTAACATATAACTCCCTGGCTTGTAGCTGTTGACCATACAAATGAAGAACCGTCCGCTGAAACCGCAACCTTACCGCCCTGAACTATATCGTCCGGGTCATTGTTCTTCGCCGGGAATGTGTAGCTTACATTAGGCTGGGCCTCGGACCATGTCTTTCCGCCGTCCTTTGATACAGCCACACTTTTCTTTATCATTTCATACTGTTCCTTGTCCGAATTACCTACTCTTACGATGATATCCGGATTAAGCTCAGCATAGTCGAGACCTGTTGTACTTGTAAATGTCGGTCCTGTCATCATGCATTCAGGTCCGGCAGTAACATCCTCGTGAACAAATCCGCAGATATCACCGACACCGCTTATAACCTCAACGCCGTCTATCGGAGGACAGATAATATCAAGAACTGCAGTTTCCTCTATACCAACACCCATAACCTCAATATCAACCGGCTTTCCGTCGTCCCAGTCTGTAAGGTTATGTGAACCGTATACTGTAGCACCTGTTCCGTACATCATCTCATCTGAATCGAACGGATTTATTTCGATGTCGCCCATCATCCATCCAAGCTTCGGAACAGGATTCATAATATCCTCGCCCTTGAAAAGACCTGCCTCAGCACCGTATATCTTTTTACCCCATGAAAGCCACGGAGCCTTTGATATATCCATGTTGTACTTAAGTACTCTCGAAGGATATGTATCACCCATCTCCCAGATGGCATCCCATGTCTCACCGCCGTCTGTTGTACGGTAGATAAGATTGTCAGGCCACCATGACTGGAGCGAAGTAACTATCAGCGTATCCTGGTTCTGAGCGTCCATTGCAATACCGCCGAAACCATAGTAGTTTTCATACTTCGGTGAACCATCCCAGTCCTTTCCAGACGGAGGTGTAACGTCCTTCCATTCGCCTGTGTTTATGTTGTATCTGTAAACAGCACCGTCCATGCACTGATACGGACCGCCTCTGTCGCAGTAGGTAACGTACATCATACCCTTGTCGCTGATTACAGCGTGATGCGGTATACCAATATCAAGAACACCGTCACCGGAGTTATGCTTTGTAAATGTTGCTGCTGCAGGCTGACCCTTAACCGGCGCCCATGTAGCACCTGCGTCGTGACTGACATAAAGCGGATTGTCCTTGTCTGATACACCTACATAAATATCCTTAGTCGGCGCACCTGACTCTGACCTTGCTGAGTCAAACACCACAAAGCAGAGACCGAGATTATCTGAGGAATATTCGAACTCCGGATCCTCGACATAATTTCCCGGATTTTTAAAGCTTTCCACCTTTGACCACGTCTCACCGTAGTCCTCACTTCTCCACAGACCGTTTCCGCTTCTTGCACAGAAGTAAAGAATATTGTTGCTGTTCGGGTCAATCATAAGTCGTTCCCCGACTGATCTGCCGGGCATATTTCCACCAAACTTAAAAGGAAGTTCCGTTCTTGTCCATGTTTTACCATAGTCATCGGAACGGCAGATGTAACCGTTCATACTGGTCCAGCTGTTTGTGTATGTACCTGCTGCGATATAAACCCTGTTTGTGTCAACAGGATCAGTTGCCAGACTTTCGATTCCGAGAAGATTCCACTCGTCCGGAGAAACCCAGTCAGTAATCGGTTCCCACTCAAGTGTCTTTTTGTTTCTGATATAGGCGCCGCCCATATCTGTTCTCAGGTATACAAGGCCCTCTTCAGTCGGATTGTAAATAATTCCTGGTACAAATCCGCCGCCGCCTTCAATCTTAACATTGTCAAATCTGTAGGTCTGACTTTCCGCTGCATCTGTTACGCTTATACTTCCGTTCTGAAATCCGCCTGAAAATGCGGACATTGTCATAACAGCAGCAAGTACAAATGATGCAATACACTTTGATGCTCGTGACATCCGTATTCTTCCTTTCACACACAATCTGCAGTAATAATTCAGTCAGTTACTGAATATACTGTAACACGAAAAACGTTTCTCAGTAAACGTTTTCAACCCTCTGTTCAGTATTATATCACAGTATGTAATCGTTGTCAATACCTAAATTTAATATTTATATTATAATTTAATCTTAAATTTAAGATACGCATACTGAACAGACAGACAGAATACGCAGGATAACAAAAACACCGGAACTTTACGGCTCCGGTGTAACTTTTCTTATTTGTTTATTCCGGTCAGGCGCTGTTACGCTTAATCCGGTAAAGAGTATTTTTCAACGTACTGGAAGCGCATTTCCTGAAACTCCTTGTCGCTTTCCTTAAGATTGGTTATATACTCATGTGTGTCGAATTTATCATTTTTAAGCTGTATAAGACATACGGCTATATTTGAACAGTGGTCTGAAACACGTTCAAGATTTGTAAGTAAATCCGAGAAAATAAATCCGAGTTCAATTGTGCACTTGTCCTGCTGCAGCCTGCGGACATGACGGTTTTTAAGCTCCATTCGAAGTCCGTCGATTACTTCCTCAAGCGGCTCAACCTTTCGTGCAAGGTCTGAATCATTGTTTATAAATGCTGTAACCGCCATCTCAAGTATATCGGATACTGCTGTTTCAAGAATCTCCGTTTCTATCTGTGCTGCATGGGAGAAGCGGATTTTCTTTTCATTCATTTCACGTGAAATCTTAACAAGGTTAGCTGCATGGTCGGATATTCTCTCGAAGTCACCGATACAGTGGAGAAGCTTGGATACAAGTGCAGCGTCCTCATTTGTCATGGAACAGCCGGAAAGCTTAATCAGGTATGTACCCAGCTTGTCCTCATAATCATCTATGATATCCTCTTCCTCGAGAATTCTCTCTGCCTTTTTTTCATCATACTTTATCATCACTTCAAGAGAGCTGCGGAAGGATTCAAGAGAGAGCTGAGCCATCTTTTCTGTAAGGCTTCTGCACTCAGTTATAGCAAATGAAGGAGTATTGAGGAGACGCTCATCTATGAAAGCCACCTTTTCCTCTTCCCCTGCTTCGTCCTCACCCTTTATTGTAAGAACCGCAAGCTTTTCAAGATGCTTTCTGAAAGGCATCAGTATAACAGACGTGAATACATTGAAAAGTGTATGAATAAGAGCTATACCGGCCATATTCACGTGTATTTCATCCAGTTTCAGGTCAGTAAATATGCTTGTAACTATATAAGCTGCAGTCAGAACAACTGTACCTATAAGATTGAAATAAAGGTGAACTACAGATACTCTTCTGGCATTTCTGCCGGCACCGGTGCTTGAAATAACTGAAGGAATACATGTGCCTATATTCAGACCCATAATAACCGGGACTGCCGCACCGGCTGACAGCCCACCGTACAGTGAAAATGCCTGTAAAAGTGCAACTGTCGCTGATGAGCTCTGTGTGAGTGCCGTAAACACCATACCGGCAAGAAGACAGAGAACCGGATTATCAAGGAAAAAATCAGAACGCTGCAGGAATAAAAGCGGAGTGTCCATGGATTCAATCATAAAAATCATGCCACTGAACATAATAGCAAATGAGAACATAATTGTTCCCACATCGCTTAGCTTGCTGTCTCGGAAAAACGTTCTTATTACAATACCGGAAACCGCGCACAAAGCCCAGACAGGTATAAGCAGCGGTGTAGCTCCAAGTGACGTTATCCATGCTGTAAATGCCGTACCAATATTTGAACCCATCAGCAGTCCTATAGTCTGACCAAGCTCAAGTATGCCTGAATTAACAAGACCTACCAGAATCTCAGTAAGTGCCGAAGACGACTGAATCGCAACCGTAACAAGTGATCCGAGTGCGAGACTTTTAAGCGGACTGGAAGTAATTTTTTTCAGAATTCTCTCTATTCTTCCGCCCTCAAGCTTTTCAAGATGCTGAGAAATCTCATTCATCCCGTAAATAAAGAAAGCCAGACCTGCCAGTAACAGCAGCGACCGTGTTATGTCCATCATTTCCTCCTGTAATCAGTAATCTGCCGGATATATAATCTGCCCGGCCCGTTCCTGTATTTTTATATTGTATTTTTCGCAGATATATTTCAATTATATCATAAACTTACATTTTTTCAATAGCTATTCTAAACAAATTAATGAATCATCTGTGTACAGATCAGTAATACAACAGGCATTAAAAAAGGCCCTGAACATGAGTTCAGAGCCTTTTATCAGTCAGTTAATATTAATTAAACGAGCTTGATGATAGCCATTTCAGCAGCATCGCCACGGCGTGGACCGATCTTGATGATCTGTGTGTAACCACCGTTTCTTTCTGCATACTTAGGAGCGATGTTATCGAATAAATCCTTTACAACGCTTTCCTTTGTAACGTAAGCTAAAACCTGACGCTTTGAGTGCAGGTCGTTCTTCTTACCAAGAGTTATCATCTTTTCAGCAACAGCACGAACTTCCTTTGCTCTTGTTACAGTTGTTTCAATCTGTCCGTTTTCGAGAAGATATGTAACCATAGCTCTGAGCATAGCTTTTCTATGATCTGTTGTTCTACCCAGCTTTCTTGTACCTGGCATTGAAATTCACTCCTTTTCTATAGTGACGCTGACAACGTGTCAGCAATGAAAATGTTTTACAATTATTCTTCTTCAGAAGAAAGGTCAAATCCAAGTGACTGTAATTTTTCCTTAACTTCATCGAAAGATTTCTTACCGAGATTACGAACCTTCATCATTTCCTCTTCGGACTTGTTGATGAGATCGTCAACGGTATTGATACCCGCACGTTTTAAACAATTAAACGAACGTACCGACAAGTCAAGTTCCTCAATGGTCATCTCAAGGATTTTTTCTTTACCCTTATCGTCTTTTTCGACTAATACTTCAGCTATACATGCTTCCTCTGAAAGGTCGATGAATAACTTTAGATGCTCGTTGAGGAGATTGGCTGCCTGAGATATAGCCTCCTTGGCGGAAATTGTACCGTCTGTCCAAACCTCTAATGTAAGTTTGTCAAAGTCAGTAACCTGACCGAGTCGAGTATCTTCTACATGATAGTTTACCTTTAAAACAGGAGTATATATACTATCAACAGCAATTACATCGATAGGCATATTTATAATCTGCTTATTACGTTCAGCTGAAACATAGCCTCTGCCTCTGTCCAGAGTAATTTCCATGAATAATTTAGCATCTTTGCTGAGTGTTGCAATGTGCATGCCAGGATCAAGAATGTCAACTTCTGAATCAGTCTTGATGTCGCCGGCAGTTACTTCACACTCGCCTTCAGCCTCAATAAAGATTGTCTTAGGACCGTCGCTGTGCAGCTTGGCTGTTAAACCTTTAATGCTAAGGATTATCTCAGTAACATCTTCTTTAACACCCGGAATTGTAGAAAGTTCGTGATGAACTCCGTCAATCTTAACTGAAGTTACAGCAACACCAGGAAGAGAGGAGAGTAATACTCGTCTTAAACTGTTACCAAGTGTAATACCGTATCCGCGCTCAAGCGGAGAGAGTACGAACTTGCCGTATTTGCCGTCACTTTTGAGATCAACTGTTTCAATTTCCGGTTTTTCTATTCTTTCAAGCATAAAAACCCTCCTATTTCGCAATCACATTAATAGTAATTAGTCGTTTGACTGTCATTATTTTAAGAAACCTCAGGAGATTACTTAGAATAAAGTTCGACAATCAAATGCTCTTCTACTTCATAGTCAAGGTCTTCCTTTGCAGGCATACGAACAACCTTAGCTGAGAAATCCTCTTTGTTAGCTTCGAGCCAGAGAGGAACTACTCTGCCGTTTGTAAGTTCAACGATTTCCTTGAACTTTGTGCTCTTTCTGCTGTTTTCTCTGAGAGAGATAACATCACCCGGCTTGATTCTATATGAAGGAATATCAATTCTCTTACCATTTACGCTGAAGTGGCCGTGAGTAACAAGCTGTCTTGATTCACGTCTTGTTGAAGCGAGACCCATTCTGAATACAACGTTATCAAGTCTTGTTTCAAGAATTGTGATAAGGTTTGTACCAGCCTGACCCTGCTGCTTTTCAGCGATTTCAAAGTAGTGGTAGAACTGCTTTTCGAGAACACCGTAGATAAACTTAAGCTTCTGCTTTTCCTTAAGCTGCATTCCGTATTCGGAAAGCTTCTTTCTGTTACCCTGATCAGCCTTGCGCTTTGTGTCCTTTGAAACACCCATAACCATTGGGCTGATGCCTAAATACTTACATTTCTTAAGAAGTGGTTCTTTATTAATAGCCATTGCTATTACCTCCGTTTTTTAAAAAATATCGAATTTGTTATTTGTATTCGACGCCAAGCAAACTATAGCTCAGTTATAAATATTGTTACTATACACGTCTTCTCTTTGGAGGACGGCATCCGTTATGTGGGATTGGTGTAACATCCTTGATCATCTTAACTTCAAGACCTACTGTCT
Source organism: Oscillospiraceae bacterium (assembly GCA_045642145.1). Classification (GTDB taxonomy): domain Bacteria; phylum Bacillota; class Clostridia; order Oscillospirales; family Ruminococcaceae; genus HUN007. The sequence goes on along the minus strand of JAZUIH010000071.1, from coordinate 875 downwards.
GAAGAGCTCTGATAGCAGCTTCACGACCTGATCCTGGTCCCTTAACGTAAACTTCAACTGACTTGAGACCGTGTTCCATAGCAGCCTTGGCAGCTACTTCAGCAGCGTTCTGTGCAGCGAATGGAGTTGACTTTCTTGAGCCTCTGAAGCCTAAGCCGCCTGAGCTTGCCCATGAAATTGCATTTCCCTGTACGTCTGTGATTGTAACGATTGTGTTATTGAAAGTGGACTGGATATGAACAGCGCCGTTTTCAATGTTCTTACGTTCTCTGCGTCTCTTGACAGTAACTTTTTTCTTCTGCTGTGCCATTGTTCATTTCCCTCCTTACTTCTTCTTGTTAGCGATTGTCTTAACAGGACCCTTACGAGTTCTTGCGTTTGTCTTTGTACGCTGACCTCTTACAGGGAGACCCTTACGGTGACGAATACCGCGGTAGCAGTTGATTTCAACAAGTCTCTTGATGTTAAGAGCGATTTCTCTTCTGAGGTCACCTTCAACATTGATGTTCTTGTCGATGTATTCACGAAGCTTGTTTTCATCTTCGTCTGAAAGATCCTTTACTCTTGTATCAGGATTAACACCTGTTTCAGCTAAGATCTTCTTTGCAGTTGTGTTACCGATACCGAAAATGTAAGTAAGAGCGATTTCAACTCTCTTGTTCTTCGGTAAGTCAATACCAGCTATTCTTGCCATTAACTAATTGCACCTCCGTTAGCGGACTGAATATCAGCCCTGTCTCTGTTTATGCTTTGGGTTTTCGCAAATAACCATTATTTTGCCTTTGCGTTTAATAATCTTACACTTCTCGCACATAGGCTTTACTGAAGGTCTAACTTTCATTGAAAATACCTCCTATTTGATAGTTAGAAAAAGG
>JAZUIH010000070.1:0-8939 GCA_045642145.1 Oscillospiraceae bacterium | reverse complement strand
TTCACGTCGAAAATACTCGGCTGGCGACGGCCCGGGAAGATAGATAGACGCCGGCACAAATATTCCTCCGTAGCTCAGTCGGTAGTAGCACCTGACTGTTAATCAGGGTGTCACTGGTTCAAGTCCAGTCGGGGGAGCCAGCAGGACGAATCACTTATGTGATTCGTCTTTTTTTATATGACGGCATACAAATTAAAGGAGAAAGGAAAACAGTTATGGGACGTTCATCAGTAAAGGAAAACAAAACTCCTTACCAGCTCAGACGAGAGGAGCTTGGTTACTCAAGGGAAAAAGCAAGCGAGATACTTGAGGGTATTCAGCCCGAGAGAATAGAGAAGATTGAGAGCAGAAAATCACTTGCACACCCTGAGGAGATATTAATGATGTCTGACGCCTATAAAAAACCGGGCCTCTGCAACTACTACTGCTCAAATGAATGCCCTATAGGAAAGGAGTACGTTCCGGAGATAAAGGAAAATCATCTCTCACAGATAGTACTGGAGATGGTGGCCTCTCTGAATAAGATTCAGGGCAGCAAGGACCGTCTTATTGAGATTGCCTCTGACGGCAGAATAAATGACGATGAGATTCAGGATTTTATTCTTATAAGAGAGAATCTTGAGAAGATATCTGTTACCATAGAGGCACTTCAGCTCTGGTCTGAGCAGATGCTTGATGAGGGTATGATAGACAAGGAACTGTACGACAGGTACAGTAAATAAGGGAGTCTTATATTACATTTCATATGTATACAATCCTGCATATAATTGTGTACACATTAAATAAATGCGTTTACAGTTTGCCGATATACACTGGGATGCCGAAGGAAGTATAAATAAAAATATTACAGTAGCTCTGATGAAATTCAGGGCTATTTTTCTTTTTTAGTGAAAAAAACATGAGTTATTTTATATTTTCAGTTATTAATTACTTCCATTTATTCTGTTATAATATAATCATAAAATAAAGAAAAGGGATGAGGTAATATGAATGAAGTATTTAACTGACATTTTTATTTACGGATTTTATTAGCAGACAGTTTTCATTGAGAAAGGACGTTGTTTATGAGAATTATTTTAGAGAATCTTGAGATTATTATTCCGGCAGTAATTATTTCAGTGGCACTTTTGCTGATTTTAATGTCGGGCTACGTTAAGGCTTCCACAGATGAGGCCTTCATAATTACAGGACTGAGAAAAACACCAAAATACCTTATCGGTAAGTCAGGAATCAAAATTCCGTTCTTCGAGAAAAAGGATGTTCTTAACCTTCAGCTTATTCCTATTGATGTTAAGACAAGCTCAACGGTTCCTACAGCTGATTACATCAACATCAGCGTTGATGCAGCAGTAAACATTCAGATTGGCAACACACCTGACATGCTCGATAAGGCATCAAGAAACTTCCTTAACAAAAAGACAGACTATATCGGAAGAGTAGCAAGAGAAGTTCTTGAAGGAAATATGCGTGAGATCGTCGGACAGATGCAGCTTGAGGAAATGGTTTCTGACAGACAGAAATTTGCCGAGATGGTAAAGAAAAATGCAGAACCGGACCTTGCAGGCATGGGACTTAATATTATTTCATTCAATGTGCAGAACTTCGTTGACAATGACCATGTAATCGAAAATCTTGGTGTTGACAACGTAGTAAGGATTTCAAAGGCAGCAGCTATTTCAAGAGCAGAATCAGAGAGAGATATTGCAATTGCAAAGGCTGCAGCTGACAAGGAAGCCAATGATGCACAGGTTGCAGCAGAGACAGAGATAGCTGCAAAGCAGAATGAACTCGAAATCAAAAAAGCAGAACTTAAGAAAGAATCAGATACTCAGAAGGCTGTTGCAGATGCTGCATACAAGATTCAGGAAGAGGAACAGCGTAAGAGTATTGAGGCTGCAAAGGTAAATGCTGATATTACACAGCAGGAAAGAACAATTGAACTTAAGAGAAAGGAAGCCGAGGTTACAGAACAGGCACTTGATGCCGAGATAAAGAAAAAGGCCGAGGCTGACAAGTACAGAAGACAGCAGGAAGCAGAAGCTGAGTATATCGAGAGACAGAGAAAGGCTGAAGCTGAAAAGTTTGAGGCAATTCAGGACGCGGAAGCAAAGAAAGCACAGGCTGAAGCTGACAAATTTGCAAAGCAGCAGGAAGCAGAGGCAATCAAGGCAAAGGGTATTGCTGAAGCAGAAGCAATCGCAGCAAAGGGTAAGGCAGAGGCAGAAGCAATCGCAGCAAAAGGTAAGGCAGAAGCTGAGGCAATGGAGAAGAAGGCTGAAGCATATGCAAAGTACAACAGCGCTGCTATGACAGAGATGATTATCAATCAGCTCCCTGCAATTGCTGAAGCTGTTGCAAAGCCAATTGCATCGATTGACAAGATTACAGTAATTGACTCAGGCAGCGGCGAACCGGGTGCAGCATCTGTAGGCGGATATACACCAGCAGTACTTGCAAAGGTTCTTGAATCAGTAAAGGAAACAACAGGATTTGATATCAAGGAAGTTATGAAAGCAAGCACATATGATGCAAAGACAACAAGAAACGTTAATATAACAGGCCTTGAGAATGTTTCTGAAAATGTAAAGTCAGAAGCTGATCAGATCATTGATGAACTTACTGAATTCTGAAAACGGACATAAAAACAGATAAGTCCGGCAGAAAACAGACCGGGAAACCGGAGAATGCAGTGTAGAACAAAAGATAAAAAATATAATAAATAAATGAACAGAAACCGCGCAGCTGAAGCGATAACAGCTGCGCGGTTTTGATTTGTAAGTATCAGATAATACTGGAAAATGCACTGTGGTTTCCAGTCAGTGACAAAAATGCAGACGAATTATTTCCCGATGAGTATATCAGTGAGGGAAGTGAAATCTGCTGTGTTTACGACACCGTCAGAGTTGACGTCGGAGGCAAGCCTCATTACCTGATTGTCTGTTGATGAGAGGAGTACATTTTTCAACAGTATGAGGTCGATTATGTTGATAACCCCGTCGCTGTTAAGATCAGCCGGTGTGTATTTTACCGGAGGTTCGGTAACAGGCGGCTCGGTAACCGGAGGTTCTGTAACCGGTGGTTCGGTTACAGGAGGCTCAGTGACCGGAGGTTCAGTTACCGGCGGTTCTGCAGCTACAGGTTCGAGAATCCAGTTCTGACACTTCTCGCCGTTTACTTCCCATTCCTGAACATTAGCGCCTGAGTTTGTATATGCGCTCTCAATTTCAAGGCAGGAGCCGAGAGAGGAGATTTTTGTGCGTATTTTATAAGTACCGTCGGCATTCTTTTCAAGGTAGTACTTCTGATTGTTCTGTTCCTTGTTGTTGTAAATGCATATATTGGTACCGTTGTCAGCCTTCTGGCCTGAGCAGTCGAGCACAAGTGACTTTCCGTCTGCTGCGGCAGGAGCGATGTACCAGCAGTCGTCACCGGCGCTGAAAAGCTTCCATGTGTCTGCTGTTTCAGACTGGCATACGTTTGTTCCTGCTGCGGTGCTTCCGCCTTCAAGTGAAAGGTAGAGGTTACTGTTTGCATTTTTTATGCGGAACGATGCACCTTCCTCAAACTTTTCCGCGGATGAGCCGGTGCGCGGCTTTCCTGTAAATGCAGTGGTTTTATTTCCCCAGATGGTCTGATTGTTTGGTCCGACTGCGGTAAATGACATTACCTTTGTTCCCTTTTCGTCCTTTGCGGCAAGGAACTTTCCTGTGTATCTCTGGCCGCCGTAGAAAGTGATTACGGCGTCGTTTGTACCGGGGATCTCGAACCATGAGCCTTTAAGTGCACCGGTTATATTTCCGTCAGCAGTAAGTGTTATCTCTGATGATGTATAAACTGTTGATCCGGTGTCATTGCCATGGTTTATAAATTCATATTTACCGGCGATGTCAGCAGTGTCATAGCCTTCTCTGTCAATAGCGTCACCGCTGTATTCGTTAGGCGCAACAACAGGCCAGCCGTCTTTACTGAACTGCATTGAGTGAACTCTTACTTCATGGTATTCGGAGTTGTCATCAAATCTTGCGTGGTAGAAGAGATACCAGTTTCCGTCGTCATCCTTAAGGACGGAGTTGTGTCCGCAGGCCTTGTATGCCCTGTTCAGCGTATTGAACTTATAGTTGCCCATTACCTTGAGTCCGGTAGCGTCAAGGTTTGAGTTTGCACTGTGGATTGCAGTTCTGCCTGCTGCGTCCCTGAACGGGCCTGTAGGACTCTCGGAACGAAATACACGCATGTTGTATCCGCCGTCTGACAGGAGACCGCCGTATGTTACCCAGAGGTAGTAGTAGCCGGTTTCGGCATTGTATTCGATAAACGGACCTTCGCCGGACTTGTGGTAGCCTCCGATGAGCTTTGTTCCGAAGTAGCTGTCAACTATGCGTCCGTCAGGTGTTGTGCCTGACTTCGGATGAATACACTGACCGGTTTCCTTATTAATCTCAAGTGTGAATATACCGCCTGACCATGAACCGTAGGTCATGTACATCTTTCCGTCTGTATCGTAGTAAATGGTAGGGTCGATTGCGTTAGGAAATGCGTTGTAGTTGTATGCGTTATTGCTGAACCAGCTGTTGTTGTATGTTACCTGGCCTGCTGCAATAAGCTCGTCAATGTTTGTTGAGGTGTATTTTCTGTTGACATTTTTGGTTGTGCTCTTTGCCCAGGAGTCATTTGCCGTGAAGCCTGAGTAAATGAGGGTATCAACAAATGTATACGGACCCTCGATTTTCTTTGATGCTGCATAGGCTATAACTGATGTGTTCCATGTTGATGATGTGCAGAAATACATCAGGTAGGCACCCTTGGTTCCGTCCGGGTTTCTGTAGTCCGGATTCCATACTACGTCCGGGGCCCAGACTGCAAATCCGCCGACGCAGTCGCCGAGGTCTTCGCCGGCCCAGTCAAAAGCCTTTTTCAGGTTCTGGGAAAGGTTGCCGAACTCAACGTTGTTTGTTCTGGCATAGCCGTTTGTGAACAGCTTCCAGTTCTGAAGGTCGTTTGTTTTTGCAGCGTCAATGTGTGAGCCGAAAACATAGTATGTTCCGCTTGCCGGGTCCTTTATTATGGAAGGGTCATGAACTGAAACCCTTGTTCCTGCAGCACCTGCTGAGGATACTGCTGTAAAAGCCATGGAAAGCGCAGCTAAAGCTGAAATTACCTTTCTTATTTTCATAAAACTTCTCCTTATACATCGTTTTCCGCTTTTTAAGCGGTTCCCTAACCTGAGAAAGTACAGAAGTGCTTCCTCCAAAAGATTGTAAACGTTCTCATTGCTTATATTATACACTGTAACCTGATAAAAATCAATATAAAATAAAGTGAATGTAAAAACTTTTTCGCATTCACTTTAGTTCTTGACATATACCCTGTACGGGTATATAATTATATCAGAGAATACCCTGTGAGGGTATATATACCGGATGAAAAGGATGATATTAATGAGTGATAAAAAATGCTGCTGCTCAGGTAATGAGCACGGTGAGGACAATGAATGCAGATACAAGCACACACCGCGTGACGGGGAGACTGTTCACGCGCTGAAAAGCAGACTTAACCGTATAACAGGCCAGCTTAACGGTATAAAGAAAATGCTTGACGAGAACCGCTACTGCGGTGATATTCTGATTCAGATTGCAGCAGCGGAGAGTGCACTGCAGAATGTGGGATATATGATTCTGAAGGAGCATATGGAAACCTGCATGACTGAGAAAATCATAAACGGCGAAACAGGCGCTGCTGATGAAGTTTTTGAGCTTATCAGGAAGATTAAGTAGAGGTGTGCTATGGATACAGTAAAATACAGTGTTACAGGTATGACCTGTGCCGCATGCCAGGCTCATGTTGAAAAGGCAGTCAGGTCTGTACCGGGGGTATCTGATGTAAGTGTAAGTCTTATGACGAACTCCATGACAGTTACGTTCAGCGGCAGTGCGGATGATACTGCGGTTGTAAAGGCAGTTACTGCAGCGGGGTACGGGGCGTCATCAGCTAACGGAGCGGGAAAAGAGAAAAGTAAAAGTAAATCATTTGAGGATACGGAAACACCGGCGATGAAAAAGCGTCTTGCTGTATCTCTGATTTTACTCATTCCTCTGATGTATGTTTCGATGGGTGTGATGATGTGGAAATGGCCTGATCCGCTTCGTTTTACTGAAAATCCGCTTGCATGTGCGCTTTATCAGATGATAATGACGACAGCAGTTATGGTTGTGAACCAGAAGTTTTTTATAAGCGGATTCAGGGGAATAGTAAAGCGTTCGCCGAATATGGACACACTTGTTGCGCTCGGAAGCTCGGCAGCGTTTGTGTGGTCGGTTTCACGGCTTTTTGAGATGACTTCATGTGCCATGAGCGGAATGAATGAGCTTGTTCACCATCATATGCATGAGCTGTACTTTGAATCTGCAGCGATGATTCTTACCCTTATTACAGTAGGAAAGACGCTTGAGGCTTCAAGCAAAGGCAGGGCTGCTGATGCTCTCAAGTCGCTTATGGACCTTGCGCCGAAGACCGCGCTTGTTGTAAGGGACGGCACGGAGGCTGTCATTCCTGCGGATGAGATGATGACCGGGGATATTTTTATAGTGAAACCAGGCGGAAGCATACCTGCTGACGGTATTGTTATAAGCGGCGAAAGTGCGGTTGACGAGTCTGCCCTTACAGGTGAAAGCATTCCTGTGGACAAGACTGCAGGCAGCAGTGTAAGTGCGGCGACGGTGAACCGGAGCGGCACAGTAACCTGCAGAGCAACAAGGGTAAGCGGTGATACGACACTTGACAAAATAATAGAGATGGTTGAAAATGCCTCAGCAACCAAAGCCCCTGCTGCACGTATTGCAGACAGAATATCAGGAATATTTGTACCGGTGGTTACATGTATCGCGCTTGTTACCGGAGCTGTATGGTTCCTCGTATGTCATGATTTCGGATATTCACTGGCAAGAGCCATAAGTGTTCTTGTAATAAGCTGTCCGTGCGCTCTCGGACTGGCAACTCCAGTTGCGATAATGACCGGAAGCGGTCAGGCTGCAAGACACGGTATTCTCTTTAAAACAGCTGCAGCGCTGGAGGCGGCAGGTAAAACTCAGATTGCTGTTTTTGACAAGACCGGTACTGTAACAGAGGGAAAGCCTTCAGTTACTGATATTATTCCGGAGAACGGATTCAGTGAGATGCAGCTTATGGAGGCGGCATCCGCCGTTGAATCAGGTTCAGAGCACCCTCTTGCAGGGGCGGTGACCCGGAAGGGTGAGGAATATAATTTTGAAAAGAAAGAAGTAAAAAATTTCAGAGCCATGCCGGGGTGCGGAGTAAGCGGAGTTATTGACGGTATAAACATCACCGGAGGCAGCATGAAGTTTATGAAGGAACAGGGTGTGCTTTCAGAAGCGGATGAAGAGGCAGGGCAGAGACTTGCAGATGCGGGAAAAACTCCGCTTTATTTTTCTGCTGACGGCAGGCTTATGGGTATAATCGCTGTTGCTGATACAATACGTCCTGAAAGCCGTGAGGCAGTTGAACAGCTTAACAGAATGGGAATTGAAACAGTAATGCTGACAGGTGACAACAGACGAACTGCTGAGGCTGTTGCTAAACAGGCCGGATTCAGACATGTCATTTCCGATGTTATGCCGGATGAGAAGGAGAAGGCTCTGAGTATTCTTTCGGGTTACGGGAAAACAGCCATGACCGGTGACGGTATAAATGATGCCCCTGCACTTACAAGGGCTGACACCGGTATAGCAGTGGGTGCCGGTACGGATGTTGCTGTTGAGGCGGCTGATGTGGTTATAGTCAATTCAAGACTTACTGATGTATGCGCAGCATTCAGGATGTCAGGGAAGACACTTAAAAATATTCATGAAAATCTGTTCTGGGCATTTTTCTACAACTGTCTGGGAATTCCTCTTGCAGCCGGGGTGTTTATTCCGCTTTTCGGACTTGAACTCAGTCCGATGATCGGCGCTGCAGCCATGAGCCTTTCAAGCTTCTGCGTTGTAACAAATGCACTCAGACTGAATCTCTTCAATCCGCATATGTCAGGAAAGGACAGGGCGGTCAGGAAGAGAGCCAGTCTGCCTGACAATATCCCGGATATAATCAGGGGAACAGCAGCAGCAGATTCACCGGCATCAGAGTCCTCTGATTCAGCCGCAGGTATAACCAGAACACTTTATATTGAAGGCATGATGTGCGAAAAATGCGTTGCTCACGTCAAAAACTATCTCGAGGGAGTTGACGGAGTTGTATCCGCAGATGTCAGCCTTGAGGAAAAAAGAGCGGTTATTCACCTTGACAGGGAAGTAAGCGGAAAGGTTCTGAAAAAAGTTATAAAGGACGGCGGCTACAAGCCGGGAAAACTTGAGTAGTAATCGGTAGTGAAATTCCGGTCGATATCACGATTAATCTTAAGCATAAAAATAGTTCAAAATCACAGGTTTTTTTAGTTGCCTGCAGTAAAAAACAGAAAGAAAGCTTTATTTTTAAATGCTTTCTTTCTGTTTTTCTTTTTGTTAAGTGTTTAAAATGTGAAAATGTTGTTGGATTAGATAAAATTTATACTTGTTTTTTTTTTTATTTTTTGATAAACTTAATGTGTCTTTATTATTTTACAATAGATTGAATTATTGAGTGGAGAGGAATATGAAAAGTAAGAAAATAATTGCATTTGTGTGTGCACTGGTGATGGCAGGAACAGGTGTTCCTTTTAATTACGGATATAATTATAATGAAAATTCAATTGTTTCAGTTAAAGCAGGCGGATATGGAGATTATAGGGAATACCAGATTGTAAGCGTTCCAGCAACATCTGTTGATGTGCCTAAGACAGAAAAGAATATATTTTCATTAAGCAGTGTTTCAGGAAAGCCAGGAGAAACAGTTAAGGTAGACGTATTATGCAGTAATTTTGAAGAAGAATCTGAATTTGATGCAATCGA
>JAZUIH010000069.1:0-2639 GCA_045642145.1 Oscillospiraceae bacterium | reverse complement strand
CGGATGGCAATGGCGTGAAAATCCTATCAAAAATCCTCTTGAGGACAGAGAAATCAGCGGGTTGGCTTACGACCTGCTGAGTCTCATCTATACCTTTGAAAAATACAAGGAAGGTGACTGGGGAGAATACAGATATCTTGATGCAAAGGTTGAATTTAAGAAGAGATGGTTTGAAACACACCGAAGAGTCAGAACCAAGAAAGTCATTGACGAAGCACTTGAAGAATGCAGGGAGGAATTATACAAGACTTATGGAATCGAGATGCAGGAATTACGAGGAGAATGATGAAATCTGCAGGCAGTGCAGTATTAATCACATGGAAAACCACAACAGCTGTTATGAAAGGAATGAGACTATGATAAGAAATGAATCCGCTGCCGAAAAGCAGCATGAAGCCGTAGACCATCCGGAACAAGAAGAAGTCTGGAAGCCGATAGAAAATTTTGCTTTGTATGAAGTTTCTTCAATTGGAAGAATAAGAAACAAGGAAACAGGCCATATAAAAAATCCAGGTATAGGTAAAAGAGGATATCCGGTTGTATCGTTAAGAGCGAACGGCAAAATGTATTTGAAAACAGTTCACACTATATTCGCAAGAGCGTTTATTCCAAATCCGGAAAATAAGCCGTTTATAAATCATATAAATGGAATAAAAACAGATTACAGTATAGAAAATCTTGAGTGGACTACAGCAAGAGAAAATTGTATCCATGCAAGAATTACAGGACTTCATGTTAGCGACGGAGACAAAGCAGTAAATCAGTATGAAAAAAACGGAAGATTTGTTGCAACATACAGGTCTGCAAGTGAAGCAAGTAGACAGACTGGAATAGGCAGGGCTAATATATGCAATGCGTGCCATTTAAGAAAATATAACGGAAAAACGTATAGAACAGCAGGAGGTTATGTATGGAAATGGGCGATATGACAGAAGAAATGGAAAAGAACGTTTGCCATCCGAAGCATTATCAGGGCAAGAATGAATGCATTGATGTAATGAGAGCAATGTTCGGCGATGAAGCTGTCAAAGCCTTCTGCAAGTGTAATGCATTCAAGTACAGATTCAGAAGCAACGCCAAGAACGGCGAAGAAGATATCAGGAAGGCTGAATGGTATGAGACATACTTACTCGAAAAATTTGATTGAGTGTAACATGTGCGGAGCAGAGACTGAGGAGAAAAATCCTGTAAGAATAGGATTTGAGACAAGATACATCTGCGACAAATGCCTGGACAAAATCAAGAAATTATTTGAAAGGAAGCATGGAAATGATTAGTTTTGAGAACACCGAAGTATTCGGATGGGAAGCTGCTATCAGAGGCATGAGAAATCCGATGAATTCATGGGATAAGTCTGACAGCTGCAAATGCGGCGAAGAAGATTGTAACAGAATTGAATTATTCGGAATAGAAAGCATTCCACCGGTTAAATGTAACTATGGTTCTGAATGGGGATACTGTATCGGAGAAAACGACTTGAAGCTGATGAAGAACCTCGTCAGAGCCGGAACAGACCACAGCAAGTTCATGCGTATGATTAATGTTACTGTAGATATCACAGCACCTCGCTACTGGTGGACTGAGTTCGATACTTACAAGGTGGGAACGGTGAGAAACAGCTGCAGTACGATGCATAAAATTCATGCGAAGGAATTTGAAATTGATGATTTCAGCCATGATCATCTGATACCGGAAACAATCGAAGATGGCGGTATATGTCATGTATCTCCGTTATATGCACTTGCAAGCCATATAGAACTTCTGAATTTTTACAGAAGTAAGTATGTTGAAACCAAAGACAAACAGTGGTGGTGGCAGATGATACAGCTTCTTCCTCAGAGCTACAATCAGAAAGCAACAGTACAGCTGAATTACGCTGTCCTCAGAAGTATCTATCACTCAGACCGAAAGCATCACAAGCTTGACGAGTGGAGAATCGGCTTCATGGAATGGATTGAGAGCTTACCGTATTCTGAACTGATTACAGGTGCTTTCTTCTGAGAACAGGATTAAATATGAATAAGGAGAAATGGGAACATGACAGAACATCAGAAAACAATTCAGAATAAATTCAGAAAAATAACTGAGTCTGCAAGAATGGTTGCTGCATTTGAAATGGAAATCAGAGCAGAGGAAGAACGTTCCCAGCGCTCTGACTCCGTTTCAAAAAAGCAGCACACGAAGAGGATCAAAGAGCTCCGCAAGGAAATGAATCAGTATCAGCAGGATGTGGAAGTAGCCAAGCAGATGATTGAATGTCTTCCGGATGACAGCCTCGGAAAGCGTATCCTGTCGATGAGATACATCCAGCTGATGCGTATGGAAGATATTGCGACTGTGCTCAGCTATGACAGAACATATCTGTACACTGTTTATTACAAAGCTCTGAATGATATACAACAAATCTAACATTAATCTGTGTTATGATTAAAATAGCCGGGAAAGGCTCTTTTGATAATTCGAGACACAACAACAAAACTGCCGGCAGATTGCCGGCTTTTTGCGTATATATAGAAATGAGGTGAACTTATGGCTAAAGGGAAGTACCAGGAATGGCTTGAGGATTATAATCTTATACTTCTCGAAGGCTGGGCAAGAGATGGACTTACTGATGAACAGATAGCTTATAACATGGGCAT
>JAZUIH010000068.1:0-35664 GCA_045642145.1 Oscillospiraceae bacterium | reverse complement strand
CAGGCTTGAATGGGCGGATGTAAACAGTTACGAATTTTATTTGACTAATTCAAAATACAGTCAGGAAAACATTGAGTGTAATTTTAAAAATGGAGTTGTAAAGGTAGCAGAAGAAGCTGAAGCTATTGTAACAACGGCCGTTACAACATCAGTAACAGAAGCACCGGTAACCACAGCCGGACCAGTAAAGCCGGCAGAGACAACGGCCGTTACAACATCAGTAACAGAAGCACCGGTAACCACAGCCGGGCCAGTAAAGCCGGCAGAGACAACGGCCGTTACAACATCAGTAACAAAAGCACCGGTAACCACAGCCGGGCCAGTAAAGCCGGCAGAGACAACGGCCGTTACAACATCAGTAACAAAAGCACCGGTAACCACAGCCGGACCAGTAAAGCCAGTGGAGACAACGGTGGTTACACCTGCAGTAACAGAAGTATCAGCAGCAACCACACCTGTTGCAACAACGGAAAAACATGAAAATCCGCCTTCTGATAATTTTGAATCAGGAAAACTTTCAGATAATGTCAGCTGGAAACTCGATGGTAACGGAACGCTTACAATCAGCGGTGTTGGAGATATACCGGATTATTCCCCGCAAGATAAGCCGTCTCCGTTTGGTGAAAGAGATGATATTGAGAATGTTGTAATTGAAGAAGGAATAACCAGAATAGGAAGATTCCTTTTCGACGACAACAAATATATCAGAAAAGTTAATTTATCCAATACAATTGAAACTATAGGCTTTATGGCGTTTAGTTATTGCGATGGTATTGAATCTGTAGAACTTCCAAACAGTATCAGAAAAATAGAGGGTAGTGCATTCATGGCCTGTGATTCACTTGAACGTGTATCATTAAATGAAGGTCTTGAAGTAATTGATGGTTTTGCCTTCGCTTATTGTCCGAAAATTAAGTCTGTTATTATACCAGATTCAATCAAGGCTATAGGAAGCTGGGCATTCTCAGACTGCAATAGACTTGAGTTGATTTCAGTTCCTGAGACACTTGGCGAATTAACTTACCTACCTGATAATACAGTTGTAAAAGTACGTAAACCTGGTGAGTCAACGACAGAAATACCTGGAGTGGATTCAGCTAACTGTGATGCGGATGGCAATGGTGTTGTAAATACAGCAGATATAATTTATGTTGCTCAGGCTATTATATCCGGTAAATTCGAAGCAGATATCAACGGCGATGGTGTAACTGATGCAAAGGATTATGCAGAAATCAGAAGACTGTTTTTAAAGTAATATCTGTGAGTGAGAATAAATTCTGTTAAAACAACGCGGATATAATAAAGTTAGAGTATGTGATGATTTGCTGTCTGTAATAGTTCAACGTGTAGAATACTACGCTAAATGAATAAGTAAACCCCGCCGGTGTGGGAGTACATGCCCTTGCGTCTCCTGAAAGGGGAAGAGGGCCGACGTGAGCGCAGCGAGCGTTGGCGAAGGGGTCACAAAGGACGCTGTGTATACACGGAAAGAAAAGTTTAGGACGTACTGACTTTAAACCAGCTTTAAGTCAGTACGTCCTTTACAGTTACATCTGAATAGCTTCTGATTGTATAAAGTGCTTTAAAGTTGTTGACAAAAACGCAGAATAATGTTAAGATATTACTGTAATTTACTGAATCAGGAGGAAAACATTATGAAACGTGTGGCGGAGATTATTTACATTGTAAAAGAGGAACGCGAAGCATTTTTAAATTCAGTTATGAACCTTACCAGCGAGGAAGAGCAGGTTCTCTGGAAGTGCGGCGTTCGTAATCAGCAATACTTCGCACTTAACGAACTTATTTTTATGACATTTGAATACAAGGGCGATGACTTCAGCGGTGATATGGACAGAATGGCCGCATATCTTGACTCAAAGGGACTTCTTGTGAACAGGCGGCGCAGGGATGTTCCTGTTGATGAGCGTGATACAACCAACTGGTGGGCTCCGGTAAAAAAATTAGGCACGCTGCTTACTTCAAAGCCGGCATTCAGCAGTGAAGCGGATGTTTTCGACTGCTACTTTGACGGCGAAATGATGCCTAAGGAGAAGTACGATATCGCATATGACGAGGATGACTGGTCGGAGAGCATGCATTTTTAATGTGAACAAAACAGCAGATTTCAGCACGTCTGAGGCACGTATCTGTGTGCCTCTGATGTGCTGTTTTTTGTTTTAACGGATGTGTCAGCTCCTTGACAAACAGTCAGGAAAAAAGATATAATTTAGTAACGGAATGAATAAATCAGTAAAAAGGTGAGAAAAGTGAAGAAAAAAATATTTGCTGTATTTCTTGCTGCGGTTATGGTGGCAGGAATTGCAGGATGCGGTAAAAAGGCTGATGCGGATGACAGGGATGCTGCTGTTAAGGAGCCTAAAAAGACTGCCAGGAAGGTCGTGGACCTTATGGGCAGCATCGGGACAGAAGAATACACAATTGATACCGCTGACTTTCTGAAGTCAGGCGGGATAGAAAAGTCGGTTATATTCAGCGAAAGGGATGTTGAGATTACTGCTGAATCCCTTGAATACCTTGATGACAGGGCTGTGCTTAATCTTTCAGTCAGCAATTCAGGCAGCAGCCTGATCGGCATTTCCAAGGCGCTCTGTGCGCTGAACGGACTGCAGAACATGGATATCGGGTACTTCTATATTCCGGCGGGAGAAACTGAAAAATGGGAGTATGATATCCCTTATTCATCAATGTACGGCTTCGGTGTAAAAAGCATTGACAGTATAAGACTCGGACTTCAGCTTTACAGAGTTAACGGAAATCCTCCTGCAGATGAGTTTGCGGTTCCGCCTGATTCGGAAAGACTTTACCCTGACGGGGTTTCAGGTCTTTCGCTTGATGACTTTGCATCAGTAAGCTGCACGGAGCTTATAAAAACGGAAAACTACGCGGAGACGGAGTATGACGAAGAAGTTATGGAAGAAGTACTGAAGAGCTTTGCAGGCAGTACGGGATATCCGCTTATGCGTGATTTGCTCTGCGGCGTTTTTCCTGAGGACCCGCTTGTCAATGCAGAAGAAAGCGGGTATGCCGACCAGTACTTTATGCAGGAAACCGAGCAGATTACAAACAGCTCATGGGACGAAAACACGCCGTATCCGGTCATGTCAGTTGCTTTCGGTAAAATAAAAAATGAGGAAAGCCCGGACAACAGATGGTTCCAGTATTCAGTATACAATTCAGGTGACGAACCGTTGACAGTCAAAACCGAAAATGTGATTATAAACGGTCTGTCAGTTACATCAAGAACGTCGCTGACTGGCATGCCCATACTGCCGCATACGGCTGATACAAAACACGACATCATGTTTGTTACCGGTTTTAACAAGGCTCACTGTGATATCTATGGAATTGACAGTTTCAGGAGCATTGCATTTGACTATACGGTAACAAAACAGGGGGAGAGCAGCGGTACACAGTATCATGCTGAGGCTGTGTTTGAGGACGGTATTGATCCTCCGGATATCTCAGGGGATACGGTTTATGAAAAGGACGGAGTAAAAATTATTTCAAAGGGAATATATGAGGACTCGGCCTTTTACGTTGATGACCTTACTCTTGCACTCGTCGTTGAAAATGATTCTCCTGATCCGGTGTACTTCAGCGTACCGACAAATATTTACGGAGGAAAAGTGAAATTCTTCAGTGTAAATGACGGTGAAGCGGAAGCATATATTAAAATCACTGATGCGTCACTTAAGGTGCCGTCAGGCGGAAAAGGAGCATTTTTAGTGAATATCGACCGTCCGTCACTTGAGAAAATAAATGTTAAATCAGTAAGCGACATCAGAAAAATCCGGCTTGACTGTATGCTGAGAGACTACCGTGAACGTCTTACAGACCAGCCGGAGCTTGAAATAGAACTGAAATAAAATCAGCCGGTTTGCACGGATATGCCGAAGGCATCGGATGTGCAGGGCAGTAATAATCCGTCCATGAAGCAGTATTGCGTAAATGGACGGTTTTTTATTACCCTGCACATCCGGTAACTTCGTTTTTGCTTTGCGCCAACCGGATTCAGACAGTATAATAACAGAAAAGCGTCATGCAGTTTTCATGCATGACGCTTTTCCTGGTTAAAATGAAAATGAAAAATGGTTAAGAAATTACTGAGCATATACCTTGTCATCGTATTTGTAGAGGACAAGTGTTACGTTAAGGTTACCGTTGAGAGTTCTGATCTCGTCGATAAATGCCTTCTGGTTTGCAGTGTTGTTGATTTCGATGCTGTAGATGAGTTCGAACAGTGTACCGAATTCTGTAGTCTTGACTCTCTTGAGTCTCCAGTCAACTGCGTACTTGTTAAGTGTGTTGTCGAAAAGACCAACGTAGTTAAGGTTTTCAGGAATTGAAATCTTAAGTGTCATGCTGCTTGTTGCAGGGGCACCGAACTTTGTCTTGTAGAGAACAGTGATGATTGCTGCGATGAGTGCAAGGAATATAAATGCATATCCGATATAGCCGAGACCGCAGATAAGGCCTGTTGCTGTTGCGTAGAATACGTAGGCAATCTGCTTAGGATCACCAGGAGCACTTCTGAAACGTACGAGCGTAAATGCACCTGCAAGACTGAGTGAGCTTGCAACGTTGTCTCCGATTGTTGCGATTACGATGGCAACGATAGGAGGGAGCATGATGATTGTCCATACATAGCTCTGTGAATATCCTTCTTTTCTGTTGGTTATAAGGTAAATAAGGCTTATGATAAAACCGGCCATAACCGTACTTATTGTTGAGATTAAAAATGTGGACAGAGTAAGTCCGCTTTCTGCGAAAATTGATTCAAACACTTTATTTTACTTCCTTTCTTTACTGGCGTGTCTGTGTGACAAATGTTTTAAATGCGCGGCCGTACTTTGAAAAGCTTGTCTTGTAAATTCCGAGTTCAGCAAGCTGTTCAGAGAGCCACATAGGCATTGAAGCGCCGATCTTTACTTCCATGAGATACTGGCCCGGAGGAAGAATCTGAATTCCGTAGTTAGGTCTGTCAAGACCAACATCAAATCTTCTCTGTGTGATGGCACGGTCAAATGTAAGTCTGAAGCTGCTGTCGTCCTTTCCGAAGTAAGCAGACCTCTGATAACTGATATACTGCTTAGGCACAACAGGGTAGTTTTTAAGGAATACAACCAGTTCATTGAGAACCTGGTTCTGAATGTATGCCTTCGGACCTGATTTGAGTTCCGGAAGCTTACCCTCGAGAAGAAATGCATTTGCCTGTCCGAGCGTGAGTGAGATTCTTCTCTTTGTAACGATACCGCCTATCTTTTTCTTGATTTCAAGGTAAACGTTATCATCGTCCTTAGCAGGAGACGCATAGCTGCGCAGTCTGATCTTTTCCTTGTAGTAAGGTTTTTCAAGAGATTCTCTGATGAGATAGTCGTCATCCGTGTCATAGTATACGTTGTAGATGCCGTATTCTTTTCCGTCGACACAGAATTCGTCGTAGTTCATGTACTGGGTAAGTACGGAGTTAAGTTTCTGAAACTGTTCCTCATCGAGGATGAACTTGATTTCCTTTCTCTTGAAGGTACTGATTGCCATAGAGTCACTCCCTTTAAAATATATTTGTCTGGTTCCCGAATAACCCGTTCCTTTCAACAATTTTATTTTAGATTATCTTTCTTAAAATAGTCTTAAAACGTTTAAAGTTTTGAGTGAAATGACGATGAAAATACTATATAGTAATATATGCAATACGGCAAATATGAATATGTTATCACTTTGTTCTCTGTAAATTTTTACAGTTTTGCAACAGAAAAAACATAAATAGTGAATATAATAGCATCTGAAAAGAGATAAAATACGCAAAAAATGATTTGTAAAAAAGCAAGATTTGATAAGTAAGATTTGTGACTGACGAGCAGAACAGCAGAATAATAATTTCAGAAAAGAGGACTGTATTATGAAAAAAATCAGAAGAACATTAAGCGGACTTACAGCACTTAGCCTCGCAGCTGCGTGCGTGACAGCGGGAAATGCGGCGTTTGCCGCAGATGTGGCAGGTGACGTGAACGGTGACGGAGTGATTAATACTGCAGATGCAGTGGCGCTGGTAAGCTATCTTACAGGCAGAGATGAAAATATCGAAATGTCTTCCGCCGATATGAACGGAGACGGCAGGGTGAACATAATTGACAATATACTATTATTAAATAAAATATTAAATCCTTCACAGGGTACTGTTCCGGAGCCGCCGGCAGATGATCCGCAGACTCCGGAAAAGTCTGAAAATACGGTGATTAAGCTTAACGGCAGCACTATAGAAGTTACAGGAGAAGGTGCTTCTGTATCCGGAAGTACGGTAACAGTAACTGAACCGGGTGTGTATTCTGTTTCAGGCAGACTTGACAACGGACAGATTATAGTTGACATCGACAAGGAAAAATATCCGGAAGGAAAGGCAGAGCTGTCACTTGAGGGAGCTGATATTACTTCCCTTGACAACTCACCTGTTTACATTGCTTCGGCAGCAGACGAATGTGTTATCACAGTTAAGAAGGGTACTGAAAACGTTATTTCAGACGGTAAGGAATATACCAATGCAGACGGCAGCAGCGGCGCGGTTTACTCAAAGGACGACCTTAAAATCAAGGGAAAGGGCAGCCTTACAGTAAACGGAAACTGTACTGACGGTATAGTCGGAAAGGATTCAGTCAAGATCTTCAACGGTAATATCACAGTAAACGCTGCTGATGACGGTATCAGAGGAAAGGACAGTGTTAAAATTGGTGATTCTGATGATACTGACTTCTCAAATCTTGCGCTTACTGTAAACTCAGAAGCCGGTGACGGTATAAAGTCAACCTGTGACACTGATGAGACAAAGGGCAAGGTAATCATAAACGGCGGTACAGTTAAGATCAAGGCGTTCGGTGACGGTATTCAGGGCGAAAGCGATGTGAAAATTAACGGGGGCGACATTGATATATACACATATCAGGGCTCATCTTATACAGCATCAGGCACAAATACAGGAAACACAGGCAATACAGGCGGCTGGGGCAGACCGGGCGGCTTCGGCGGTATGGACGGAAATGCAAACAAGATGCCTGATGACCTCAGCGCCAAGGGAGTTAAATCATCAGGAACAATTAATATAACAGGCGGAAACCTTACTGTTGATTCCTCTGATGATGCGGTTCATGCAGCAAAGGACGTGAACATAACCGGAGGCGTTCTTGTTCTTAAGTCTGCTGACGACGGCGTTCACTCTGATGAAAACCTTGTAATCGGCAGCGGAACAGCTGATACATATGACGATGCTGTGATTTACGTGCCGAAGTGCTATGAGGGAATAGAGGCTAAAAACATTACACAGAACAGCGGAACTGTTGTTGTTTACTCAGATGATGACGGCTTCAATGCAGCGGGCGGTTCTGACGGCTCAGGTATGACAGGCGGTGGCGGCTGGAATCAGGGCGGCTGGGGCAGACCTGGCGGCAGCAGCGGCGGAAACTACTCAATTACTCTTAAGGGCGGTCTTGCATATGTAAGCGCAGCTGACGGAGACCACGACGGATTTGACTCAAACGGAAGCATCACTGTTGACGGTGCAATTGCCATATCAAACGGAAACGAAGCGTTTGACTGTGACGGAACAAAGACCTTCGCATCAGGTACATTTATTGAAATAAGCGGAGGAAACGGCGGCGGATTCGGTATGCCGGGCGGTGCTTCAGCCGGCTGGGATGAGACGTTCTCCGGAAATGTGACTGCTCAGAAGGGAAGCAGAATAACAGTTACTGACAGCAGCGGAAATGTTATCGTATCTTTCCTTGCAGGCAAGGCAGCATCGAAGGTAAGTGTAGGCAGCAAAACAGTTTCCTCCGGAAAAATAACTGTCAGCGAAGACATTCCTGACGGATATGCACTTCCTGCACCTGGAGAAATGCAGCAGATATACACAGCTAAAAAATAATGTAAACAGTATCCTTTTTTCCACTTTTGCCCCATCGGTATATTAAGCCGGCGGGGCTTTGTGTATATTAAACCTTATTGTATAAAAACATACCTCTTGAATTTTTTCGGTTTGTTCAAATTATTTATATCTCTTGACATTTAAGATTTGGTTATTGTATAATATAAAACAGAAAAAGTACAGGGAATGGATTGCTGCATTATTTTAATTCTGAAAACAAAAAATGAAAGGACAATGGCTATTATGAGTATTATTAAGAGGCTTATGGCAGCTGCATGTGCTGTTACGGTTGCAGGCACATTCGGCTTCTCGTCTGTACAGAACAAGGCTGAGAACACACAGGTTCTCGCTGTTACAGACACAAACAATGATGACTGGCTCCACGCTGAGGGAAGCCGTCTCTACGACATGAACGGAAATGAAGTATGGCTTACAGGTGCAAACTGGTTCGGACTTAACTGTAATGAAGCTGTACCTCACTATCTCTGGAGCGCAGACATGGACGACGTTCTCAAGCAGATAGCAGACCGCGGAATCAACATTATCCGTTTCCCTATCTCAACAGAGCTTATCGTTTCATGGATGAACGGAAAGCCAAATCCGGTAAACAGCTTCTCAGCTAACAGTGACCCGGCATTTACAATCAATCCGGACTGTGTTGAGGCTGACGGAAAGACTCTGAAGAATTCAATGGAAATCTTCGACATCCTCATGGGCAAGTGCAAGAAGTACGGTATCAAGGCATTTATTGATATCCACAGCCCTCATACAGACAACTCAGGTCACAACTACAATCTCTGGTACGGTAAGGCAGGCGTAACTACAGACGTATGGATTGACTCTCTCGTATGGCTTGCTGACAAGTACAAGAACGATGATACACTTCTCGCTTACGACCTTAAGAACGAGCCTCACGGTAAGGGCCAGGAAGGCAAGGAGGCTGCAAAGTGGGACGGTTCAACAGATGAAAACAACTGGGCATATGCTGCTACAAAGTGTGCAGATGCCATTCTCGATGTAAACCCTAACGCACTCATCCTCATCGAAGGTGTTGAACAGTCAATGAGCGGTGCTATGGACGGCGACTACTGGGGTATGCCTGACAGAAGAGACAACTCACCTTACATCGGTGCATGGTGGGGCGGTAACTTCCGCGGCGCAAGAGAATATCCTATCAAGCCAAAGCACGGTACAAGCCAGATAGTTTACTCACCTCATGACTACGGCCCGTCAGTTTACGCACAGACATGGTTCGAAAAGGACTTCACAGAGCAGACTCTCCTTGATGACTACTGGTATGAAACATGGGCATACATCAATGCCGAGGATATTGCTCCTGAGCTTATCGGTGAGTGGGGCGGTCATATGGACGGCAAGGAAAACCAGAAGTGGATGACACTTCTCCGTGACTACATGATCAAGCATCACATCAACCACACATTCTGGTGTCTCAATACAAACTCAGGTGATACAGGCGGACTCTGGGACGATCTCGGATTCCAGGCCGGCAAGGGCACAACAATCAAGTGGAATGAACCTAAGTACGAGCTCTTCGAGGAAGCACTCTGGCAGACAGCTTCATCAGGAAAGTACATCGGTCTTGACCACCAGGTTGCACTTGGTGCCAACGGTATCTCACTTAACGAGTTCTATTCAACCTATGCTGCAAGCGAGGGAAGTAACCTTGACGGCGGCAAGAAGACAGGCGGAAAGCCGGTTGATGCACAGCCAGCTGTTACAGACAAGCCTGTAACAACAGCAAAGCCTCAGGAACCGGTAACAACTACAGCAAAGGAACCTGAAGTAACTACAGTTACAACTACAAAGGAACCTGAAGTTACAACAGTCACAACAAAGGCACCTGATAAAACACCTGAAGAGAACAATACAAACACAGAGATTGTTTACGGTGACCTTGACAATGACGGAAAGGTTGATATCACTGACCTTTCAATCATGGCTGTAAAGCTTGTTGACAAGAAGGATTTTGCAGCAGACCAGAAGATAAGAGCAGACGTAAACGGTGACGGTATGGTAACACTTACTGACCTTGCTACAGTAAGACAGTTTATCTCAAAGGTTATCGACAAGCTCGGTCCGGAAAAATAATTTTTTAATTCTTTTCATAAACATAAATGAGCCCGTTGCAGTTAGCTGCTCCGGGTTCATTTTGTGTAATATGTTCATGTGTATTGACATTTCAGGAAAATGTATTGTATAATACAAATAGGTTCTTGTGGTGTTTTAACACACCAAAAATAAAATTTACGGAGGATTGATCAGAATGAGCATTTTTAGGAAAATAACAGCAGTTTTATGCCTTACTGCAGTAGCCGGAACAGGCGTGTTCAGCTATTTTTCATCATCAGACACTGTGAAGCCTGAAACTGTACTTGCTGCAGCAGACGACAGCAATGACGACTGGCTTCATGCAAAGGGAAGCAAGCTCTATGATATGAACGGAAACCAGGTATGGCTTACAGGCGCAAACTGGTTCGGGCTTAACTGTACGGAAAATGTACCTCACGGACTGTATGCAAGAGACGTTGATGACATGCTTTCAACAATTGCAGACCACGGTATCAACATTATACGTTTCCCTATTTCAACAGAGCTCCTCATGTCATGGATGGAGGGCAAGCCGCAGAAGGTAAGTTCGGTTCAGGCAAGCTATAACCCGCCTGTTGACGAAGTGGGTGAGGACGGAACCATTACTCCTGCAGGAAAGTACGGCAATATTAACCGTGAATTCGTTCTTGAAGACGGCAAAACTCTCAAGAACAGTATGGAGATTTTTGATATCATAATGCAGAAGTGCAAGAAGTACGGCGTAAAGGCTCTCATAGACGTTCACAGCCCTGCTTCACACAACTCAGGTCATAACTACAATCTCTGGTACTATGAGCCTACAGCAGATGACTGCGACGGCATGGCTACCAACCACCTTACAGGTGAGCCTATCACATGGGACAACTGGATTGAATCAATTACATGGCTTGCTGAAAAGTATTCAAAGGACGATACAATCCTTGCGTATGACCTTAAGAATGAGCCTCACGGAAAGCGTGAGTACAGCGGTGACAAGTGCCCTGCAAATATGGCAAAGTGGGATGACTCAACAGACAAGAACAACTGGAAGTATTCAGCAGAAGAATGTGCAAAGTCAATCCTCAGCGTAAACCCAAATGCGCTTATTCTTATCGAGGGTATTGAACAGTCACCAAGATTTGACAGAGGTTCTGACTGGAACACACCTGACAAGTTCCAGCCTCAGCCTGGTGAGGAACGCTGGTACGGCGCATGGTGGGGCGGAAACCTCAGAGGCGTAAAGGACCTTCCTGTTCTTCCTGAATCAACACAGATTATGTATTCACCTCATGACTACGGCAAGTCAGTTTATGCTCAGTCATGGTTCGAAAAGAACTTCACAGAGCAGACTCTTCTTGACGACTACTGGTACGACACATGGGCATATATCAATGACCAGGATATCGCTCCTCTTCTCATAGGCGAATGGGGCGGCCATATGGACGCAGGCGATAACCAGAAGTGGATGGAAATTCTCCGTGACTATATGATTAAAAATCATATCAACCACACATTCTGGTGTATCAACCCTAACTCAGGTGACACAGGCGGACTTATGGACTCATCATTTATGAACTGGGATGATGACAAATACAATCTCTTTAAGAAATCACTCTGGCAGACAGATGGCGGAAAGTTTATCGGTCTTGACCATCAGACAGCTCTCGGTGCCAACGGTATGTCAGTTACAGAATACTACGCATCAGGTGCAAAGAGCAATATAAACGGCGGTCTCGGAACAACACAGACAACTCCTGTAACACCTGCATCACCGACAGTAAAGCCTGAAGCTTCACCTTCGCCGTCTTCACCGGCACCATCTTCACCAGCTCCTTCTTCTCCGGCTCCGACATCACAGGCTCCTTCTGAAATCATTTACGGAGATGTAAACGGAGACGGCACAGTTGACCTTACAGACCTCTCGGTAATGGCAGTAAGACTTGTTGACAAGAAGAGCTTTGAAGGCGACCAGAAGACAAGATCAGACGTTGACGCTGACGGAACAGTTGGTCTTACAGACCTCGCATCATTAAGACAGTTTATTTCCAAGGTTATTGACAGACTTGGACCGAAAAAGTAAAGGAATATCATTCAATGAAAAGAATAGCAGAATTTCAGAAAGTAAGCAGGGAGCAGTTTGTAAAGGACTGGACAGATTCATTTGACGGATGCAGCGCAGAGGAGGCTGCTGAGGTTTATGAGGGAATAAAGCTTCCTAAGAGAGCCACTTCGGGTTCAGCCGGCTATGACTTCTACACACCTCTTAAGTTTACACTTGCTCCCGGTGAGACAATCAAAATTCCGACAGGAATAAGAGTAAGGATTGAGGACGGCTGGATGCTCGGATGCTATCCGAGAAGCGGTCTTGGCTTTAAGTACCGTATGCAGCTTAACAATACCGTTGGTATAATTGACAGTGACTACTATTACTCAGACAATGAAGGTCACATCATGATCAAGTTTACCAATGCTTCAAACACAGGTCTTACTATCTCACTTAATGCCGGTGAGGCATTTGCACAGGGTATTTTCACCGAGTACGGAATCACTTATGATGACGACGTTACTGATGTGAGAAACGGCGGCTTCGGAAGTACGGGCTGATACAGTACCGTTTTGAAATATGCTTGTTAATCCGGTTTTCAGTGTGTGCCGGAACAGTAAATAAAGCCTCCCCGGAGAAAAATCCGGGGAGGCTTTAATAAACAAAAAATCACTGTCCGTGACGGACAGTGATTTTTTTATACTGTTCTGAACCTGTAAGGTCAGATTTTATTCGATATCGATATCTGAAGAATCAGTGAATGAAAGAGCTGATTCTTCCTCGTTCTTCTCAGTGTTGAGTTCTGAGATTATATCATCAGAGCTTTCAGAAGGCTTTTCTGTATCAAGTTCGCCCTTCATAAGCTTTTCGAAGTCATCTCCGTCAATCTTTTCGTTGTCTATGAGATACTGTGCAAGCTTGTGGAGCTGATCCATATTGTCTCTGAGAATCTTTTCACACTGTTCGTGAGCGTTTGTGATAATCTCGCGTACTTCAGCGTCAATCTGTGAAGCAATTTCCTCACTGTAGTTTCTTGAGCGGCCGTAGTCCTTGCCGAGGAATACTTCGCTGTTTTCGTCACCGTAAACAATGGTTCCGAGCTTTTCTGAGAAGCCGTACTTTGTAACCATGTTTCTTGCTGTCTTTGTGGCACGTTCAAGGTCGTTTGAAGCACCTGTGCAGATATCGTCAAGCACGATTTCCTCTGCAACGCGTCCGCCGAGGAGCATTATGATTGATTCGCGCATCTTTGTTCTTGACATGTGTGAATCATCAGTAACAGGTCTTGTAACTGTAAGACCGGCTGCCATGCCTCGCTGAATAACGGTAACCTGATGAACCTTTTCCTGTGTTTCAAGGTGGTATGCAGCAATTGCGTGTCCTGCTTCGTGGTAAGCAGTGATTTTCTTGTCTCTGTCTGTAACAATGTGTGATTTCTTTTCAGGACCTGCGATAACCTTGAGTGTTGCTTCCTCAATGTCTGACTCAACAATTGCCTTTCTTTCTGCACGTGCAGCAAGAAGAGCAGCTTCATTGAGAAGGTTTTCAAGGTCAGCGCCTGTAAATCCCTGTGTTGTCTTTGCAATTACCTTGAGGTCAACGTCTGGACCAAGCGGTTTGTTTCTTGCATGAACCTTGAGGATTTCCTCACGTCCCTTTACGTCAGGGTAATTAACAACAATCTGTCTGTCGAAACGGCCCGGTCTGAGAAGGGCTGGGTCGAGAATATCACGTCTGTTTGTAGCAGCCATTACGATTACGTTGTCGTTGGCTGTGAAGCCGTCCATTTCAACGAGGAGCTGGTTGAGAGTCTGTTCTCTTTCATCGTGTCCGCCGCCGAGACCTGCGCCTCTGTGACGTCCTACAGCATCGATTTCGTCGATAAATACAATGGCAGGGCTGTTTTTCTTGGCCTGTTCAAAGAGGTCTCTTACTCTTGAGGCACCGACACCGACGAACATTTCAACGAAGTCAGAACCTGAGATTGAGAAGAAAGGGCATCCGGCTTCGCCGGCAACAGCTCTTGCAAGAAGGGTTTTACCTGTACCAGGAGGGCCTAAAAGGAGAACACCCTTAGGAATTCTTGCGCCTATCTCGTCATACTTTCGCGGATTTTTAAGGAAGTCAACAATTTCCTTAAGCTCTTCCTTTTCCTCATCTGCACCGGCAACATCGCTGAATGTTGTTTTCTTGCCGTTCGCAGGTCTGATATTTGCCTTGCCGAAGTTGCTGTACTTTCCGCCGCCTCCGGCCTGACGAATCATGAAGAAGAAAAGTGCGATTCCCATTACGAGGAGAAGAACTGTCGGGATTACTGTGATAATCCATGAGTTGTCTGTTCCTCTTATATAGTTTACTTCTATCTTTTCATCAGGATGAATGATATTGTATTCTTCCCTGTAGTCTTTTATTTCAGAGTCAGTGTCCTGAAGGAAAAGGCCTACGTTAGGTACTGTGTATGTAATCTTTTCATCTGTGTCGCGGAGCTTCATGTTGAGCTCGCCGGTTTTCAGATTAAGACTGTATTCGGAAACTTCGTAGTTGTCAAAGTACTGCAGAATCTCGGAATATTTCTTTGTCTGATTGCCCTGTTCAAGGTTCGGGATAAGTACTCCGAGAACCAGGATGATAACAGCTGCAATTGAGATATAGGTCAGAAGACCTTTGTTCTTTTTAGGTGTCATGACATCACTCCTGTCTTTTGTATTAAGTTCCACTTCAGCACATCCGCCGACTTGCGCACGCGCGTGAAATCCAGTAAAAGAAAGCACTTTTTTCGTTTACTGTAATAAACATCAATAAGAATATTTTACAGTGAAAATGCTATAAAGTCAAGCTTTCAGCACAGCTGCTGATATATTTTCATTGTTTATTCACAATCCACTGTTATTTCCAGTATGTTTTTTGTAGCATCAGTCACTGCGACGCGTTCGGCGACCCCGAAGCCTTCGATAAAAACCGGCCCTTTGCTGTCTGATATGAAGCAGATTCTGTCACGCTCCGGGAGCGGAACAGAGCTGTTGAAGAGCTTTTTGACTGATGATGTAAAGCTGTTTCCGGCAAGCTTTATCCTGTCTCCGGGCATTCTTCCGCGGAGAAAAGCGTCTCCGGATATTCTGTCAGCATCCAGTCTGTTTTTTGCCGGTATTCCGTCGTATTTCAGCGGAGTGACAGTAATTTTTTTCCCTCGGAAAATGCTGGTTCCGTATCCGAGAGGAACCGGCTCTGACGCTTCTGATGTGTCCGGATGCGTTATTTTTATGATTTTCAGTGTGCTGTCTTCAGACACTGCATAGATGTTTCCGGAAAGGTTTATTTTTCCTCCGTTTATGCAGATTTTTTCAATGTCATTTATTCTTCTGCTGTTTACCTCCGTACCGCTTTCGGAAAGAAGTCTTGATATGCATCTTCTGCGTACGGCAGGGTGGAAAGCAGAGAGACCGGTGAGTGACAGATCCGCTGTAAGGCATTTTTCATATGCCCTTGCAGTCTCCTGCTCTATGAAGTCATTGTCTGTTCTGAAGTTGTCAGAGTCAGATGAAACTGTGCGGAAGAAGGAGGAGTTTATTTTTTCAAGTACAGGGATGACGTTGTGCCTGATAGTGTTTCGTGTGTAGTCATCGGTGAGATTTGTTGAATCAGTTACATAGTCCTGACCCTTTTCTCTGAGGTACTCTTCAATCTGCTCGCGGGTTACATTTATAAGAGGACGGATAATACTGTCCCTTACCGGCGGTATTCCGGAGATTCCCTTTGTTCCGGTTCCGCGGGTGAGGTTGAAGATAACTGTTTCCGCATTGTCATTTGCATTGTGTGCAGTTGCAGTTTTTCTTCCGTGTGACTGCTCTGCAAAGAACCTGTATCGTACGTCACGGGCGGCAAGCTCAGTTGACTGTCTGGTTTCACGGGCCAGTGCAGCCACGTCAAATCTTCCGCAGATAAACTCAGTACCAAGCTTTTCGCACAGACTGCGGCAGAACTGCTCGTCGCGGTCGCTTTCCGCACCTCTGAGGCAGTGATTGACGTGGAGAGCTGAAACCTTTATGCCGAGCTCATCACTGAGTTCACAGAGAGCAAGAAGGAGACACACACTGTCTGCACCACCTGAGAGGGCCACGACAATCTCATCTCCCGGTTTTGTCATGCTGTATTTTCTGACTGTTTCAGAAATCTGACGAAGCATATGCTTATCCTTCCTTGTTTGCGAATCGTGTGAACTGTCCGTCCCATACCATTTCGATTGTTCCGGTTTCACCGTGTCGGTTTTTTGCAACTATGCATTCACTTATATTTGGAGTAGGACATTCCTTGTTGTAGTAGGCATCACGGTAGAGGAACATAACGATGTCGGCGTCCTGCTCGATGGAACCTGATTCTCTGAGGTCAGAGAGCATAGGCCTCTTGTCAGTTCTTGCTTCAGGTCCTCGTGAAAGCTGTGAGAGCAGAATGATAGGCACATCAAGCTCCTTTGCCATGATTTTAAGCTGTCTTGTGATTTCAGAGATGATGGCAACTCGGTTGTCGGTTTTGAGTGTGGTTGTCATGAGCTGGAGGTAGTCGATAACCACGAGACCGAGATTGCTGAGTCGTCTGAGCTTTGCCTTCATCTGCTGAACAGTGATGGCTGCCGTATCATCTATGAGCATAGGGAGGTGGCAGAGTGTGTCAGCACTTGAGGCAAGACGCATCCAGTCGTCCTTTTCAAGCTTGCCGCTTCGGAGCTTGTTACTGTCGACCAGCGCTTCCGTTGAGAGAAGTCGTGTTGCCAGCTGCTCCTTTGACATTTCCAGTGAAAATACTGCTACTTCCTTTTCGCTTTTTCTTGCAACACTCAGGGCGATATTCATCGCAAATGAGGTTTTTCCCATACCTGGTCGGGCGGCAAGAAGTATAAGGTCTGAACGGTTGAGACCTGTTGTTACCACGTCGAGTTTTGTAAACCCTGTTTTTGCACCAAGATATTTTTCCTTGTCAGGACCGGTTATCTTGGCAAG
Source organism: Oscillospiraceae bacterium (assembly GCA_045642145.1). Lineage (GTDB taxonomy): Bacteria > Bacillota > Clostridia > Oscillospirales > Ruminococcaceae > HUN007. The sequence continues at coordinate 18,602 of JAZUIH010000068.1, read as the reverse complement.
TCGGTCGTATGCCCCGTAGACAACGTCATTGAGCGGTGTAAGGCCCTTAAGGTCACGTCCCTGACGAATGTCAAAGATTTTCTGTTCAGCAGCATCAAGCAGTGTTTTTGCTTCGTATCCGCCTCCTGCGACCTCGCTGAGAATCTGCTGTGCGATTGTCGCGAGACTTCTTGCGTAATACTTTTCAGCAATAATACTGCAGTAGTCCTCGACGTTTGAAACGGACGGTACCATATTCATTATGGAGGCAAGATACTGTCTGCCTTCCGAAGCCGTTTCAAATACTTTAAAACTCAGAGCTTCATTGAGAACAGTAACGACGTCTGACTTGGATCCGTCAGAGAACTTTCTCATCATTATTGAGAAAAGCTCGCGGTGCTGTTCAGTATAGAAGAACTCCGGGTTAATCTTGTCGAGCACTACTGCCAGAACATTTGAATCTATAAGAATTGAGCCGAGTACAGACTGCTCGGCTTCAATACTGTGTGGCATTTCGAATCCAGCTACCGGTTGTGCAGATGTGTAGCTATTTTCGCGCATTTTTTATCCCTCTGTTACTTCAACTGTCATTTTTGCAGCTATACCGTTGTACAGCTTGATATCAGCTTCGTATTCACCGAAGTTTTTGATTTCAGACTTGAGTGAAACCTTCTTCTTGTCAACCTTCTGGCCGTACTGTTCTGCTATTGCGTCAGCAATCTGTGCTGATGTTACGGCGCCGAAGAGCTTGCCGGCTGCACCGGCCTTTGCCCTGATAACAACCTTTTTGCCGTTGATTACCTCTGCGGCAGCAGTTGCTTCAGCCTTTTCAACGTCGATTTTGTGCTGAACGGAAGCCTGCTTTCCTTCAAGGTCGCTGAGGTTCTTAGGTGTTGCTTCCACTGCAAGTCCCTTAGTGATAAGGAAGTTTCTTGCGTATCCGTCAGATACGTTTTTGATTTCGCCCTTTTTTCCAGAGCCCTTAACGTCCTGTGTAAAAATAACTTTCATTTTTTCAGTTCTCCTTCTGAGTAAGTATTTTAGTGTCTGTCATATTTTCAAGTAAATATTTTTCAATCGCAGCAAGAAGCATAGCCTTTGCTTCAGCTGCGCTTATGTCCGGAATCTGTGCAGCAGCCATCGTCTGGTGTCCTCCGCCGTAGCCGAGCTTTTCAACGATGAGCTGTACATTAACCTTGCCGTATGAACGGCCTGATATATTCATTTTTCCGCCGGCATCGAAGATTACGAATGACGCGCTGATATCACTTATGTTCATAAGTTCGTCGGCAGCCTGTGAGGCGATTACTCTCATTGATCTTTCAAGCTCAGGTGTTGTTTCAACAACTGATACCGCAAAACCCTTGTAGAGCTCTGCTGATGAAACGATAGCAGCCTTCATTCTGTAAAAGTCTATGCTGTTTGTGAAAAATTCCTTGACTGAAACTGTGTCCGCACCCATCTTCTTAAGATATGCTGCAGCTTCAAAGGTTCTTACTGTTGCGCGTATTACGAAGTTCTTGGTGTCAAGCATAATACCGGCAAGAAGAGCATTTGCAGCTTCCTCAGGAAGTCTTGAGAAGTCTTTGAAGTACGGGATTATTTCCGTAACCATTTCGGATGCTGATGAGGCATTCGGGTCATGGAAGAACAGGAGAGCGTTGTCGATGTAGTTTACGTCCTTCCTGTGGTGGTCGATAATAGCGACGTTCTTGATTTTTTCAAAGAGAGCCTTGCTCTCAAGAAGCGCCTTCTTGTGTGTGTCAACTATAATCAGGAGGCTGTCGCTGTCAGTCATCTCAAGGGCTTCAGCCTCAGTGATGAAGCTGATGTCTTCAATCTGTTCACGTGCTCTCTGAATGAGCTCAGGAGCAAGATGAGCCTTTTCGTTTATTACGATGAAGGACTGGCGTCCTGAGATTGAAATCGCGCATGAAAGACCTATTGAAGCGCCGAGTGCATCAAGGTCACCGTTCATGTGGCCCATGATAAATACTGTTGATGCGTCTTCTATAAGCTTCTGTATAGCATTTGACTTCATTCTGGTCTTGAGCTTGGACTGCTTGTCAACCGGCTTTGAGTGACCTCCGAAAAATTCGTATCCGTTTGCTGTTTTTACTGCGGCCTGGTCGCCGCCTCTGCCGAGTGCCATATCGAGGGCTTCTCTTGCGAAGTGTTCACTTTCGGCTATGGAGCTTCCTCCGCTTCCGACACCGATGGATGTTGTTATGAGAATACCGGTTCCGGCACCTGACTTTCTTACTTCGTCAAGGATGCTGAAGCGTTCGCTTATAACCTTTCTGAGATGCTTTTCCTCGAAAACAATCATGAACTTGTCCTTGGCATATCTCAGGAGAAGGCTCTGTGTGCCGGCTGTGAGATTTTCAAGGGACTGTTCAAGGTTCGCAAGGACAGTTGAGCGTTCACTTTCCTTGGTGTTCTGAAAGATTTCATCGTAGTTGTCTATTACTATAAGGGCAACCGTCGGCTTCTTGTCATTGTACTCTTCAAGAACATTAAGATATTCTGTTGAATCAGTAAAGTAGAGAATACGGAGTTCAACCTTATGATCCCTGTTTATGGTGCACTTTACAGTATATCTTCTGTCACTGAAATCAACCGTGAAGCTCTTCTGACTCTGGAGGGACTGGGGATCTATGCTGAGACCTTCACAGATGCTGAGTCCGTAAGCGTCGGTTCCGCCGGATATTGTCTCAATAAACGAGTTGTTGTACCAGAGTATCTTTCCTGTTTTGTCAGTAATGGCAATCGGGTCAGGCACATTGCAGAGCGTGAAGCATTTTGCCTGGTCGAGGCTGCGTTCAATACGGTTGAAGTACTTGTATATGTTCTGGCGCATGCGCACTGCCTGTGAAACAACAACAAAAATCAGCAGAAGCGTTATGAGCATGTATATAAACGATTCTTCCTCACTGTATCTGTAGATTCTGACAGCAGATACAAAACAGAGAACAATCATAAGAGCTGATGAGACAGCAAGCGGTATCAGCTTTCTTTTTTTCGTGAAAATCCCTCCTTCATCAAAAAAATACGGTAAACGCAGAATGTATTGTTTCGTTTACCTCCGGCAGTCTGACAGACTGCAGACATGCCTGACAGATACAATAAAACAGTTTTCCCTGCTTCATGAGCAGGGGAAGCTGTAACTATAGTAATGTCATAATCAGATTTCCATAATGATAGGAAGAATCATAGGACTTCTCTTTGTTTTGCTGTAGATATAATCTGAAAGTGAATCCTTGAGCTTTGTCTTGAGTGAATTCCACTCTCTGAGGTCATGGATTGAGCACTGGGCAAGTGTTGCGTTGAGCACCTGCTTTGCTTCATCGATGAGCTCTTCTGATTCTCTTACGTATACAAATCCTCTTGAAATAATGTCAGGACCTGAAGCTATAATGTTTGATGCCTTGTCAATGGCGATAACAACGATGATAAGACCGTCCTGCGCAAGGTGCTTTCTGTCTCTGAGAACGATTGAGCCTACGTCACCTACGCCGAGACCGTCGACAAGAATTCTGCCGGCAGGAACACGGGATGTTACGCGCATGTCAACACCGTCTGTTTCGATTACGTTACCTATTTCACCGATGATTATATTGCTTTCAGGTATGCCCATTTCCACGGCAAGCTGCGAGTGCTTTTTCAGATGCTTGTATTCACCGTGAACAGGGATGAAGAACTTAGGCTTTGTAAGTGCAAGCATGAGCTTGAGCTCTTCCTGACAGGCGTGTCCTGAAACGTGTACCTCGTACATCTTTTCGTAAACAACTTCGGCCCCTGATTTCATAAGCTCGTTTACTACCTTTGTAACAAACTTTTCGTTGCCCGGGATAGGTGTTGCTGATATGATGATGAAGTCGTTGCTGTTGATGTTGACCTTCTTGTGGTCATTCATTGCCATACGTGTAAGAGCTGACATCGGTTCGCCCTGGCTTCCCGTAGTGATAAGAACGATACGGCTTGCCTCATAGCGGTTCATAAGGTCGATGTCTATAATTGTATTTGCAGGAGCCTCAAGGTATCCGAGTTCCATTGCAGTTGAAATAACATTTACCATGCTGCGGCCGAATACGGCAATTTTTCTGTCAGTACGTACGGCACAGTCGATAATCTGCTGGATTCTGTGGATGTTTGAAGAGAATGTTGCGATGATGATTCTCTTGCCTTCTGCTCTTGCGAAGAGAGTTTCAAATGAGTTTCCGACAGTCTTTTCAGACTGTGTGAATCCCGGACGTTCAGCGTTTGTGGAGTCAGCCATGAGGGCAAGTACACCCTTTGAACCGAGTTCTCCGAAACGTGCAAGGTCGATTGGGTTTCCGTTGATAGGAGTGTAGTCAACCTTGAAGTCACCTGTGTGTACGAGAACACCGGCAGGTGTGTGGATTGCAAGACCTACAGAGTCAGGTATGGAGTGATTTACAGAGATAAACTCAACTGCCATGCAGCCCATTTTTACCGTTTTCTTCGGGGCTACCTCAGTAAGTGTCACCTTGCCTGAAAGTCCGTGCTCCTTGAGCTTTCCGTCCACAAGTCCGAGTGTGAGCTTTGTTCCGTAAACAGGAACGTTGATTTTCTTGAGAAGATATGCAAGACCACCGATATGGTCTTCATGTCCGTGTGTAAGAACGACACCTCTTACCTTTGCCTGATTTCTTTCGATATAGGTGAAGTCAGGTATAACGATGTCAACGCCGAGCATCTCGGAGTCAGGAAAGGCAAGACCGCAGTCAACTATGAATATATCATTTGAACATTCGAAAGCAGTCATGTTTTTTCCGATCTCATTAAGACCACCAAGAGGGATGATTTTTACTGGTGTTTTACGGTTGTCTTTTTTAGCTGCTTTTGAATTCTGAGTTTCCGCAGTATTTCCTGAATCGTTTTTCTGTCGTGATGATGGTTTTGAATTTGGTCTTTCATCGCCTGAGCGTCTGCGATGATTGTTTTGGTAGTTCAATTAATACGAGCCTCCTTGTTAAGATTTGATAAATTTGGTTAGATACGATTACACATTACCCTAAGTTGAACTATGTACGATATCCGAATATAAATATACACACTAATTATATTACACGGCTTAATTTATGTCAAGGAATAAAGTGGATAATGAATATGGCAAAATAAACGAATTTGAACGTAAAAAAACAGTTCACCTTGTCCTGTGAATAAAAAAATGATATACTATAGAAGTTACAGAATAATCGTGATGCGCAGCTGCTTTTCCGAAGCAGTGTGCAGGTATAAAACAGGGGGAATATTATAGTATGTATAAGTCACTTATAGAAAAGGCTGTCAGCGCGAGGGAAAATTCATGGTGTAAGTATTCGGGATTTGCAGTAGGGGCAGCGCTTCTGTGTGCTGACGGTGAGATTTATACCGGATGCAATATCGAGAATATTTCATATTCACTTACGAACTGCGCTGAGAGAACAGCAATTTTCAAAGCTGTTTCTGAAGGCAAAAAGGACTTTACAGCAATTGCCGTTACTGGCGCTGTAAAGTCCGGGGATCCTGTTTCAGAGATGTGTTTTCCGTGCGGAGCCTGTCTGCAGGTTATGAGCGAGTTCTGCGGAGGGGATTTTGAGATAGTCCTTGCGGAAAACGGTGAGCCGAAGGTGTTCAGGCTGAGTGAGCTTATGCCGAATGTGTTTAAGTCAGAGTTTTAGGGGCAGTATTCTACTTTACTCTTTTAACCTTTTTTATTACGTTGCCCTTTTCGTCAACTATCGAGCAGTTGTCGAGCTGAGCACTGAGGTTTGAGACTATGCTCTGTCTGTATTCATTTCTGAGGGCCTGCTGTTCAGCTTTTTCTGCTTCAGTGAGTCCTTCGGGAGTTTTTGATTTTCTTGCGAGTTCATTTATTCGCTGGATTTTTTCATCTGTCATTTTTTTAGGACCTTTCATTTTTATTTCTACTATTATTGTATCACAAGGAGAATTATATTTCAATGCCAAAAACAGTACTTATTACAGGGGGAACAAGGGGAATAGGAAAAGCAGCCGCAGAGTTGTTTGCTGAGAACGGATATCAGGTTATTGTAAACTATATTAAAAGTGACGCTGAAGCTGCGGCTATGGCCGAAAAGACCGGTGTGGATATTTACAGGGCTGATGTGGCTGATCCGGTACAGACTGAGCAGATGACTGACTATATAACAGGGAAGTACGGGAAGATAGATGTCCTTGTAAATAATGCCGGCATCTCGGTTACAGGACTTTTTGACATGATTTCCGACGAGGATGTCCGCAGACTTTTTGATGTGAATGTGTTCGGAACCCTTAACTGTTCGCGTAAGGTTCTTCCTCATATGCTCAGAAGAAAATACGGCAAAATTATAAATGTTTCTTCAATGTGGGGACAGACAGGTGCCTCCTGTGAGGTACATTATTCAGCTGCAAAGGCTGCGGTTATCGGATTTACAAAGGCTCTGGCGAAGGAGGTCGGCCCTTCAGGAATAAATGTGAACTGTGTAGCGCCGGGTATGGTGCTGACTGATATGACTTCGTGCTATACGGACGAGGAGATTGCCGGTATAACTGAGGAGATTCCGCTCGGAAGATGCGGTACTCCTTATGATATAGCGGAGACTATAGTCTTTCTTGCTTCTGAAAAAGCATCGTATATCACCGGACAGGTAATAGGTGTAAACGGGGGAATGGTTATATAATTTGCACAACCGGCGAACATCCGGATTGTGCAGTATAAAAAGAATAAACAAAAATAAATTATCCTATTGAACTTTTAAAATTATTGTGATATATTTGTCATTACGGACTCATGTACGGATTTCGCCGCGGGCTCCGGACAGTTCGTTTTTACAATAAAGCTGCGGCGCAGAAGAAAAGGTGAAAAAATGACCTCATTAAGCAGATTGTATCACAGATACTGCGAGTTTATCAGAGATACAAACGAAATTCGCAGAAAAAATTCAGCAAACTACAGGATGACAAATCTGTTCCTGACTCTGCTGTATCCTGTATTTATAGTGCTCATGGCTGAGCTTAACCAGGGTAAGTATCCGAGCAGACTTGTTATGTTTATAGTGAGCAGACCGATGGTTCTTTTGTTTGATATCGTGGTTGCGGCGGCAATTTTTGCAGCGCTCAGCCTGCTGTTCAGAAAGATGTGGAGAGCCGTTGCTGTTCAGAGTATAGTTTATTTTGTACTTTCAGTTACTGAGCTCTTTAAGTTCGGCACTAACGGAAACCACCTTATTATGACCGATATGAAGCTCATAAAGAGCGTAAAGAGCCTTACGGCTTTTGCGTATATAAAGATTACTCCCCAGCTCGTTGTTTATACACTGATTGTACTTGTGTATATCGGACTTGTTTTCTGGTTCAATCCTTCCATAAAGGTAAGTCCGAAGAAGAGCATTGCTCCGGGGATTGCGTGTGCTGCATCAGTTCTCTCGATGTTCTTTGTAACATCAGTTTCAGATCCGGTTTATTCATTCTTTAAGGTTGACACAACATCAGCTGACAATGTATTTCTTCTCAATGAAAAATTTGAGGAAAACAGCTTTCTGGCTTTCTTCATGCAGACAGCAAGCGAGAACCTTGCCAACAAGCTGAAGACTCCTGAAAACTACACCAAGGAAGCTATAGAGAATTATCTCGGTGAAGAGGAAAACAGCAGCATTCCGGAAGCTGATCCGGATTTTAAAAAGCCTAATGTTATTGTCGTTATGTCAGAGGCTCTGGCTGATTTCAGAGTATTTGACGAGCTCGGCGTGAGCGACGACTGCTATAAGGGATTTGACCGCCTTGCAGCCGAGGGACACAGAGGACAGCTTATAGTTCCTACATTTGCAAGCTTTACAGTAAGAACTGAGTTCGAACTTCTCTTCGGTCTTCCGGTAAAGTCACTCAACGATCCTAATATGCCTCAGAGAATGCTTGCAGAGAGAGAACAGCCGGCATTTGCCCGTTACTACAAGTCAATGGGATATAACACTGCGTATGTTCATCCGTTCCTCAGCTCATTCTACAGCAGAAAGCGTATTTACGGAACTTTCGGATTTGACCAGATGATTTTTGAGGATGATTTTACAGTTCCTGTGGAGTATAACGGTTCATATATTAAGGACGAAACTGTATTTAACCAGATTGAAAAGCTTATAAGTGAATCAGATGAGCCAGTTTACATTCACACCACAACGATGCAGAACCACCAGCCTTATACTGACGGTCCTTCACCAAACGAGATTGACAATTATCTCTCCAATATAAAGCTTACATCAGATGCCCTTATGAAGTTTGCTGACCACCTCAGCAGGCTTGACGAACCGACACTTCTCTTCATCGTCGGCGACCACTTCCCGTCATTCAAGAATGACGCAAACAATGTGTATGACCAGCTTAAGATTAACAGCTCAACATGCGGCGTTGTCTTCGAACAGTCGTACTGCATCTGGAGCAACTACGGCGAGGACTTTTCACACCTTCCGAAGAACGAATTTTCAGCATTCTACGTTCCTTATGTGATTCTCGATACTATCGGCGCTCCTAAGGATACCTTCGTGAATGCCATGACAGAGAAAATGAAGTCTCTTCCGGTTTATTCAACTCAGTATGACTCATCAGTAAAGAACGACAGCGAGCTTGATGTTCTTACATATGACAGAGTTATCGGGGAAAATATTTCAGGGTGAATGAGTTATAAAAATATAAGCCACATAAAACACAGAATAAAAAATGTGTTTTATGTGGCTTTTCTGTTTAATGAGACGGTGCTATGTAGTTCTGCCGGAGCAATTACGGCTTACATAATACAGTTACTTTGACTTCTCAAGCATTGCAATATGTGCTTTCAGTTCGGCAATTGCTGCATCCTTTGCAGCAATGTCAGCTTCAGCCTTTTTTGCCCGGTTCTCAGCTTTTACAAGCTTTTCTGAAGTAGCATTCAGTGTTTTGATTGCATTATCATAGTCTTCTGTATAGTATCCGCTTATGTTACACATATCTTCTATCACCTCGTTGTATTTTTTCTTCATCTGTATCCCGTGTCTGCTCTGCAGTTTTTCTTTTTTGGTCTTTACATCTGTTTTCTTCGAAAACAGTATACTCAGCATGTTTATAAGTGCGTTTTCGGATTCTTCACCGTTTTTTGCGTCACACTTAAGACCCACTATGATTACTTCCATTTTGTCGTAATCTTCTTCGTTACTTTCCGCACTTCCGAAAATATTTTCGGCTGTTGTATGATACCTCGTTATTGTGTTTCTGTGCGCATCATCAGGATTTATGCATATCCATACTGAATAGACCTTTTTTATTTTTCCGTATTCGGAGTCAGTAAATTCCTTTCCGTACTGTGCTGATATCATCCTTGCATCGTAGTAAAATCCGCGTGTTACAAGGGGATATCCGGGATTGAATTTGTTCTGCGCTTCGATATTGATTATCAGCTTTACCGGAACTGTTTCTCCGGGAATAAGGACTTCGAATATTATATCGTACCTTACTGTCCCTTCATCCGGGTCTGCATCCTCACTGTTTCCCTGCGGTACCTTTTCCGGTTTGTCTTCTTCACTTTGATTCTGCATTTTGCTTCCCGCATGCTGGTGAACCGGAGCTTTTGAGATTACCGGGTCTCCGAGTATGCATTTTTTCGCTATGTAGTCTGCATCGTATCCTTCGAGTTCCTTTACGCAGTGCTTAAGAATAAAAGCACATATTACACGGTATCCCAGCAGTATTTTGGCTGAATTATCAAGCTGCTCCCTCATCTGAAGACGTGTAAGCTCTTCAGATATCATAGTGTTTTTATCTTTTGTTTTCCTCATTGGTTTCTCCTTTGATTATATCAGTTTTCTGATAATTTTTCAATATCAGTTTTAACTGGTATTTTATTAACAGGAATATTATAACATATAAGATTAGTAATTGTCAACTATAAAATAACATAAATTACAGTACGTAGAAGTAATGAGATAAAAACTCATTGTTATCATTATCTGTATTTATCGTTTAATCCTTCAGTTCTCTGGTGCCGGAAGACCTGATACGGTGGTTTGAAACGATATTGTATATTATTTCCCGCATCTCTTCAAAAGTGGAGAAAATACATGTTCCGGATGCTGTTTTTTACTGATTTATAATACATTTACAGGGTGGTGTGTCGATTTACACAGGACACATAAGTGGTTGTTATGACTAAAAATTTGTGAATAATACAGAGAGTAGACGAAAAATATATGAACAAAACTGCTAAGTGAATTGTACTTGTATTTTTATTATATGTAAAATAAGACGTCATTCGATGACGGAAATCAATCCTCAAATTTTCGAAAATTTGTACACTTTTTCAGTCTCTTTTTTATAAAAAACTATTGAATACAATGTGAAAATCATGTATAATCAAAAAGGTTGATGAAAATTTGTATAGTTTCAACAAGATTTCGTTCAGATTATGTGTTTTTAACACAGCTCATGTTCAGAAATTGCTATGAAATGTGCAGATTGTTCAAAACGAGTCATTTACATCGTGGTAGTGACTGAAAAGGCGTTATTTTAATTTATTTATTAAATTTTAATTTATTTATTTTCGAAAGGATGGTACTTGTTTGATGGAAAACAAAAGATCAAACATGATGAAGAAGGCTGCAGCAGTTGCAGCATTAATGTTCGTAGTGGGCAGCGCAGGTGCTGCGGCAGACGGATACAGTTTATTCTTAGCTCCGGATGTAGTTAGTGCTCTTCCGGAAAACATGGGTACGGTTATGGAAGTGTCTATTTCCACAGAATCCGATTTTATCAATTTTGTGAATATGGCTATTCCTGCAGGATATGATACTGTAGTTGGCAGTCTCACAAAAAATCTTGAAATCCGTGGAGGATTTGACACACTTGATTCAAACAAAATACTCTATGGTAATGGGTTTACAATTACCATAAAAAATAGTACTGTTCCTTATTCTGAAGCTAATGGAACCATTAACAAACTTAATATAACAGCAACGTTTGTTGAACAGATTTATGAGTATGAGAAAGCAAAATATGAAAAATCTGGTTATAATTATTATGCATTAGTTGATGGCAAGAGAAGTTATGAGTTAGAAATGGCCAGCGTTACAGTTGATGATTCCATAGTAAAGTCAAAAGTAAATTTTGGCATTTTAGGGCCGTATTATACATATTATATAATCGATAGAAATGGTAAGGAACTTAGTGTTGAGAAAACACGTGATGGTAAGTACTCCTATAACGCACTTGGAGTTTACGAGTACAGTGCTTCTGAAGTAACGGAGAGTTATAATGTTGCTAAGTACGATGCGATTCCTTCACTGTTTAAAGAAATCGCAGCGGGCGCAACAGTTGAAAATCTTAAAGTTAATGTTAAGAAAAATTCTGAGATTAGTTTAAAAGAAGAAAATGTCGGTGCATTGTGTCAGATTAATAATGGTACTATCCAGTACGTTACAGTAGATGCGAAAGTTAAGGCGTCAGGTAGCAGAAACGATGCAACAGGTATTGTTTGCGGAACAAATAACGGAACAATTTACGGATGTGTTGCAAATGGCAGTGTAGATTCTTCAAATAATAATATTGGTGCAATTTGCGGAAAGAATTTTGGAACTCTTGACAGAAGTTCGACTAAGGCTACGGTTAAATTTGGAAGTGACAGCAAATATGTTGGTGGCCTTTGTGGTTATAACAACAAGAATCTCTACGACTGTCTGTTTGAGGGAACACTTTCGGGTGAGGGAGATTTAAACAACCACCGCTCCAGATATATCGGAGGTTTGGTAGGTGTACTGAATCAGGGATATGTAAGAAACAGCCTCTATAAAGGACAGTCATATTATGACTGTGTTGGACAGAGAAATACAATTGAAGGTAATTTAGCCAACTGTTTTAGATATGAGTCGGATCGTTACCATTATCATGAAAACAGATTTCCTGACTATATTGATAAAAAGAAGGCGGATTTCGGGGAAAATGGTGATGTCTTAGGAATTCTTAATTCCGGATACAACAAAGACCGTAAGGAGATTGTATGGGAAGCCGGAACTGATTATCCTAAGCTTTGCTTCTCAAGTACAGCGTTGGTATGTGAATACAAAGATGCCAAGACAATTGACTATGACGGAGAAAATCACGAACTTATTGATGAAGTAAAACTTTCATTTGGATATGGCGGTACTGTTATGTATCGCTATCAGAAACCGGGTGAAACAACATGGACTGACTGGAGTGAGAAAATTCCAGCAGAGTCTGGACTTGGTACATATATAATTGAATATTACGCTAAGACTGATAAATATGGTTTTTCAGATTCAGCTAAGCAGCGTACAACATGTGAAATCAGAAAGGTCGATGCAGTTGAAATCGAATCACCGGTTGCATCAGTTTTAACTTATGGTGACACACTTTCAAAGGTGACGCTTTTAAGTAATGAAGAAGGCTGGAAGAGCGACTGGAAGGTTTCGGGTACAGAGACTGAAAAGTCTTCAAATTATCCAACTGTAGATAATAAAACGGTTCAGGTTGAATTAACAGTTCCTGAATCAGAGTACAATTTTAAGAATTACGAAGGTATTGTAGAGGGCTATAATTCTGCTACACATGTAATAACAAGAACTATTGAACTTCAGGTTAATCAGAAACCAGTTGGACTCGAGGTAACAGGCATAACCTGTTATACTGGTGAGGTACAGACTCCAATTGTTACAGTAAAGGCTTCAGATCTTGTTATAATAAACGGTGTAGCTGATCCGTGCGGAGTAACATCTGTTTCTGTAACAAAAGATGGAATAGATGCCGATATAAATAATATAAAGGAAAGAGGGACATATCTTTTCTCAGGTGTCCTTACTAATAAAAATTACAAGCTTGAAGGTCCTGCGAAACTTGTTATTGGAAACGGTCAGACAGCAAGCAGAGATTTTAATGTAGAAATTGAATATGGTTCAAGTGCTGATGAAATAAAGGCTGCTATAATTGCTGAAGTAACTAAAAACGGATTTGTAAATCCTTCTCCTGAAGTAAATCAAATCAAAACTAAAGAGTCTGCAGGAAGTTCTTTTGATGTAAGTGTAACATATAATAATGACGAGTCAGGTAACTATGATGATGCTACAGGTACAGTGCATGTTAAAGTTAATCCGAAAAAAGTTAATATAGAATGGGTTGGCGGTGACAAAGTATATGACGGAAAGTGTTATTATCCAATTCCGCAGATTTCTGATTCAAATAGTGAAATAAGTGTAATCGTAGCCGGCAGTGATGAAGCTGAATTCAAAAACAGCCATATTGACTGTAAAGAATATACCGTTGAAGCTGTTTTGGTTGATGAGTCCGGAAAGATTAATTCAAACTATACAATTGCTGATAAAGCAAATAAGACTTATAACATTACACCAAAGCCTGTGAAAATTGCACCTGAAAGCGCACTTGTTTATACGGGAACTGTTCAGAATCCAACATTTGTTGTAGAAAATTCAGCTCTTTGCAAAAGGGACGATACACGCGAAACTGATACTTGTTTAGTTTCAGATGTTAAATGTAACTATGAAATCAAAGATATAAGATCTGATTACAAGGTAGAATCAGCAAAGTTAAGCAATTTAAACTATAAGCTGGATGAAAGTACATTTGCTCTTGGCATGGGACAGGTTAAAGTTGACACACCATCAGCAAAAGAAATTGGTTACACACAGAAACTTTCTGATTCAAAGCTTGTATATGTTGATGGTGATATTGAAACTACTGCTACTGAATGGTCATGGGTTAACCCTGATCTTATACCGGATGCAGGCGATAATCAGTTATTTGATATAATTTTAACACATATTGATGATGTACATTATGATTACAGTGCTGTAGAAGGTTATGACAGTAAGGAGCACACGGTAACAAGAAAAATTAGCTTAAATGTCAAGGCTAAAGCGCCGGAAGTAATCACAGCACCAGTAGCCGAGGATAACCTTGTATATAATGGAACAGAACAGCCACTTGTAAAGCCAGGAAAAACAAATGACGGAAAATTTGTATACACACTCACACCGGAAGATGAAGCAAGCTATACCGAAAATATTCCGGAAGGATTAAATGCAACAAACGAAAAACCATATTTTGTATATTATAAGATAATAGGCGACAAGAATCATAGCGACAGCGAACCGACTCCACTTGAAGTAAAGATAGCGAAGTACGATGTAACAGTAAAAGCCAACGATGAAACAAGTAAGTACGGCAGTAAAGTATCATCGCACGAATACACAGTAGTTACAGAACTTCCTAATGGCGAAAAAATAAATCCTGATGATGTTAAAGTAAACTGCAGTGTTGATGAAAAAACTACAGTTGGGGACTATACTGTAACAGTAACTGTTGATAAGGATAAATATAGCAATTATAATATAACAGAGACATCCGGAAAACATACAGTTACTCAGGCTATACCATCAATCCCTGAATTTGATCCGCCAGCTCCGCTCCCTTACGGTAATAATCTTTCTGCATTTACACTTAATAACGGCTGGGAATGGGAAGATGGAAGTATTATTCCTGAAGTAAACAACAATGGATTTACTGCAGTAATCAGAAACCTTGACAATAAGAATTACGATTATTCAGGAATCAGTATATACGATGAAGAAACAAATTCACTTGCTGTAACAAAACCTGTAACAGTAACACCTAAGGAAATCACTGTAGAATGGTCATCTACCGAACTTACATACAGCGGAAAGACAGAGATGCCTTCAGCATCCCCGGCAGCAGATCAGCTTGTTGATGGTGACAGTTGCGAAATCACTGTAAGCACAGATGCTACAACACCGGATGTTGGAACATACACTGCAACAGCAGTATCAGAAAATCTTAATTATGTAATCAAATCGGAAACTCAGGATTATACAGTATCACCTAAGGAACTCAGCTTAACATGGAACCCGGCTAAGGAATACATCTACAATGGTTCACAGCAGCTCCCTGCATTCACAGTGGATGGTTATGCAGACGATGATGATGCGAACTTATACATTGTATCTGCAAAGCCGGCTGAAGGATATGACGGAAAGTCTGCAGGAAGCCAGAAGGCAGAAGCTGTTCTTAATTACAGCAAAAAATTAAAGGATAACTATGTATTATCTGCAGATACTGTTGACTATACTATTGAGAAGAATAAGCTTACAGCAGTAAAGGATATAACAGTTACACTTCCATACGGTGCAACATACAAGGATGCATGCGACGCACTTGATGCTGAACTTACAAGACAGCTTGGCGCAGACAAGGAAAACTATTTCTTCAGCAACGCATTCGAAATTAAAGATGTAAATGATACAGACGTACTCGAAGTTAAGGATTATTCAACTGCAGTTCTTTACACATACAAGGATACTACATCTGAAGTTGAATCAGGAAATCCAAATTACAGAGGCGAGTTTACAAAGACAGTAGTTATCACAGCTGTAGCCCCTGAAGTTGAAGTTTCAGCAAATCAGCTCACATATACTGCAGAAGAACAGGAACTTGTTACTATTGACAGGAAGGACGGCATCAGCCAGATATTCTTCACAGTAACAAAGGACGGAAAGGTAATCTGCGACAAGATTGGCGGAGTTCCAAAGGCAACTGAAGCCGGTACATACGTTGTTGATTACACATTCACACCTGACGGAAACCACAATGTACAGCTTTCTGAGTCTGCAATGAAGAAGACAGTAACAGTTACAATCGGCAAGGCACCTGTAACAGTTGACTGGTCCGGTGTACCAAAGGCATTTAACTTCGGTGACAGCATTGAAATCAATCCTGCAGTAAACGGTATCTTCGAAAAGGATTCAGCAAAGGGCGTAAAGGTTGTTATTTCAGCAGATGAAAATGTAAATGCCGGTAAACACAAGGCAGCAGCTTCACTTGATAACAGCAATTACGAACTTAAGAATACAGAATTTAACTACGTAATAAACAAGACTGATGCACCTGTTCCGTCAATAAGCGACACATATGAAGCAGAATACGGCAAGACAGTTGGTACAATCGATCTTCCTGAAAACTTTGAGTGGAAGAATCCGTCTGAACCAGTCGGAAATGTTGCTGATAACGGTACAGGCAATAAGCACACTGTTATCTACACAGAACCGGAAGCTGACGGCATAAACAACTACAATCCTGTTGAAATCCAGGTATCAGTTGACGTTAAGGCTAAGGAAATCGGCCTTATCTGGAATATCGAAGACGGACAGTCATTCACATACACAGGCAAGCCGCAGCTCATTGCCGCACGTCCTGACCTTAACGATGTTTATGACATTGACGAAGCAGACGTAAAGGCACTTCTTGACGGCGAAGACGGTGTAAATGCAGGTGACTACAGTGCATCAGCAGCACTCAATACACAGAACTACGTAATCAGACCTGCAGACGCAGTAAGAAAATACAGCATCACACCTGCTGCATCACTCAAGGACCTCACACTTAACGTTGAATACGTATACGGCACAACACTCGGCGAAATGTCAGAAGACATGTTCAGCAGATATTACAGCCTCCTCGGTGCATTCGCTAACGAATACGGCGTAGATCCGAACACTGTAGTAATTACAAAGAACGGTAAGCAGATGAATGCTGCTGATATCAAAAAATACATTGCAAAGGCACAGCAGCTTAAGAACAGCGAAATAATCCTTAAGATAAATGAACTTGGCGCATCATTCTTCGGTGATGAAACATTTAATATTCTCGAAAGCAAGTCAGACTTCGAAAAGATTAAGAGCCTTGTTGAAAACAACTTTGACAGAATTGAAAAGTTAGTTAAGTCAGGCAAGCTTCCTTCATCAGACAAGGTAACAAAGGCAATTGCTTACTTTGAAGAATTCAAGCTTGTACGTGAAGCTGAAGCATTCCTTGCTGACGCAGGCGAATACAGCATCACAGCTGAATACAACTACCTTGAATCAGTTAAGACTGAAAACATAAATGCAAGAGAAATCTGGAACGATGCACTTAAGCTCGACAGAGAAAAGACAGCAGCAAATGCAAAGCTTGCAGCTGACAGCATCGTACTCAGCAAGAACTATGACAACGCAAAGCTTACAGTAAATGTTAAGGTTACACCAAGAGTAATCGAGAGCATCTGTGCAGATGTTGATGAGAGAGAGTATGACGGTACAAGAGATGTTACAGTAAACGGTCTCACATTCATCGCTGCAGACAGAAACTGGGATGTTAAGGACTACAGCATTACCGGTGAAAGATTCTCACACGCTGTTGCAGGCACAAAGACAATCGATGCGAGCGTAACACTTAAGGATAACAACTTCTGCTTCGGATTTGCAGACGGCAAGCCAGTAATGACAGCTGTATTTACAGAAGCTGAAGCTGATGATGCAATCGTTAAGGCTAAGAGAACACACGATGTTGAACTTGAAGGCTACATCGGAGAAAAGCTCAGCACAATTACAAACCTCAATGTACCTGACGGTAAGATTTCATGGGATAATGAAGATGAAATCATCACAGAAGGAACTAACAGATACGGATATACATTCACTGTAAACAAGGATATTGACAGAAACTATGAAGTAACTGTAAATGTTACAGTAAACGGAATTGAAAAGCCGGTAGTAACATCAATCGTTACACAGATTATCACAGAACCTGCAGTTACAACAGTAACAGAAGCTACATCATCTGAAGTAACATCAGACGTAACAACATCTGTAACAACAGAAGAAACTACATCTGAAGTAACATCAGAATCAGTTACATCTGAAGTTACATCTGAAACTTCAAAGGCTGTTACAACAGCAGAAGTAACAGAGACTTCAAAGGCAGCTGAAACAACAAAGGTAACAGAAACATCAAAGGCACCTGTAACAACAAAGGTAACAGAGACATCAAAGGCACCTGTAACAACAAAGGTAACAGAGACATCAAAGGCAGCTGAAACAACAAAGGTAACAGAGACATCAAAGGCACCTGTAACAACAAAGGTAACAGAGACATCAAAGGCACCTGTAACAACAAAGGTAACAGAAACAACAAAGGCAACTGAAACATCAGGAGTAACAGAAGCAACAAAGGTAACAGAAACATCAAAGGTAACAGAAGTAACAAAGACACCTGTTACAACAAAGGTTACAGAGTCAACAAGCGTACCTGCAGCAACAGAAGCACCGGCAGTAACATCAGCTGGTCCTGTTAAGCCAGCAGAAACAACACCTGTTACATCTTCACCTGTAACAACAAGACCTGCAGCAATCACAACAACAGGCCGTGTAATTACAGAACCTTCAGAAACAATGCCTGAAATTGAAATAGTAGTTACAACAAATGCATTCCAGGAAGAAGTTACAAGACCGGCAGAAACACCTGTAACAACAGCAGCAACAACAGCCGGCCCGGTAAAGCCTGCAGAAACAACACCAGTTACAACAGTAACAGAAGCAGCAGTAACAACAGCAGCAACAACAGCTGGCCCAGTAAAGCCTGCAGAAACAACACCAGTAACAACAGCAACAGAAGCAGCAGTAACAACATCAGCAACAACAGCTGGTCCTGTAAAGCCTGCAGAAACAACACCAGTAACAGCAGCAACAACAGCCGGCCCTGTAAAACCTGCAGAAACAACACCTGTAACAACAGTA
>JAZUIH010000067.1:0-9670 GCA_045642145.1 Oscillospiraceae bacterium | reverse complement strand
TTGGCTCACAGAACGACATGGCTACGATCCGACTTCCTGACCGTGCAAGAGAAAGAATTATCGACATCGCTTCAACTCAGTTCCCTGACGGCGGCTGCTATCACCAGTATCAGCCACTTACAAAGAAGGGTAATGCTGACATCGGCGGTGACTTCTCAGATGATCCGCTCTGGCTCATCCTTTCAGTATCTGCATATATCAAGGAAACAGGCGACTGGTCAATCCTTGACGAAATGGTTCCTTATGACAACGATATGTCAAAGGCTCAGCCAATGCTTGATCACCTTAAGGTATCATTCTACCACATTGTAGACAATCTCGGACCTCACGGACTTCCACTTGCAATGAGAGCTGACTGGAATGACTGTATCAACCTTTCATGCTTCTCAGACACACCGGGTGAAAGCTTCCAGACATATACAAACCCTAAGTTCAAGGCAGAAGGCGGCTACTCAAAGGTTGCTGAATCTGCATTCGTTGCTGCTCTCTTCACATACGCAGGACCTAACTACGTATCAATCCTTAAGCACTTAGGCAAGGATGATGAAGCTGCAAAGGCTCAGGCAGAAATCGACAAGATGATGAAGAACATGATGGAATCTGCATGGGACGGTGACTGGTTCCTCCGTGCATATGATGCAAACGGCAGGAAGATGGGTTCAAAGGAATGTGAAGAAGGACAGATCTTCATCGAACCACAGGGCTTCGCTATCATGTCAGGTCTTGACAAGGAAATCACAGCCAAGACACTCAAGTCTATCGACGAAAGACTTAACACACAGCACGGTCTTGTTCTTAACAACCCTGCATTCACTAAGTACTACGTAGAATACGGCGAAATCTCAACATATCCGGGCGGATACAAGGAGAACGCTGGTATCTTTACACATAACAACGCATGGATTATCTGTGCTGCTGCTTATGCCGGTGAAGGCGATCAGGCATTCAAGTACTATTCAGAAATCGCTCCTGCATACACAGAAGAAACATCAGACTTACACAAGACAGAACCATACGTATATGGTCAGATGATCGGTGGTAAGGATGCTGGTTCAGACGTTGGACAGCAGGGCAAGAACTTCGGTCAGGGCAAGAACTCATGGCTCACAGGTACAGCTGCATGGAACATGGTAGCTATCTCACAGTACATCCTCGGTGTACAGCCTGACTTCGACGGCCTTAAGGTTGATCCTTCAATCCCTGCAGCATGGGATGGCTTTACAGCTACAAGAAAGTACCGTGGTTCAGAATACGCTATTACAATCAAGAACCCTTCACATGTATGCAAGGGCATCAAGAGCGTAACTGTTGACGGCAAGGCTATTGAAGGCAATATCCTTCCTGTATTTGACGGCGGCGTTCACAACGTTGAAGTTGTAATGGGTTAATCAGACAGGTTTTTATATTTAAATATACAGGGTCATCCCGGGACAGTTTACTGTTCCGGGATGACCTTTTTTATTTTAATAAAAGAATATTTTAGTCTCAAAAATGGAATAACATGGTAAAAATTTACCTCTTAGGGCGAAAATATTACCTCTTAGGGCGAAACTATTGAAATCTTTACTGTAATCCTCTATACTGTTTTATGTAGTCAGGAAATTGAAATATAGACCATAAATGAGAAAATATACATGGTTTTGATTTCCCGATACAGACTAAAGAGAAAGGGTGTGAGTGATTATCAAAATCAAACTTGGTCTGGTTGACAGTGACAGGCTTTATCTTGAACGACTGACTGAACAGTTCGGCAAAAAATACGGAGGGCAGATTGAGATATGGTCATTTACTGATATGTCATCAGTGATGCGTTCCGTGAGTGAAAACCGAATCAATATACTGGTTGTTTCACAGGATATTGAGACTGATGAAAAAAGTCTTTCGTCTTCCTGCGTTCTGGCGTATCTTACTGATACTCCGGATATTGAAACATATAACGGTTTCGGGACGATATTTCGCTATCAGCGTACAGATGCTCTGTACAGAGCAGTTATCGGACTTTATTCGGAAAAGATTTCAGACAGGATAGTGTACAGAAAAAACACAGGACATGCAGAAATTACTCTGTTTCTTCCCGAAGCAGAAGGCTCTGGTGCCACAGCAGCAGCTGCTGCATTTTCAGAAATTTCAGCGGAGAAAAATAAAAGGACACTGTTCCTGAATCTGAGACAGTTCCGCAGTACAGGCAGCCTTTTCGTTTCACCCGGAGACAGTACTTTTACTGATGTTGTTTTTGCTCTCAAGAGCAGGAAGGCAAATATGAAACTTAAGCTTGACAGTATTGTGAAGCAGTGCAGAGGCGTGTATTATTTTGACAGCTGTGCAAATCCTTCTGATATAACTGAAATGACTGAAGAAGAGCTTGAAATACTTCTGGATGAGCTAAGCAGTTCATGCGGATATGACAGCATAGTAATTGTCAGTGATTTTTATATCAGTGACCGTCTGAATGTGCTCATGGAATCTGCTGACAGAATAGTTATTGTATCCGGAAACAGTACAGCAGCGGAAGCAAGGCTGAAACGAAAATACGATGCTGTGCTGAGTGCTGAAAAGCGGATGCAGAGCAGTTTTCTGCAGAAAACCGGTGTTATTTACAACAGGTCTGATAAAGCGCTTAAGACGGAATTTCCCGTTCTCGGGGTATTTCATGACCAGGGTCCGGTTGATGATGATGAACTGGTAAAAAAGATAAAAAAATCTGATATTTTCTGCAGAATAACGGAAAGGATGGATGTGTTTTGACAGCTGTGAATATGTCTCTGGATGAACTTCTGATGCAGATAAGAAGACATGTCAGGGAAAACTTCAGACTTTCAGAGATGTCAGACGATGAACTTTTTGAAGCTGTAAGGGCGCTGGTAACTGAACGTACGGAAGAGTTTATGCCCTCAGTAAGTGAACTTGTTAATATGACAGAAAGTGTTTACAGTTCAATAAGAGGCTTCGGCGTGCTGGACATGATAATGAAGGATGATTCGGTTACTGAAGTCATGATAAACGGCTGCAGCAGTATCTGGATTGAGAAGTCAGGACAGCTTCAGGAACTGCCGCAGCGGTTTGAAAGTGAAATTCAGCTTGAGGATACTATCCAGCGAATTGTGGCACTTGCAGGAAGGGAGGTGAATCAGGCAAGTCCTATAGTTGATACAAGACTTCCTGACGGTTCCAGAGTAAATGTTGTTCTTCCTCCGGTGGCCGTTGACGGGCCGGCGGTTACAATACGAAAGTTTTCCGTAAGTCATATGACAATGGAAAATCTGCATGCTCTCGGTTCTGTCAGCACAGAAGCTGCAGAGGTGCTGAAAAAGCTCGTAAAGGCCGGATACAATATTTTTATAAGCGGCGGAACAGGTTCCGGAAAGACTACGTTTCTTAATGCGCTGTCAGACTATATTCCGAAAAATGAACGTGTGATAACCATTGAAGATTCCGCGGAACTTCAGATAACAGGTGTAAGAAATCTGATACGTCTTGAAACGAGAAATTCAAATACTTCGGGTTCCGGGGAGATATCAATCAGGGATCTGATAAAATCTTCCCTCAGAATGAGACCGGAACGCATAATAGTCGGAGAGGTAAGAGGCGCTGAGGCACTTGATATGCTTACGGCAATGAATACGGGGCATGACGGGTCTCTTTCCACAGGACACGCAAATTCTGCGGCAGATATGATGACAAGGCTTGAAACAATGGTGCTGTCAGGAACAGATCTTCCTCTGGGAGCGGTAAGAAATCAGATTGCTTCAGCGCTTGACATAGTTGTGCATCTTTCAAGAATGAGAGATCACACAAGAAAGGTTACTGAAATATCTGAAATAACCGGAGTCAGTGACAGCGGAATAATAATGAACCCGCTGTTCCTGTTCGAGGAAGATGATGAAAGCACGGAAAATGAAGTCTGCGGAAGTCTGAAGAGAACCGGAAATCCACTGGTTTCCGTCGGAAAACTGACAAGAAGCGGAATAAACACGGAGATATGAAATGAAAAGGAAGAAAAACGGGAAAAACAATGAGATTCTGTCAGGCACTGACTATTCCGTGTACAGATTAAGTGCTGTACAGAAACTTATCAGTGCTGCAGCAGGGGCTGCCTGCGGAATTTCAGCATTCTGCATTTTCTTTGGTGCATCATGGCCGGCACTTGCGGCAGGAATTGCCGGAGGGGTGTCCGGACTGCATTTGGGAAGAAACTATTTCAGTGAAAAAAGAATGAAGGATCTGACCGGTCAGTTCAGGGATTTTCTTGAATCACTGTCCTCTTCATTTTCTGCCGGGCAGAATTTTGCAGGAGCAGTTGAATCTGCTCTGGGAGATATGAGACAGCTGTACGGCGAAAAGGGCATGATAACCATTGAAACGGCCCGTATAGCAGACGGAATGAGAAACAACATGAATCCTGAGGAGCTGCTTATGGATTTTGCATGCAGAAGCGGTCAGAAAGATATCCGTACCTTTGCGGAGACGTTCTGTGTATGTCACAGAACCGGCGGAAATATGAGAGAAGTAATTGCCTGCACAACCCGTGTGCTCAGCGAGAAAATGCAGACAGAAAAGGAAACTGATGTTATTGCATCAAAGGGGAAAAATGAACTTATGATAATGACAGCAATGCCTTTCATTATCATTCCGATGCTCAGAACACTGGGAGAAAGCGGAGTTTCCGGAAATAATCCGGTGACGTTTGCGGTAAGATGTGCCGGAGCGGTTATAATCGGATTGTCGGTATTTGCCGGAAAAAAAATAACTGATATAAGAATGTAAGGAAATATGAAATGAACATTAATGCGTCGGTAATAATGGCAGGGCTGGGTTCAGCTGCTGCAGTGACATGGATTTGGCTGTATGTCAGGGGAACAGGCAGGTACGGAAAGATCTGTTCTTCGCCTGCGGCTGCGAAACTTAAATTTCATGAGGTAACAGCTGCAGGATTTGAACTTATGAGACTGCTGGGAATCAGTGTGAAAAGTGCCTGGTTTTCTGAAAAAAGAAAAAATGCTGCTGAGATATACGGCGGTCAGTATGCGGAGTTTTACACATATCTGTTTACAGGAGCCCAGTTAAGCTACGGAATGCTTGTTTTAACTGCAGGACTGCTTGGCGGGGCTGCAGCAGGCAGTGTTTCTCTTGTTCTTCTGGGGACGGCTGCGGCAGCACTTGTGCTTTTTATTCTTGATGCTGAGCTGAAAAGGAAGGTTGAGGAAAAACATGATGAGATTATGTGCGAGCTGCCGGATATTATTATCAGACTTACGCTTCTCATTAACGCAGGTATGGTTCTGAGAGAAGCCTGGAATATGACAGCCGGTTCAGCTGATACGGCGCTTGGAGCTGAAATGAAGCAGACAGCTTCAGATATCAGAAACGGTATGCCTGAGGCAGAGGCGTTTGAGGCCTTTGCAATGAGATGCAGGACAAAGGAAATCAGAAAGTTTTCCGGAGCACTTGTTCAGAATCTGAAGAAAGGCAGCGCCGGGCTTTCTGAATGTTTGCAGACACTGGCTGATGAGCAGTGGGAGGACAGAAAAAACTATGTCAGGAAAAAGGCTGCTTCAGCGGAACAGAAGCTGCTGTTTCCGATGCTTGCCATATTTGTGGCTGTTATTATAATGATTGTTGTTCCGGTATTTACTAACATGATGTAGTAAAAAAATACATTTACAACGACAAATGAAATGGTCGTTCACTATAATTTAATTTAAAGGAGAAAAAATATATGAAAAACTTTATCAAAAAAACAATGGACAGAGCAGTTTACAGAACAGCAGGAATGATGCTTTCCGTCAGAAAAAAATCAGCAGATTTTATTAAGAACGAAGACGGCGAGACAAATCTTATTGCACTCCTTCTTATTATCGTGGTTACAGTTGCTCTTGTAGCAATTTTTAAGGAAAGAATAACGGATATCGTTGAACAGATTTTTGACAAAATCGAAAAACAAAGTTTAAAGATCTGATTATGATTTTCAGAAGCGATAGAGGTTCCGTTTCGGTAATTGAGGCAGCTGTGGTTTATCCGCTTACAGTTCTGAGTGTTGTCGCACTTATTTATACCGGCATGTATGTATATGACGTTTCATATCTTGGGGACAGGGCGAAATCCACTGCTATGACAGTTTCACATACCGTTGCCTTTGCCGGTTATGACAGACTCGGAGATGTATATTCAGCTGCGGGAATGAGAACAGAGGATACCAGACCTGACAGACGAAGTGTGGAAAGTGCGTATTCAGCATGCAGACCGTACAGATATCTGAGGGATTATCAGGCGGATACGCGCTTTTCAGAGCGCATATCCGGATATGCTTCCGGCGGGATTTTCAGTCCTGAAGATATAAGCTGCAGTGTTGAGGTGCGAAGAAGACTTTTTGACCGTGAAATTGTAGTTACTGCTGAGAAGGAAATAAGAATGCCCGGAGTTCTCAGAATTATGGGGGCAGGCGGGAACAGAAAAATGCAGGTAACTGCATCGGCTGTGACATCAGACCCTGCTGAATTTATAAGAAATACAGACCTTACCCTGAGGGCGGCTGACTATATCGGTGTGAAAACCGGCATAGCAGGAAAAGTGTCTGAAATGAGAAGCAAAATATCCGGAATACTGGGCAGGTTAAAGGCGGGCATAAAATAATATGAAAAGAAAACATATTTCAGGTTCAGTAACCATTGAGGCGTCACTTGCACTGACGGTTTTTATTCTGGGATATCTGTGTATTATTTCTCTGGTGTACGCAGTAAGAGCTGAGAGTACAGTGCAGTACGGGATAAACCGTACTGCATCAGAGATATCACGGTACTGTTATGCGGCAGAGAGACTCTCACTTACACAGTATATTCAGAAAGCAGGAATGACTGTAGGAGAGGCAGTGGAAAACATCGGAGGATTTACAAATCCGGGAAAAGCATCATCAGGATGTGACAGCAGTTCAGGAAACAGAATTTCCGAGATGGCAGCGGCTTTATCAGGTGGGGCCTGTATAAGCGGAATTGCCGGTGAACCGTTTTTCAGAGCGGTATTTTCCGGATGCATTGCGGAAAACCGCGGGAAGGCTGACCGGTATCTTACTGAAATTGCAGGGATAACTGCAGATGACATAGATTTTCATTATTCTTCGGTACTCAGAGACGGAAAGACGGTTGAGATTGTTGCGGTTTACAAAGTAAAGCTGAGAACCTTCGGACTTTTCGGTAAGAAAGGTATTTCACTGAAAATGAAAAATACCGCTGTTTCCTCAGCCTGGGTAACAGGCGAGAGAAATACCGTATCAGGAAATTCTTTTTCAAAATGGAGTCTTTCTTCCTTTGAAAGGGGAAAAGCCTGGGTTGCGGAGATAAAATCCGAAAACAGCAGAGATGCAGTAAAGGGCGGAAAAGGCATAGACCTGTGTAAAACCGGAAAATATACGATGATAAATTCCGTGAATGTTTTTGCCCGGACATACTCTGAATGCAGTATACCGGGAAGCGGGAATCCCGGGGACTATTCACTGAATGAAGCTGCTTTCTGCAAAACACTGGGAGGATTTGCGTCAGAACTTCTCAGATGCATCAGGGAAAAAGGTTCTTCTCTTCAGTATGAAAACGGAATACATGTTCCGGACTGGAGCGGTTCCGCATCGGCTGAACTGATAATAGTCGTGCCTTCAGAGGCAGCTGAATTAAAAAATGCTCTTGAAAGAGCGGCAGATACCGTCAGCTCTGAGACCGGAGTTTCAGTTCGGTACGAGTTTCGTGAAAAGGTATTTTCAGAGAAAGCGGAGGTTAAGGAATCATAAAATGAATACAGTAATAACAGGTATCGCTGCGGCGCTTGTATCCGCTGCGGCATTCATGAAGTTCAGAAATATATCGGAAAGTGACAGGGCAGACAGGAAGAAGCGTATTCCGGCTGCTGCGGCATTTCTGATTTTTGCAGTTACGGATACAGCAGCTGCATTTGCAGCGGAGAGAGCGGGAATAAATATATTCGGAAGGATAAGTCTTGTTTTTCTGGCTAATTTTATTTTCCTGCTGGGTGTGATTGATTTCAGACACAGAAGGATACCGAATTTATATATTGCTGCTGCGATGGCTGTCAGGACAGTACTGATAGCAGCACAGGGAATTTCAGAGGGGCATACTGCTGATATTTTTGTAAGATCGCTTGCCGGACTTGCAGTCGGAGCATTGATTACAGGGCTTGCATATGCTGTTTCCGGAAAAGGAATCGGAGCAGGTGACGTCAAGATGTTTGCTGCTATCGGATATTTTTCAGGGGTTCCGGGAGTTGCGGATATTCTCGTGTATTCAACAGTTCTGTGCTGTATATGTGGAATACTCCTGATTGCTTTCAGAAAATGCAGAATGAAGGACAGCATACCTATGGCACCTTTTGCCTATGCAGGTACAGTTGTGTATCTGCTTGCAGGAATGTGAGGGATATATGGTCAGACTGAAGACATTTATATATCCTGCAGCTGTAGCGGCAATGATGATTTTTTCATGGATATGCGCTGCAGGTAAACAGGACAGAACAGAAGATGAGTTTTCGGAACTGTTCAGGCTTGCGCAGACAAATGAACAGAATCAGGCATATATTACAGCGGCGGAACTTTATGCAAGAGCGGCTGAAATCAGAGACGGTGATGAGGATGTTCTTGTTCTTGCTGCAGAAAATTTTCTCAGGTGTGATGAGAAGAAAATGTTTGTAAAGTACTGCAGAAAAGCTATGGAAACAAACGGAGGAAGTGAGCGTCCGTGGCTGATGATGGGTCAGTATTATCTTGAATCAGGAGAAGCGGCAAAGGCAGCCGAGCTGATGGCCGGTGTTCCTGCGGAATGCAGGACGGAGGAGTCTGATGAGCTTGAAAGCAGAATCAGAAGTTCTTTTCACAAGAGCTACAAAAGCTATCATGATGCCCGTCCTTTTTACGGCGGCTACTGCGCCGTATCTGACGGCAGCCGATGGGGAATTGCAGATGAAAGCGGCGGATACTGCCTGCTTCCTGAGTATGATGATGCGGGAGCGTACTGCGCAGATGAGGATATTTTTTCTGTCTGCTCGGAAGGAAGGTGGTGTTTTGTAAATGAATCCGGTCAGGTGAAGTACGCCTTTCCGGAAAAATACACCTGGCTCGGTGCGTATAACTCAGGTCTGGTTCCTTTCTGCTGTAACGGCGTTTACGGCTACACTGATCTTGAATACAGGGAGAGAACTGAAAAATATGACTGTGCCGGTTCGTTTAACGAAGGCGTGGCAGCGGTTATGAGAAACGGAAAATGGGCTCTTGTAAATCCGTCTCTCGAACAGATTACAGATTTTGAGTATGATGACATTTATCTTGACAGATACGGATTCTGTGCCCGTGACGGAATTATAAAGGCGGTTGTGAACGGAGAAGAAATTTTCCTTGACCTTAACGGCAACAGGTGCAGCAGGCGGACAGTTTACAGCTGCGGACTGGCACCGGTGCAGTCCGGCGATTTTTTCGGCTACGAAAATGAGAACGGAGATATTGCGGTTGATGCATATTTTGATGAGGTAACTGAATTTTCTGAGAACGGAAGAGCTGTTGTAAAGGAAGACGGCCGCTGGAAGGTGATTACACTGGATATTTACAGATGATGAGAAACCAGTCCTGCCCTGAGTTCGCTGAATAGTAAACGGCAAAATATTCTGACGTTTATTATGG
>JAZUIH010000066.1:0-24861 GCA_045642145.1 Oscillospiraceae bacterium | reverse complement strand
TATTTGTTATAATAACATTGTAAATAAATTAAAAAGCATCCCCACAAGATAAGATTCGCCTAGGAAACGAAGCTTATCTCGTAATCATTCAGATTGCTCCAACAACCTGATGACTTAGTGAGAACGCTATTTTTGTGTGCTGTTTAATGCATCTTGTTGTATTATAGCATATTTTAATAGATTACGCAAGTCCTTCAGTGTGTCGCAAATGCATCTGAAGGGCTTGTTTTTGTTGTAAAGAGTTTACGAAGTATCTTGACAATTGAATTCACCCCGAATACATTTGAGGATGTATATAGCCTTCAGAAGAATACGCACAGACTGCCTGATCTTGTAGGATAAGATTCAAGCCATGAAACACATTTTTGCAACCAGTGTTGACGCAAAGGCACGAGCGATAAATATTCTGACTGATAATCGAGAGACTTTCGAAAGCCGTGACTATACATCAAACAATACTTCTCGCGAGAGCCAGAGCATAGGAATGCCTGGAGTCATCTTTTCTGTTACTATAAAGGGCAGAACAGGGACTATGCGTTCAACGGGTCGTTGACGGTTCAGGGTTCACGAGTTCTGTTATCCAATTATCAAATGATTTAATAAAACACGACAGTTTCCGTAATAAAAATGGAAAAAGTCTTTAATGCGGATGACAGGACTTGAACCTGCACACCTCACGGCACCAGAACCTAAATCTGGCGTGTCTGCCAGTTTCACCACATCCGCATCTGTATCTGTTATGACACGAGTATTATTATACTACTTTTTATTTCCTGTGTCAAGACCAGGCGCGGCGCAAATCTTACTGTCAAAAGCGCCGACAGTGTTTTGTTGATATCAAACAAAAATTATATACGTATCGCCAAAATTCTTGACGGAATAATGTTTTTTATAATATAATAAGTATAAGTGATTAACTATAGTAACCGCAGACAGTAAACACAGGAATATTCTTCAGGTTACTGTCAGCGGTCTGCACACAGTGACCGCAGTATACGAATGTGCAGGGCAGTATACATAAAAATTATTACAGTGAAAACCAGATTCCCACTTATATTCACTGTATTATCATAGGGAATATTTTAGTAAACAGGGGTGAAAACATGTCCGGAAATATATATGACAACCGCGAACTTTCGTGGCTTAAATTTAACCAGAGGGTACTTCAGGAGTCGCTGGATCCGTCGGTTCCTCTGCTTGAGAGACTTACCTTCACATCAATTTTCCAGTCAAATCTTGACGAATTTTTCATGGTAAGGGTGGGCACTCTTTTTGACCAGCTTACAACAGACCCGGAGCTTCGCGAGAACAAGACAAATATGACAAGCCGTGAACAGCTCGATGCAATTTTTGAACGGGTAAGGAAAATCGAACCGCAGAAGGACAAGGCATACAGAGACATAATGAAAATGCTCGAGAAGAACGGCATAAAGCAGCTATCGATGGATAAGCTTTCCGAGGCTGAGGAGGCATTTACACGGGAATATTTCAGAAAGGAAATCCTTCCCCTCCTCTCTCCGCTCATCATAGACAAGCGCCATCCGTTCCCGTTTATAAAGAACAAGGAGCTGTACATTGCTGTCCGTCTTGATTCAAAGTCAGGAATAAAACTCGGTCTTCTTCCGGTGAGCGACAACTTCAGACGTATGGTTCAGCTGAGCAAAAAGCCGTTCAGATTTGTTCTTATCGAAGATATAATATTAAAGTATGCATCTGAAGTGTTCGAGAACTACAGCGTACTCGACAAGGCCATAATCCGTGTTACAAGAAATGCGGATATCAGCGAGGATGACGATTCCCTTCTCGACAGCGACTTTGACTTCAGAAGCGTAATGGAAGAGCTCATCAAGAAAAGGAAAAAGCTTGCCCCTGTCAGAATTCAGGTGTACGGAAATGCAGCCTCTGACACTGTAAAATATCTCTGCAAGCGTCTTGAAATAAGCGACAATCAGGTCTTCCCTGCATCAGCGCCTCTTGACCTTTCATTCACATTCGCTATAAAATCAATGCTCAGTTCAAAAAAATCGCTCTGCTACAAGCCTTTTTCACCGCAGAAATCTCCTGCAATATCCGACAGCATCCCTATGGCTGACCAGATAAGGAAAAAGGATATCATACTTCACTATCCGTATGAGAGCATAAAGCCGTTTATACGAATGCTGAATGAAGCAGCTGCAGACCCTGACGTTGTATCTGTAAAAATAACGCTCTACCGTCTTGCAAGAGACAGCAAAATAATTCAGGCACTTGTGGATATGGCAGAACGCGGCATAGACGTTCTGGTGCTTGTGGAGCTCCGTGCAAGATTTGACGAGGAAAACAACATCGGATGGTCGAGAACCCTTCAGAATGCCGGCTGTACAATCATATACGGTCCGAAGGGACTCAAGGTGCACTCAAAGCTCCTTCTTATAACAAGAAAAAAAGGCGATTCTCTTGAATACATCACTCAGGTCGGTACCGGAAACTACAACGAAAAAACATCAGAGCTTTACACTGACCTGTCCCTGCTCACAGCAAATCCTGAGATAGCTGCAGGCGCCCTTGACGTCTTTAACGCACTTTCACTCGGCAGCCTTGTTGAGCACTCAGAACACCTTCTGGTTGCGCCTCTGTGCCTCCAGTCAAAGGTTCTCGACATGATTGACGAGGAAATCGCACATGCAAAACTCGGACAGAAGGCTTATATAGGTATAAAGATAAATTCACTTTCCGACAGAGTTATTATCGAGAAGCTGTCTGAAGCCTCACAGGCCGGTGTAAAAATCGACCTCGTAATCAGAGGCCTCTGCTGCATGATATCAGGCGTAAAGGGCAGAACGGACAATATACGCGTTACAAGCGTTGTGGGCCGTTTTCTTGAGCACAGCCGTATCTACATCTTCGGTACCAGGCAGCGAAGAAAAATATACATCAGTTCAGCTGACTTCATGACACGAAACACGGTAAAGCGTGTCGAGGTTGCAGTCCCGGTGTATGACCCGGATATAAAGGAAAGGGTTGCCGGAATATTCGAAACGCTCCTTGCCGATGATGTAAAGGCACGCGTTCAGGGCTCAGACGGTATGTACCGTAAAAAGAGCGTACACCGTAAAAACATCAGTGCCCAGGAGGAATTTATCCGCCTCGCAGTGGCAGAAGCAGACGCGGCACCTGCAGCCGATGCTGTAAAAAATGAAGAGCCCGGTTTCTCGGAGTTTTACCGTGCTTATCTTATGCAGAACTGAAACACCTGCAGCAAACGGCAAATCATTCTGACGTTTACTGTAAAACATACTAAGGCGCACTGTAATAAGTGCGCCGTTTTTTTGTGCACATATTACATCTGGCAATGTTTCGGAGCATGGGGTTAGGCAATTTCAACAAAGATAAAATAACCTATTGACTTTTGGCCGGAATAATGTTAAATTATATTTAGCACTCAGAGACATCGAGTGCTAACACTTGAGAACCAGTATTGCTAACCAGGAGATATGGCTATGGATGAACGAAAGCTTAAAATACTGGCAGCAGTTGTAGATGAGTACATTCTGACAGGTGAGCCTGTTGGTTCGAAAGCAATTTCCCAGGTTCCGGGCATAAACGTATCAGCGGCTACTATCAGAAACGATATGTCAGTTCTCGAACAGCTCGGATATCTTGAACAGCCTCATACATCAGCAGGACGTATCCCGACATTCAGCGGATACAGACTGTATATAGACCAGCTGATGACTGTTGAGGAACTTTCAGAAAGCGAACGTCAGAGACTTGATGATATGCTCGGTGCAGAGGAAAACCTCACTGAGGAATCCATAATCCAGAGCGCGGGCAAGGCACTTGCCGAGCTTACAAAGTGCGCTTCAGTTGTGGCAAACTCAGCTCCGAAGTTTTCAGTAATCACCAAGGTCGATGTTGTTCCTACCGGAAAGAGGCTTTATCTTATCCTGCTTATCACATCTAACGGCAGTATAAAAAACAAGGCGTGTCGTCTTGAATTTGATCTTGACGAGGAACAGCTCGCATTTTTCTCACACTACATTCAGGAAAATCTTCAGGGCGTATCTATTGAGGAGCTCTCTGAGGAACGAATGGAAAAGCTTATAACCGCACTTGGTGCGTATATGATAACACTTGCTCCCCTTGTAAAAGGCCTCTGCGAACTTTCACAGGACCTTCTTCAGAACGAGCTTACAATAAGCGGAACAAACAACCTCATATCATGCAGTGAGTTTGACAAAAACGAAATCGTCCGCTTCATCGAACGCAAAAATGATTTCGCCGAGTTTCTTAACGACAGCTTCAGCGGAATACAGGTAATGTTCAGCGAAGAAAAGGATGACTTCATAATAGGTAATTCAAGCATGATAGTTTCGAAGTACCGCAAGGGAAACAAGGAAGCCGGCTCACTTGGAATTGTCGGTCCTATGAGACTTAACTACTCAAAAATAATACCATATATAGAGTATTTTACGCAGAAGATAACCGATGTTCTCTCAGTGGACGCGGATGAAGAACCTGCGGGAAAGGAAGCAGAAACCAATGAGTAACAAGAAACACGATGAACAGGAAGAGCAGGAACTCGAAGTAACTGAAGCTGCTGAAGAAACAGCTGAAGCTGCAGAGGAAGCACCTGCTGAAGAAAGTGCAGAGGCAAAGATTGCTGCTCTTGAAGAAGAACTTAAAAACGAAAAGGACAAGTACATGAGACTTTTCGCTGAATTTGACAACTTCCGCAAGAGAACAGCAAAGGAAAAGACAGAGGCCTACGGAGATTCCGCTGCAAAGACAATCGCAGAAATTCTTCCGGCACTTGATAACTTTGACAGAGCACTCGATACACCTTGCTCAGATGAAAACTTCAAAAAGGGTATTGAGATGATATTCACACAGATGACAGGCATTCTCGAAAAGATTGGTGTTACAGAGATTGAAGCTCTCGGACAGCAGTTTGATCCTAACCTTCACAACGCAATCAAGCAGGTTGAAAGTGAGGACGGAGAATCAGACACAGTCTGTGAAGTATTCCAGAAGGGATACAGACTCGGCGACAGAATCATAAGACATTCAATGGTTGCCGTAAACGCATAACAGGCATATATGTTAAAAACAAATATATAGTTATTCGAAAGGATGGAATTAACAATGGGAAAGATTATAGGTATTGACTTAGGTACAACAAACTCATGCGTAGCAGTTATGGAAGGTGGTAACGCAGTAGTTATCCCTAACTCAGAAGGTGCAAGAACAACTCCTTCAGTAGTTGCATTTGCAAAGTCAGGTGAAAGACTTGTAGGCCAGACAGCAAAGCGTCAGGCAGTTACAAACCCTGAAAAGACAATCATCTCAATCAAGCGTCACATGGGTTCAGACTACAAGGTAAACATAGACGACAAGAAGTACACACCACAGGAAGTTTCAGCAATGATTCTCCAGAAGCTCAAGGCTGATGCTGAAGCATACCTCGGTGAAACAGTTACAGAAGCTGTTATCACAGTTCCTGCATACTTCACAGACTCACAGAGACAGGCTACAAAGGACGCAGGTCAGATTGCAGGTCTCACAGTAAAGAGAATTATCAACGAACCTACAGCTGCTGCTCTTTCTTACGGTATCGATAAGGAAGAAGACCAGAAGATCATGGTATATGACCTCGGCGGCGGTACATTCGACGTATCTATCATCGAAATTGGCGACGGTGTAACAGAAGTTCTTGCAACAGCCGGCAACAACAGACTCGGCGGTGATGACTTCGACCAGAGAATCATCGACTGGATGGTTGCAGAATTCAAGCAGGCTGAAAGCATCGATCTCTCAGGCGACAAGCTCGCTATGCAGAGACTCAAGGAAGCTGCTGAAAAGGCTAAGATTGAACTTTCATCAACACCAACTTCAAATATCAACCTCCCGTTCATCTCAGCTGATGCTACAGGTCCTAAGCACCTTGACCTCACACTTACACAGGCTAAGTTCAACGAACTCACAGCTGACCTCGTACAGGCTACAATGGGCCCTGTAGACCAGGCACTCAGAGACAGCGGTCTCTCAGCAGGCGACCTCAACAAGGTTCTCATGGTTGGTGGTTCATCAAGAATCCCTGCAGTTCAGGAAGCTGTTAAGAAGCGTATCGGCAAGGATCCGTTCAAGGGCATCAACCCTGACGAATGCGTTGCTCTCGGTGCTGCTTACCAGGGCGGTGTACTCGGCGGCGACGTTAAGGAAGGTCTCCTCCTCCTCGACGTAACACCACTTTCACTCGGTCTTGAAACAATGGGCGGCGTATGCACAAAGATTATCGAAAGAAATACAACAATTCCTACAAAGAAGTCACAGATCTTCTCAACTGCTGCTGACAATCAGTCTGCTGTTGACATCAACATCCTCCAGGGTGAACGTGAATTCGCAAAGGACAACAAACAGCTCGGTATGTTCCGTCTCGACGGTATCGCACCTGCTCCAAGAGGAATCCCACAGATCGAAGTAACATTTGATATCGACCAGAACGGTATCGTACACGTTTCTGCAAAGGACCTCGGCACAGGCAAGGAACAGAACATCTCAATCACTGCTTCAACAAACATGTCAAAGGATGACATCGACAAGGCTGTAAAGGAAGCTGAACAGTTCGCTGAAGAAGACAAGAAGCGCCGTGAAGACGTTGATGCAAAGAACAACGGTGAAAACCTTGTATTCCAGTGCGAAAAGGCACTCGGCGAATTCGGCGACAAGGTAAGCGCTGAAGACAAGGCTCCTATTGAAAGCAAGTGTGAAGAACTCAAGGCTGCTCTCAAGGCTGACAACATCGATGACATCAAGGCAAAGACAGATGAACTCCAGAAGGCATTCTACGAGCTTTCATCAAAGGTTTACCAGGCTGCAGGCGCAGCTGCCGGTCAGGATCCGTCTGCTGCAGGCGCTGATTTCGGCGGTGCTGCTGAAGGCAACGGCAACGGCGGCGACGACAACGTTGTTGATGCTGACTACACAGAAGCATAATTCATATCAGAAAACATTATAAAGGACTTCAGGGCGGGTTTTATATCCGCTCTGATTTCCGTATTATCATATAACCGGAGGAACATATGGCTGATAAAAGAGATTATTATGAAGTGCTGGGCGTACAGAAGGGTGCCTCTGCAGATGAAATAAAAAAAGCTTACCGTTCACTCGCAAGAAAATATCATCCTGACCTTCATCCGGATGATACCGAATGCGCAGAGAAGTTCAAGGAAGTAAATGAAGCATACGAAGTACTCTCTGACCCGTCAAAGAAAGAACGCTATGACCAGTTCGGTCATGCCGGAGTTGATCCTAACTACGGCGGCGGCGGATTCGGCGGCGGTGCAGGCGGATTCAATCCGTTCGGCGACATGGGCGATATCTTTGAAAATCTCTTCGGAGGCGGATTCGGCGGCGGATTCAGCAGCGGAAGCGGACGTTCACGTGCGAATGCACCGAGACGCGGACAGGACGTTGAAACAACTATTACAATCGAGTTCATGGAAGCATGCATGGGTCTCAAACGCGATGTCAGAGTTACCCGCCTTGAAAAGTGTTCTGAATGTAACGGTTCAGGCGCTGCAGCCGGTTCATCACCTCAGACATGTCCTGAGTGTAACGGTGCGGGACAGGTTAAGGTCGGCCAGAGAACTCCTTTTGGTGTAATATCATCACAGAAGGTTTGTCCGAAGTGCAGCGGCAAGGGTAAGATTGTATCAAATCCGTGTTCAAAGTGCGCAGGAAACGGCCGTGTACGTGTAACAAAGACCCTCTCCGTTGACATCCCGGCAGGTATCGACAACGGTCAGATGCTCCGCGTAAGCGGACAGGGCGATGCAGGTCTCAACGGCGGACCAAACGGTAACCTCACTGTTGCTGTACGCGTAAAGGCGCACCCTATCTTCGAAAGAGACGAATACGACATTCACTGCGAAATCCCGATTACATACTCACAGGCCGTTATGGGCGATGAGCTTATCGTTCCTACAATCGACGGCAACGTTAAGTACTCAATCAGCGAAGGCACACAGACAGGCACTGTATTCCGTCTCAAGGGCAAGGGCGTGAAGAAGCTCCAGCGCTCCGACAGAGGCGATCAGTATGTTAAGGTTTATGTTGAAGTTCCTAAGAACCTCGACAAAAAACAGAAGGAACTCCTCAGGGCCTTCGAAGCTTCACTCGAAGACAAAAACTACGAAAAGAAAAAGAATTTCTTCGACAAGCTGAAGGATTTTAAGGAACGCTTCAAGGAAAGCAAGGAAAGCAAAGATAAATAATAATACCGGAACTTTTCATGTTCCGTAAAGAAAGCACCCGCAGATTTCTGCGGGTGTTTTTTTCAGGTCAGGATATCAGCCGGAAACGGATATGGAAAAAGGAGATAAATGAGCAGTGCCCGCTTATCTCCTTAAATCGTTTATATATTGCCTTAGTTTCTTGTAAACTTAGCTGTGATGTTCTGTGCCTGACCAGGTGTTACAGTAACAGTATCACCTGAACCCTCAGCGCCTTCCCATCCGGCAAATCTGTATCCTTCGGCAGGAACCGCCTTTACTGTTACAGGATAATCTGTAAAGTATGTGCCGCTCCATCTGTTGTTCTTCATATCGGCCGTAATAGTATTTACGACAAGTGTACCGCCGTTTGAATCATTTACAGCAAGACTTACCTCAGCTGTGTCTCCTGCAAGCTCAAGATCCTGCTTAATGAAGCTGTACATGTTCTTGTGTCTGTTCTGAATAAATGTCTTTATATCATTGATATTGGAGTTAAAATTATTCTGATTGCCGATTCGCCTGTTCTGTTCCTCCATAACAGGCTGATACATACCTGTGAACTTCTCAAGCTGTGCAAGCATATTTTCCTGGCTGAGATTCCTGTTCATGAGGTCCATCATTGTATTTACAAACCTCTGCTTAAAGTCGCTGTTCTTAAGAAGCTTATAAAAGAGAACCGTGTGCTCCTCAGGCTCCATCTGCTGCTGGTTCTGTCCAGGCTGCTGCTGACCAGGTCCGCCCTGTCCCGGGCCTCCCCAGCCGCCCCAGCCGCCGAATCCGCCGCCCCAAGGGTTATTGTTTGCCTTACCGTACATGGCAATCTTAAGTGAATCCTCACCGAATGTTCCTCCCATATAGCTGTAAAGGCTCATTGAGTACTCTGTATCATAGAGCATCCATCTCCATCTGCCGTCTTCAAAAGGCTGGTCAGATACAGTTCTTGCGCGCCATGTTCTGTAGTTGTTGTCGTTGTTCATCCAGTCCTGGTTTGCTATGAAAATCTCAGTGCACTGATAGTCAATGAAGTTCTGGATATCCATCATCTGACTGATTCTGTCATAGTTCGATGCCTGTGAAAGGTCATTGCTCTTCGCAAAATTAATAAGCTCATTCCAGAGAGCGAGGTCGCTTTCCTCTCCTTCGCCTACTTCCTTTCCGCACTCGATTATAACTGCGTTATTCTTGTCAATATTGTAGTTATTCTGAATATATGTGTCGCAGTATTCTTCCTGAAGTGTGTAAACGCCGAAGAACTCGCCGTTTATAAACATAACTGCAGGACGCGAGGTCTGTGTGTCAAATGCTCTGTCAGCAACGAGACTCTGGATGTAGTTATCACGGAACTGTGCATATCCGAGATCGTTACCGCCGTTTCTCATACGGAACTTATCGTACTTTTCAATCGGTGTCTCGCGGTCAAGCATCATCGTATTTCCAGGGATAAGGTCATACTTGACATTCTTCTTGCCGTACTCATCCCTTGAATAGAACTTGAGGCTCTTTACAACTGATGAACGTGTTGCATTTCCTGAGATTCTTGCGCCGAGATACTGTGCATGGGCAAGCTTTCCGTCGTTCTCGAAGAGCTCAAAGTAAACCTTACGCTCCCAGTCTCTGCCCTTCTGTGTGTAATTGGCCTGATCGAGCCAAGGCTTTGTCGGATCGCTCTGACCTGATCTCATCCACTCGTCATAAATACGTCCCTTTACGTAAATACCCTTTTCATAGTCAAAGAAATCATCCGGATCAACAGTTATGCTTACAACCGGGAATCCTGCATACTGTCTGCTGATATCTATTCCTGAGAAATATGTCTTACTTACAGTTTCGCTTACCTTTCCGTCAGGTGCTACGGCAAATGCCTTGACTATAGTGCCCTTTGTAACGTTCTGCGGTGTAAATCTGTCAGCAGATACATCCTGAGCCGAGTACACGTTAGGCTCTGATGTTCTGTTCTTTATTCTGACCGGCGCACTGTATACCTGTGATGATACAGTAGGTTCAGTTCCGTCCGTTGTATAGTAAATCTTTGAATCACCGGCAGAAAGTACAAGATCAAACTCACTGTCGTAGAAGCCGCTCTCTGCTGAGAACTCAGGTGCCGGAGCCGTTGTCGACTCACCCTCGGTGCTGAGGACAAGATTCTTTTCACGAATACAGTCAATAATATCAACCTTTCCGTTTCCGTCAAGGTCAGCTGCTGAAAAAGTCTCTCCTTCAAGCTCCTTTGTACCCATGAGATACTTGCTGATTCTTGTAAAGTCCTTGTGTGTAATCTCTCCGTCACCGTTCGCGTCGCCCTTTGCAAGTGCCAGAACACTTACTGTTAATGATGCCGCAATAATAAATGCAGTAATTCCTGCCAGTTTTCTTTTCAAATCAATCACTCCTGTTGTATATTGTATAATCCTCTGAAAGTCCGTTTATCTGCGCAAATGTTCACAATAATTATACACTATAAAGTACATTTTCGTCAATATCTATAAGCGTTTTGACACAATTCAGACACATCTGCAGAACTGACCGGCGATAAAAAATATATACTCCGCTGCACATCCACTGATATCAGGCAGCAGAACAGTTTTCCGCCGGATATAAAAAAGCCGGCGCTAAGGCCGGCTTCTTTATCTGGAATATACTAAAAGTATGTTTATATCAGGCTACCGGACCAAGCTTGTCTATAACCTTTGAAAGATACTGTCTGAGAGTTGCAAGGTCAGCAAGATTTACTGTACCGCTTCCGTCAGCATCAGCATTCTCAAGAGCCTGTCCGCTGAGTTTTACGTCTTTGATGAGGTAAAGCGAGAGCTGAGAAAGATCAGTAAGATCAACGATGCCGTCAGTATTAACATCACCATAGGCAACTTTGTTTTCGCTGGGTGTGTCAGTAGGGTCGTCTGCAGGCTGTGAAGGTTCCACAACTGGCTGTGAAGGTTCTACGACTGGCTGTGAAGGCTTTACAGTTGGCTGAACTGTTGGAATTTCACCCGGTGTACGTCCTTCGATAATTGCGTTGAATGCAGGCTTAGCCTTGTACTCGTTGTCGAAAATAAGAGGAAGCTGTGAAGCTCTCCAGCTGATATCATCTGTTACACCCCAGAATACAACTGCTGAGATGTTATCCTTGTACTTGCAGATAGCATCGAAAATGCCCTTGTAGTACTTAGCCTGGTGTTCAAAGTACTTGTCACCTGAGTTTTCAGGAACTGTAGCATCAAGCTCTGTAATCTGAACATCAAGACCTGTTGCAACATAATCCTTGATAGCTGATTCGTACATCTGAACTGAAGGGAAAGCAGCATCCATGCTCTGTCTTGCGTCAAGGTGTGACTGCATTCCGATACCGTCGATTACGCCCTTGGCCTTGAGGTCAGTTGCCATCTTGACAATCTGTTCCTTCTTCTGCATGTATTCGTTATAGTCATTGTAGTAAAGCTTGCATCCTTCCGGAGCATACTGTCTTGCAAATGTAAATGCTGATTCGATAAATGAGTTGTCTCCGTATACTGCTACCCAGTCAGAAGCACCGTAGCTGTTGTTCTGTGAAGGGTGACCAGCCTGACGTGGCTTTCCGTCTTCAAGCCATGCCTCGTTTACAACGTCACATGCATAGAAATTAACATCAGGATAGAGCTCTGTAAGTGTTGAGAAGAAGTTCTTGATGTAGTTCTCCATACGCTTTGTCATCTTTTCAGGTGAAACGTATTCTGCAGAAGCATCATAGTTTTCCTTGAAGAACCACTCAGGTGTCTGGCTGTGCCATACAAGTGTGTGAACTCTTACAGGGATGTTGTTCTTCTTTGCGTAGTCAAGAACAGGCATTGCCTGTGCAAATGAAACCTGTGGGTTTTCATCATCGCCTGTTTCTTCCATGTATTTCTGTGTAGCCTTGAGATTAAGAACATAGTCAGGCTTCATTTCGTTACCGACTGTAACGCTTCCGCTGAAGTGTCTGTCAACGAGCTTCATGAATCCCTTTGAACCGAGATCTGAAGGTGTAAGTGCTGTACCGATCTTGAAATCATCAGCAAAATATGCTCTGAGTGAAGTAAGGTCTTCAATGGCAACGTCAGGAGTTGTAGTAATCTTTACATCGTCAACATAGATCTTTACCTGTGCATCTGATGACTCAAAGTAAAGATATCTGCCTGTTGAACCAGCCGGGAAGCTGAACTTTGCTGTATATTCGAGCCAGCTGCCGTCCTTGCTGTCCTGCTTGAGAATATTGTCATAGTGAGGTTCGCCTGCGCTGTCTGTATACTGCATGCTGAGTGTAAGCTGGCTGTAGAATTCTGTCTTGGCATATGCTGTAACAATATACTGCTCGCCTGCTTCACATATATCATCAAGAGCTATCTGAGGTCCGTTCCATGACTCTGTTCTGCCGCTGATGCAGAGAGCATTGTCACCGCCGTGAGCTCCTGTGGTAATTACTTCGAGGGTTTCCTCGTTTCTTCCTGTAACACCGTCTGTTTTGCCGTCTTCGAAGTCAGCAGTGAAGAGAACGCCTTCATCGGCACTTACCTTTTCAGCTGTGCCAGGGAATACTGATACCATGCCTGCGAGCATAGCAAGACATGCAGCACCGGCAATAAATTTCTTTGAATTATTCATTGTAATAGCCTCCTGTATTATTTACTTAAATAAACTTTACAAATCATTACAGCCTGCTGTCATCGGAACTGACAGCAAAAATCTTTTTTGTCCTCTATAATTATAGCAAATTATGATTAACTCCGCAACAGAATTTTTGCGGTTTTATTATTGATATTTAATTATATGTAATATGCACTGCTGTGTATAACCTTATTTTTATGTCTATTATGCATATTTTTCTTGGATATTGTTGAATAATATACTGCAGTAAGTATACTCTAAGAAAAACAGCGAATTTACAAAAAGATAAATCATACTAAAACAAATCTGAACTGTTGACAAACGACTCAGGAAGTGTTATACTAAGTGTACTAACTGATATAGTACACTTGACGCACGGCAAAACTCACAGACTAATCAATAAGGAACTGATTAAGTCACGCGTATATAACCCGCGGTCCGGCTTAAAACGCGCAGACAGAACACCAGGCATGCCCGGTACGTGATTCAGTCAGTATTTCCGCAGAAGACAGGAGGTTTCAGAATTATGAAGTTATCAGCTTTTTTATCTACAGCATTCAGACATCGTTTCAGGGCTCAGCTCATAAAAAACCGGAAAACCATGATAGCCATATCAGTTATGCAGTTAGCCGGCATCTGTGCCGTTCCGGCATTTGCGCTGTACCTTGGCAGTATATTTACAGACACCGCTGCTCCCCGTATATATGAGTCCGCATACAGCAGCGGAAAACTGCTCACAGTTTTTTCATATATCTGGGCATTTCCCATACTCACGGCAGCAGTTACACTTGTTCTGGCTGCCTGCGAAGCCGTAACACAGTTCAGGTATCTTCACAGAAAACCGGATACAGATACAGTCCTGGCTCTGCCGCTTACCAGAACCCAGCTCTTTGCAGCTGACTGGCTTTCCGGACTTGTCACCGTGGCAGCACCTGTAATTCTTGCATCTTCAGCCGCTGCGCTGATTATGCTCTTTTCCGATGCAAAGCGCGTCATAACTCCGGATATCGCTCAGTCTTTCATTCCACAGCCTGTTCCGGTTTTGTCAGGTTATTACGACCCGCTTCAGACGCCTGATTTTTATCTGCCGTTTTATTTATACAGTGTAACGGATTTTTCGTTACTGGAAAGGTTTATATCCGCGTATATTCCCGCGGTAATAATGATATATACCTTTACTGTATCCGTATCGGTCTGCTGCGGAACTGTTTTCGAATCAGCAGTATACACTGTTCTCTCAGGTACCGTACTCACTCTGTTTCCTGCAGCTTTAAAGACAGCATTCAGAGCATCAGTACCGAACAGCGAATACTTCTGGCCGCTGGCCGAATCCGAAGTAATAAGTCCCTTCGGAGGAATAATACGAATAGTCTGCTCAGTACTTCCCGATGCCGGAATCCAGATGAACGGCAGTACCGGAACATACAGACACTGGGCTTTACTGCACATCCTGACTGCACTCATATACCTGGCCGCCGCATGGATACTGTTTTCAAAGCGAAAGGCTGAAGACACTGAAAAGCCCTTTGCATACCCTGCACTGTTCTATGTGGTATCATTTCTCATAACAGGTTCGCTGGTATTTTTATTTGCCTCATATTCAGGCAGAAAATTTTCAGACAGGGACTTTGCCGGATACCTTCCCGTCCCGTTTGCCGCAGCAGCAGTAATTTTCCTTGTTATGCTTGCAGTAAAGGACAGAGGTCCTGCATTCAGAAATCCGCTCAGGCAGATACTTTTCTTCCTGTGTTCATTTGCAGTTTCAGCTCTGGTTTCAGTGTCCCTCATCATTGCAGACTGATACGGAATGATGTATCATGTACCTTCTCCGGAAAATAAAGAGAGTATAACGGTAATAAATCTGAATACCGGAGGCCACGGTCACACAGTGACGGACCGTGACCGGATAAGGGATATTACAGAAGCTCATGCAGAAATAAATGATGAAATGAAAACGAAAGTAAAAGAGTCGTAAATCCGGATTTAGCCGGATATATTCTGAGAACCGACGGGAGATGATGACTTATTATCAATATAGATTTACAGAGCGGTGTGCCGATCTATGAACAGCTCTGCAAAAAAATTCAGGAGCTGATAATAAAGGGCGTACTGGCAGAAAATGACCAGCTGCCAAGCGTAAGGGCACTCGCCAAGGACCTTGGTGTAAATCCTAACACAGTTTCGAAGGCCTATACGGAACTCGAGCGAAACAGGATAATATATTCAGTTACAGGCAGAGGAAGCTTTGTAGCAGCCGTAGACCAGACAAATCTCAGGGAAAACATACTTGCAGAATTTGAAAAAGCAGCCTCGGACGCACTGAAAGCCGGCATATCCGCCGTGGAACTGAAACAGAAATTAGACAGAATAATAAAAGAAACAGACAAAGAAAACAAACGAGGTGAAGATTTATGATAACAGTAACGGATATATCAAAGAAAACAGATGACTGCGAGATACTGAAGGGCGTAAGTCTCGAAATAAA
This sequence comes from Oscillospiraceae bacterium, assembly GCA_045642145.1. Lineage (GTDB taxonomy): Bacteria > Bacillota > Clostridia > Oscillospirales > Ruminococcaceae > HUN007. The sequence goes on along the minus strand of JAZUIH010000066.1, from coordinate 9,504 downwards.
AAAGGGTTCAGTATTCGGCCTTCTCGGCGCAAACGGAGCCGGAAAATCAACGCTTCTGAGACTGATGTGCGGAATATACAAACCGGACAGCGGAAGTATAACCTACGACGGAAAGCCCGTATGGAACAACCCTGAAGTCAAGGAAAAAATCTTTTTCATAAACGACGAAACAGTCCAGTTTTCAAACTATACTCTCACCGAACTGAAAAATTTCTACCGCTGCTACTACCCTGATTTTTCCGGTGAAATTTTTGAAAACCTCAGAAAGCAGGTAAATCTTCCGGAAAATAAAAAGATGTCGGCCTTTTCAAAGGGCATGAAGCGACAGGCTGTTGTAATAACCGCTCTCGCATGCAGAACACCGTACCTTCTCATGGACGAGGCATTTGACGGTCTTGACACAGCGATGAGGGTTATAGTAAGAAATATGATTTTTGACGCAGTTATGGACAGAGAGATGACCGTAATAATTTCATCCCATAATATCCGCGAGCTCAGTGAGATATGTGACACCGCAGCAATGATAAAGGACGGAAAAACCGCATTCTGTCACAGCACTGCCGATATGGACGGTATAAACATGACGCTCGAGGAGCTGTTCCTGCATGAAACAGAGGTGAAGGAAAATGAAACAGAATAAAAGTCTGTTACCGCATTATTTTAAAGCACGCCTCAGGGATAATTTATTCAGGGAAAGACGAATGCTGCTGGTTTTTATGATACTTCAGGCAGCCGGGCTTCCTGTTTTGTCCGTGGCAGTACGTATTCTCAGCGGACTTGCGTATAAGGAACAGGGACCATTGTCAATGTACATGTATCTGACTGTTCCGGTGTATCTGATGGCCTTCGGAGCAGCAACGGCAGGCGGAATTGTGGCTGCATACCGCTCATTCATTTATCTGAACCGAAAAACTCTGACTGACACCCATCTTGCACTGCCTGTCAGCACCGGTCAGCGTTTTGCAGCTGACTACATCTCAGGCCTGCTGATCTATACAGTTCCGTATATCCCGGCTGCGCTGTCATCATACCTTATACTGAGCACTTCTGAAGCGTATATAAGAAGAGTGACAGTTGACAGTGCCAGTGATGCAATAAATGCTTTGTTTATCCTTAATCCACATCTTTCAATGTCACTGTCTGTTTTTCCTGTTATTATGATTATGCTGTACACATTTACCGTGCTGGCAGTAATCTGCAGCGGAAAATTATCAGCTTCACTTCTGAATACGCTGTTTTTAAACCTGTCTGTTCCGGCGTTTGTCCGCAGTGTTTCACTTACTGTTTTTTCCGGTGCCGAAGGCGTTCATCCGGAAACAGAAGCTGCTTTTCTGATGTCAGTGCTTTCACCGGCAGGCGGACTGCTTTATATACGTGACTTCTTCATTCCATTTTCAGCACGTACCTGTGCGGCATGGATTATCTGCTCGCTTGCAGTATCTGCTGTACTCGTTTTTGTTTCCCGGAAACTGTACGCAGGAAGAAAGGCCGAGGACACAGGCAGAGCCTTCATAACTCCCGCCCTGTATTATCTCTCCGCCGCACTTACAGCTTTTTCAGCCGCGGCCGCAGCACGCTCGCTGGCATCACACGGCATTGTTTTCTCGGCAGCCACAGGCGCCGTTACATTTATAATCTTCTGGCTGATAATGAACAGACGTTCGGTAAACATATCCGGAATTCCTGCCGCAGCTGCATTGCTTGCCGTTTCCTGCGGAATGTTTGCCGGTCTCAGCACGGCCGCTGAGCGCACGGAAAACTTCGGAGCCGGAAAATACATACCGGATACCGGAAAAATCCGTGAAGTCACCGTAAACAGCATGTACAACGGACGGATATCACCTGAATTTCCGCAAATGGATTTCACCTTCAGTGATGAGGAGGGTATCCGTTCAGCAAGGGAACTGCACAGCAGCCTTGTGGGAACACAGAAGCTGTACAAAAGCGGACTTTACGGAATAAACCAGGCAAATATCAGCAGTTATAACCTTGCATTCACATACCGTCTGAAGGGCGGCAGAACCGTTACAAGATATTACTCATGCACTGACACGGAATCAGAGAAGCTGAATAAAATCATTTACAGTAATCAGAACGTAAAAAAAGATAGTGCTGACCGTTTTGAGGACTGTATCCGGAACAGTCTCTGGACTTCCAGTCTGAATAATTTTTACCTGAAAGTCCGTGTTTACAGAGAAGCCAGAACATTCACCACATTCAGACTGTACCGTAACGACGAAACCGAAGAGCTGTTCTGCAGACTGGCAGACGCATACAGAAAGGACCTGTATGCAGCGGAATACACTGACTTCGAAACAGAAATGTCCTGCAGGTATGCTGTTCAGTATCCGTATGATTTTATTGTATTCAGACCGAATAGTTTTCCTTCCGTGTACGAAGTTCTTGACGACGCAGCGCGGTATTTTACAGAACCGGAATTATTCTGAATACCTGTGTATAAACACCTCAGAGGGCGGTATATCCGTATCTGCCTGAAGATAAAAAAATCACCGGCATTGTGATTGCATTCATCACTGCCGGTGATTTTTTATTTTATTGCTTTGAGTGCCCTTATAAGCACGTCATCCCATACAAGGCGGTCCTCCACAGCGTCCGTGTTCCTGTGATGACTGTCACGGAGAAGTGATTCGCGCTTCATGAAACCGCTCACGGTAAGCTCTGCATAAATATCAGGCGCCGTTCCGTAAAGTGAATTATCAGTTCCGTCACTGTTAAACTGAAGTGACGGAGTAAACATATACACAAGTCTGCTGTTCGGAAGGCAGTCCATAAGCTGTCCGCCGAGCTTTTCACCGCCGGTGTTTGTTCCGATTACGGTCACGCGGTCAAGTTCTGAAACCACCGCAGTAAAATTATCCGCTGCAGAAGCTGTATTTCCTGATACAAGCACGTAAACTTCAGGCGAGTGCTGATTTTCGCCACGGTACTCATAATTTATGTTCTGCAGGATAAATCTGTTTTTAAAATTATCCGAACCGGCTGAAAAGTCTGTCTTTCCGTAGCCGTGAACTATCTTCTGAACTATGCCGTAAAGTCCGCTGTAAATAATTTTTACCGCCGGACTTCTGTATATATAGAGCTCATCCTCTGACGAGGCATCCTCTGAAAAAAGTGCAGGATAAATGTAGTCCCTTCCGTACTCCGTGTGTCCTCCGCCGTTGTTTCTCAGATCAAGGATTACGGAAATGCCGTCCCTGAAACAGCGGCTGCGGATCAGCCCGCTCAGCTCCTCACCCCGGCTTCCGCTGAATCCGTCAACGGAAATATACACTGTGTGTTCATCAATGTCTGATATCTCATAGTTCTTTTCAATATCATCCACCACTTTAACATGACCGTAGGTACATGCGTATTCAAAATCCAGGTCACTGTAAAGCTCAAGTGTCCTCAGGCTTCCCTCCGTGGTTTTTACTGTGACGGATCTTTTTACGCCTTCATTTTCGTTGAACATTATAAACGGACGGTAGTACTGATTTCTCTTCACATCGTACTTCAGGCTGTAAACTGAAAGGTTTTCCATGATATACTCTCGGGGCGACATTCCGTCTATTTCAAGAAGCTCATATCCGTAGCAGTCGCTGTCCGAAACGCTGCAGGAGAACATATACCTTCCTTCGGCGTACCCGAACTGCACGCGGCTGTACTTGTGTGAATCATAGTATTTTCTGTTTTCATCCGCCCACAGTGTCATCATGTCATGAAGCTCGGGAACGGTTCTCACGGCCTCGCTGTTTATACACGAATAACCGGTTATCTCGTCATAGTCCGCTCTGAAAAATGTGGTATGAGCGCCGGGCAGGTCATTGAGAACTGACTCAGTGACGCACATACGGTCATAGTCAGTACTGCATTCTCTGAGCTTATCCATGTAAAACGGCTTCTTCGCAGCAAAGTCGTAACCTGTTTCCCTCCTGTAGGTTTCAAGCAGAGGCATGCTTTCAGTCACCGAGGTCCACAGGTAGTCAAAGTCCTCAAGCCAGTCCTTTTCCGTCAGCTCTATGCTCCCTACAAACTTCCTCGGATGCTCCTCCCTTAGGTATCCTGTTATTTTGTATACCTCCGTACCAAGATAAACTATAAATAAAAACAGCAGCGAAAACACCACCACATCAACTTTTCTGCTGACTTTTTTCTTCTCCATCCGGTTCTCCCTTAATTCCTTGTATCCATACAGCCGGCTTTCCGGCTGTCTCATCTCATATATGTATATTTTACTTTATAAACTTGCTGTCTGTCAACCTTCGTAATTTAAAAAGCTCCGGCCTTCCGGCCGGAGCTTACACCCTGTACTGTACAGACAGGTAATTACAGTGAATACATTGAAAGTCAGAATACTTTTGTCATTGACTTTATTATTCGTGGAAGAAATACGGCAGGCCGTCATATACGTAGTGTCTTACAAATCCCCACCAGTGAGTCTTTCCAGGTGCCTCAAGGAAATAAAGATTTCCCTTTGAGAAATCGGATGTATACTTAAACACTGCGTTGTTCTTCATGGAATCAATCTGCGGCTTCAGGTTAGGATATGCAATATCCTCTGTACCGGTAGCTGCAAAGATATAGGTTGAATCTTTGTACTTTGAACCGCCTACTGCATTTGCAACAGCGTTTGCGCCGCCCCAGCAGTGACCGCTCAGAGGCATGTAGTATGCAAAGTAGTTAATGTCGTTGATAAGAACGTTCCAGGTTGAACCGCCGCCCATTGAGAAACCGCCGTATGCTCTGTGCATTCTTGAAGCTTCAAGTGCTGCCGCAGATGTGTTCTCAGCATATGTGGAATACTTGCCTTCAACAAAAGGAACTATACTCTCCTTTATTTCCCTCCATACAGTTTCAGCCTGACACTTGTTGAATGTAGGAGTTACAACAATCATAGGCTCAAGCTCGCCGTTCATAATCATATTGTCAAGGATATAGTTGAACTTAACGTCATTGCTGAAGATTGTGTTTTCATTTTCGCTGCCGCCGTGCATAAGGTAGAAGATGTTGTACTTTTTGCTGCTGTCATATCCGTAAGGCAGGTAAACGTTAAGTGAATTGCTTCCGTTTATGCCGTTGTATGTTTCCTTTACAATCTTACCGCTCTGTGAGCACGGATTAAGATAGCTGCCCGGAGCCTCCCTGTATGAAACTGCAGGGTTGTAGTCAAACGCAGGCTTCTCAGGTTCAGCCGGCTTGTTGTCCGGGAACTCAGTGATTGCACCGATGAGATACTTCTGAAGATTTACTGCATCAGCTGCATCGGTTACAGTGCTCTGGTCAACGTCAGCATTTTTCTTTTCCGCATTGTTTCTGAATCCGCTTATAATACCGTGCTTCATAACAACGAGGTCAGCAATTGTGATTCTGCTGTCAAAGTCAAGGTCACCCTTTATATCAGTTGCAGGAACTACATTTGAAACAGGTCCGTCAATCTTTGTTCCGCCTGGTGCGGCAATTACTTCATCGATATAGAAGTTGCAGAGGTCTTCAGTTGTCTCGGCAATAAGGATGAGGTTTGAAGCACCCTCAGGAATCTGATATGAAGGATTGTAAAGCTGCACATACTCGCCCTGGTTTCCGTAAGCCTGTGCAATTTTGTCATAGTGTGTTTCACCGCCGGCGTCATACTGAAGTGTGAGCTTGTATTCAACCTGGTCGCCGCCTTCAAGGCTGTTGAAGCATGCGCTGAATGCATATTCCTCACCCGGTTTGAAAACAGAGGTGCTGAGTGTCCTCTGGGCACCGTTCCATGCGGCCTCACGTTCTGAGATTACAAGCGCCTCAGTACCCTTGTGCGGTGCACGTCCGCTCGGTCCGGTCTTTGCGGAGCCTCTGCCTGACCATGCTGATGTTGTATCCTCAAATGTATCATGGAACCAGTATCCGTCAGCATCAGGTTCAGCAGGAACAACTGCCTGTGCCGGATTCCACTCTGCACGTGTGTAGTCAAATGAGTCGATATCAACATAACCGCCTGTTGTTTTGGTTCCGTAGCTGTAGATGGCATTTCTGTAGCCTGTGAAGAACTTAAGGTCAAAGCCCATGCTTATTTCCTTGCCTATCTTCTTCCAGTTACTGCCGTCAAGTGAGTAGTAGAAATTAACCTTGTCAATATTGTTTGAAATGTTGTAGTTCGAATCAACATTAGCAAACTTAAAATCAGTCTTTACATATACGATATCACCTGTAAGTGATACTTCCTCTTCAATTTTGTCATAGCTTCCGAGAACATCAGCGTTTCCGTTGTATCCTGCGTTTGAAGCCATGTAAATTTTCTTTTCACCGCTGTCTGTAACACGTACGCCGACGTTTCCGTAATTGTACTGGAAAGCTGAAAGACCTGCATGGTCACCAGGCTTCATGTTTGATACGTCCATTCTGATAACGCCCTGGCATGAAGGACCTTCAGTTCTCATTGTCAGAGTGTTTCTTGCGTGAACGATACTCTTTGCAACCGTACCGTTCTTAAGTCTGAGCCAGCCCGGTCTGTCAGTAACTGACCAGCTGCTGTTATCAGGATTGTGATTCCACTGCCACTCAAGCTTTAGCTTGTTGGAATCGTAGCTGAAATCATCACTCTTTGCAAGCTGTGTACCTGTATGGTCACCCGGAAGCTCCATTACTACAGGAACCTTTCCGTTAACGCCCATTACCGGCCAGTCGTTCTGCCATGTTACAGGAACAAGCGCAGGGATACGTCCGATACCGCCGTGGTCCTGGAAAACGAGTCCGTACCACTTGCCGTCAGGAGTGTCAACTATACCGCCCTGAGCAGCACCGGCACCGTATGTGCCGACACCTGAGTTGAGAATGGTCTTGCTCTCAAAGTTACCTGTGAGGCTCTTGCTTCTGTAGCATAGCTCAATTCTTCCGCTGCCGTTCGGCCATGCAATTATGAATACATAGTACCATCCGTTAATCTTCTGAATATGTGAGCCTTCGCCTGCAAGTCCGGAAAGACCTGTTTTGAAAAGAGTTCTCTCCTGTGCACCGTTTGCGAAGCCTGTCATCTGGGAATTGAGTTCCTTGATCTTGATTTCTCCGCCGCCGCCGTATACAAGATAGTTTCTTCCGTCATCATCGAAGAGCATGGATGCGTCGTGGTACATTCCGTTGATTTCGCTTCTTGTCCATGTACCGTTTTCAATGTCATTTGTTTTGTAGATGTATGACTTGCCTGAACCGTAGCTTCCAAAGAATACGTAGTAGGTTCCCTTGTGATATCTGAGACTTGTTGCCCACTGTCCGTGCGCATAGTCATGTTTTCCGTTTTTAAGGTTCTGGTTGTCACCGTCATGATATATGTCATACACATAGTTACATATCTCCCATGAAGCCATATCCTTTGACTTCATTACAGGTACACCCGGATTGTAGAACATTGTTGTACTTACCATATAGTAAGTATCGCCGACTCTGATAATATCAGGGTCCGGCACGTCCGAGTAAATAATCGGATTGGCCACCTGACCTGTTTCGAGAGCCAGAGCTGTCATGTCCGGAGCTTCCCTGTTAAGAAGCGCAAATGATGACGCCATTACCGCTGCTGCCGAAAACAAAACAGCAGCCTTTCTTACTGTTTTTTTAGCTTTACACATTTCCAAATTCCTCCGTTTCGAATTTGTATTAATACACTTTACACAATTTGTTTGCACAATTCCCGAATTTTATATTAAAATTATAGCATACAATTCCTGTTATTCCAACCCATATTCTGAATATACGGTGGATAAAACACATACATTTTTTTACGCAGACCCGAATATCGTCTGCTGTGAAGGTCATATCCCTTATGACGTTCACTGTAATTTCATTAAAAATCCTCTCAGGAATCTCACTGTTTCTGAGAGGATTTTAACGAGTTAAAAATAAAGGCTGACTGATTTATTACTCGCCTTCATGGAAGAATGAAGGGAGGACATCATATACATAATGTCTTACATAACCCCACCAGTGTGTGAGGCCTGGTGCAACAAGGAAGTAGAGATTTCCCTTTGATAAATCAGATGAGTATGTAAAATAATTTGTCATAGGCTTCATTGCCTGAATCTGAGGATTTATATTCGGATAAGCAATGTCATCTGATCCTGTAGCTGCGAAAATAAAGTATTCTCTCTGTGAGTAACCGAATCTGTCAATAGCAGATGTAATCGACTGAGCCTTGTCCTGTGCTGAATTTCCTGACCAGTGGTCACCGCTCAGAGGCATCCAGTACGCGCAGAGGTCAAGGTTGTTTACAAAGTTTGCCCATGTTGAAACTGCACCCATTGAGAAGCCGCCGTATGCTCTGTGATATCTTGAAGCTATTATATCTGCTTCTGATGTTGACTTTGCATATGTTGAATACTTGCCTTCAACAAACGGGATTACGCTTGCACGCCATTCCCTGTAGAATGTCTGCGCTTCACACTTGTTGAATGTAGGCGTTACAACAATCATCGGCTCGATATCGCCCTTCATGATCATATTGTCAAGAATACAGTTGAGCTTTACGTCATTGCTGAAGATTGTGTTTTCATTTTCACCTCCGCCGTGCATGAGGTAGAAGATGTTATACTGTTTGCTGCTGTCATATCCGTAAGGCAGGTAGACATTAAGAGTGTTGGAACCGTTAATTCCGTTATAGGTCTCCTTTACTATCTTTCCTGACTGTGCACATGGATTGAGATAACCGTTAGGTGACTCCCTGTATGACATGTTCTCTGTATACTTGTATGCAGGCTTTTCAGGTTCCGGCGGCTTGTTTACCGGGAACTCCGAAACAGTACCGATAAGATACTCCTGAAGGTTTACAGCATCAGCTGCATCAGTTACAGTGCTCTGGTCAACGTCTGCGTTCCTTTTCTCAGCATTGTTTCTGAATCCGTTCAGTATGCCGTGCTTCATCAGCACGAGGTCGGCAATTGTAATCTTTCCGTCCATATCAAGGTCACCCCTGATTTCTGTAGGCGTAACAACAGTTGAAACAGGTCCGTCAATCTTCGTTCCTGCAGGCGCTGCGATAACCTCATCAGCGAAAAAGTCACAGAGCTCTTCAGTTGTTTCAAGTACGAGAACAAGCTTTGAAGCGCCTTCAGGTATTCTGTACTCCGGATTATATAACTGAACATATTCTCCTTTGTTTGCTGAAGCCTGTGCAATCATGTCGTACTGTGTTTCACCGCCGGCATCATACTGGAGAGTCATCTTGAACTCCACCGTATCAGCGCCGGATGTGTTTGCAAAGCATGCACTGAATGCATAGCTTTCGCCTGCCCTGAAGGTTTCCGTACTCAGCTCCTTCTGGCCTCCGTTCCACGCGTCCGTTCGTCCTGTAATACTCAGCGCTCCTGAACCGCTGTACGGAGACGAGCTGCTGGTTTCCGCCGTACAGCTTCCGCGCGCAGACCATCCGTCAGAACCGCTTTCAAACGTATCGCGGAACAGATAGCTTTCTGTGCCTGACTCAGAATCATTCAGAAAAGCAGTGTTTCCGTCACCCGGTAATCCGGCAGCATAAAA
>JAZUIH010000065.1:0-4335 GCA_045642145.1 Oscillospiraceae bacterium | reverse complement strand
ATGAGCTGCGCAGCTAAATGGCTGTATGTTACTCTTGCTGATATGCATTTCAGAGCAAAAGTCTCAGATAAATATGATTCAAGAGGATATGCCTGTCTGAGAGTTTCCGGAAAGAAAATAGCCGAAGAACTTAACTGTCATATTCAGAAAGCAAGAAAAGCCCTTAATGAGCTTGTCAGTGCCGGACTTGTCGCTGTTTCAAAATCAGAAGGCCAGAAGAACAGAATATATTTTCTTGATTACACAAAAGATAAAGAATACATGGATTATAAAACATTTCTGAAAACACAGTCCTGTGCCGATGAATCTTCTGAACATGTAAAAGATACCGATTTAGGTCTTGATTTAGCTGCGGAATGGCCTGACCAGGAAGATGATGAAGCAGCATGTGATACCTGCGTACACGAAGACACTCCTGAAACATATGCTGACCAGTCTGATATTGCAGCCAGTCCGGAAAATCAACCGGGTGATAAAAAACACCACCATACTATTATATTAAAAAATAATAAATATATGTTTAATAAATATCTATCAGTATCTGATCATGTATCAGATAAGCTAAAGGAAAAAAATGATATTGATTTTGATATGGCTGATTACAGAAAAACAGAAGATCTTATTAAGCAGAATATTTCCTACGATTATTTCCGGGAAGGATTCCTTTCCCATGATACCAGCACTCCCGGCTCACTGGATGAGCTTGATGAACTTGTAGACATCATGATGGACTGTATGATTACCAGCAATAACACCATTCGCGTAGGAAAGGAAAACAAGCCGGCTGAAGTTGTCAGATCAAGGCTGATGAAGCTGAACAGCAGCCATATTGAATATATTTTCTATTCTCTGAGAAATACACGTACAGAGATTAAAAACATTAAAAATTATCTTGTTACCACGCTTTACAACGCGGTTTCCACTATGTCAAGCCATATAAACCTGCAGGTTTCTCATGACCTGTACGGCGCAACATGCTGATATACCTCTGCTTTACCAGAGTTTATATATATCAAATATTTCTGAAAGGAGAATTATCAATGATTATTTTTACACAGGACAGAGATGTTGCTGTAAATGATCAGTACATCAGAATGCTGTATGTTCGTCCATGCGAAGCAGAAAATGAAGAAACAGGAGAAACTCATGATGCCTGGGCTGTTGCTGCTGACATTGACGGACATGATAATCCGTTCATTCTGGGATTCTACAGCACTAAAAGTGCTGCGCAGAATGCTCAGTTTGGATATCTGGACAAGTACTGTTACGGCCACGAAAGCGACAAAAAATATCAAATGCCGCAGGATGAATAATCACGGAGGTACACTATGCCGTCAGATTATGAACAGGGCGTAAGAAAAACAATTGACCTGACAGTAAGAGCACAGCAGATGACATCAGAGATTCTGTCGGCCTGTATGAGAGAATTTCTTGAAAAAGAGGCCAGAAAGAAAGGAAAAATGTCATTCGGTGATCTGAATCAGAAATACGAAAACAACCTTGAAAACATCAGCATAAGCGATAACAACATCAGGGATTTTCTTTCCGTAGCCAGAAAGTACGATGTTGACTTTGCTCTGAAAGCTGACAAAACAACATCGCCGCAGACCTGGCATGTATTTTTCTCTGCAAACAGAACGGAGGATTTCAAAAAAGCATTTACTGAATATGCTGATCTGAAACAGCGTTCCGGCAAAAATCATGACCGGGGTGAATTCAGCAGAGAAAAAATGCAGAAGGAAGCACAGGAAGTAGCTGCTCAGCAAAGAAAGGAAAAAGTCAGAGAACGTTCCAGAGAGGCATCACGATGAATATCAGCAGTAAAAAAATCAAAAAGGCAGCAATACATGCTCTGCCCTATGCTGTGTTTGCATATGCCGGGAACAAGCTCTCTTTCGGATACCGGATTGCTGAAGGCAGCAGTCTGGAAGAAAAGCTGCTGCCGTTTCTCAGTGATATGGGGAATGTATTCTCTTCCCCTGTTCCTTCGTTTCATATTGCTGATGTAACTATCGGGTTACTTACAGCGGGAATTATGTGGGTTGTTCTTTATTTCAAAAAAAAGAACAGAAAAAAATACAGAAACGGCACTGAATACGGCTCAGCACGCTGGGGCGAAGAAAAGGATATCGAACCGTTTGCAGATCATAAAAACCTGAGAAACAACATCATTCTGTCTGCTACTGAAAGCCTGACCATGGGTAAAGCATCAGAATACAAGTACTTCAGGAATAAAAACATTATGATTATCGGCGGATCCGGTTCCGGTAAATCCTACGGTGCTGTACTTCCTGCACTTCTTCAGATGAACTGCAGCTACATAGTAACTGACCCTAAAGGTCAGCTGATGGTTGATACCGGTAAAATGCTTCTGAAAGGCAGAGATACCGGTAAAAAGGATAATAACGGAAACACGATTTATGAGCCGTACAAGGTTAAGGTGTTCAATACCATCGATTTCAGGAAGTCTATGCATTACAACCCTTTTGTATATATTTATCCTGAAACCCGTGAGAAGGACATCATTAAGCTTGTGGAGGTTCTGATAAAAAACACTAACGGAAACAAACCTTCAAACGGAGATGATTTCTGGGAGAAGGCTGAGAAACTGCTGTATATGGCATACATAGCTCTTATATTTACATTCTATCCTGAGGAAGAGCGTAACTTCGAGACACTCATAGATCTGATCAACATGTCAGAGTGCCGCGAGGATGATGAAGAGTTTAAAAATGCCGTTGATATACAGTTTGAATTCCTTGAATACTGGTTAAACGGAAACTTCCCTGCCAATGCGAAATTTTCAGAGCAGTATCAGGAAATCATTGATAACTATCAGCCTACTGATGAACAGAAGCGTCTCGGAATGTTTGCTGTAAAGCAGTATAAGTCATACAAGCTGGCCGCAGGTAAAACAGCAAAGTCAATCCTTATCTCATGTTCAACAAGACTTGCGCCGTTTGCTATTGACGAGGTGCTTGAAATCACATCATATGACGAACTTGGGCTGGATAAGCTGGGCGATGAACTGTCGGCACTGTTTGTAATTATCTCCGATACTGATGCTACATTCAACTTTCTTGTGGCTATTATGTACTCGCAGATGTTCAATCTTCTGTGTACAAAGGCAGACACAAGTCCGGGAGGCAAACTGAAAAATCATGTCAGATGTCTATTGGATGAATTCGCCAACATCGGAGAAATTCCGAACTTTGACAAGCTTATCGCAACTATCAGAAGCCGTGAAATCAGCGCAACTATCATTCTTCAGACAAAATCCCAGCTAAAGGCTATTTACAAGGACAACTCGGAAACCATTGAAGGTAACTGCGATACCATGGTGTTCCTGGGAGGTAAGGAAAAAACAACTCTTAAGGACATATCTGAGGCGCTCGGCAAGGAAACCATTGATTTATTCAATGAGAATATTACAAGAGGCCAGTCGGAATCATTCGGAATGAACTATCAGAAGCTCGGGAAGGATCTGAAATCCCCTGACGAGCTTGCTGTTATGGATGGTGACAAGTGTATTGTTATGGTTCGCGGCGTTCGCCCGTTCCTGTCTGACAAGTACAACACTTCAAAACATCCTGAATTTGAAAGAACCGGTATGTACAGCGACAATAACAAAATGGATATCGCAAAATACGTCAGAAGCTTATCAGAACGAAAAGCTAAAACAAGTAGAAAAACATTAGTCACACAATATGAGTGTGCAGATAAATAAGAGGAAAAATGGAAATGAAAAACACAATTACAAATATATCAAAGAAGAGATTCAGACTCTCAAAGAAATACATTGCCGTATTTACTTCAATTGGTGTAATGTCGGCTCTTATGATGAACACTGTTTATGCTGCAGGTGAGGTAAATGCTTCAGCATTTATTACATCAGCCTGTACAGTACTCAAATCAGTAATTATTCTTATCGGTGCCGGTCTTGGTCTCTGGGGTATAGTAAACCTTCTTGAAGGTTATTCAGGTGATAACAGTGCTGCCAAGTCACAGGGTATGAAGCAGTTGATGGCAGGCCTTGGTCTCATTCTTCTTGCAGTTATACTCGTACCGGTACTCCAGACAATGATGACTAACGCAACAGCTTAAAATGAAATCTTCTTAACTCTTTTTATTATTAATGTGGTGGGTGGTGTGGGAATAATAAAAAGATCAGCCCGTAAGGAGTGATGTTTAATGGGCGTACTGGAAGATGCAATAACCAATCTTGAAGAGTGGTGTAAAAATCTCTTCACAAACGGTATAAAATCTCAGTTTGACGGTATTTCAGATTTAATTACAAATACCTTTACGATGACAACAGCTGATACCAACGGACTT
>JAZUIH010000064.1:0-15820 GCA_045642145.1 Oscillospiraceae bacterium | reverse complement strand
TGGAACGGCACAGGCAAGAGAATCACAATCAAGGATACACGTGGTATCATCGATGCTATCCTCAGCGGCGATATCAACAAGGCTCCTACAAAGCAGATTCCTATGTTCAACTTCACAGTTCCAACAGAACTTCCTGGCGTTGATTCTAAGATTCTTGACCCAAGAGATACATATGCTGATGCTTCAGAATGGGAAACAAAGGCTAAGGATCTTGCTGCAAGATTTAACAAGAACTTTGTTAAGTACACAACAAACGAAGCTGGTAAGGCTCTCGTAGCTGCTGGTCCACAGCTCTGATATATTGATTTATAATTGATATAATATAAAAAATGACGGTCTCGCTTTTTAAGTGAGACCGTTGTTTTTTATGGTGCAGCGTTTCGGGGCTTTGCGGTCGCCCCGGACCCTTCGCCGGGAAGCTTTGAGGTTGTTCGGTGCCTTTTGCCGGGGCTTTGCGGTTGCTCCGGGCCATTCGTCAGGAAACTTTGCGGTCGCCACGGGTTTTGAACGGGTAGAATGCAGGAAATAAAAAAGGCAGCGGATTTTATCTGCTGCCTTTATAGGTTATTTGTTTTCAAAACCGGAACTGCAAAGCTCTGTGGCTTTGTTAAGACTTAGCGGGGTGCCCCAGAGGAAGCCCTGGATGAAGTCGCATTTCTTTTCCCTGAGGATATCAAGCTGGTGCTGGGTTTCAACGCCTTCGGAAATAACCTCGCATCCGAGGATGTGTCCCATGGAGATTACCGCACTTATGAAGTCGGTGCTGTTTTCGCTGTCACTTTCAAGTGAATCGATAAAACTCTTGTCAATTTTAAGCAGACTTACCGGGAACTTTGAAAGATATGAGAGCGAAGCATATCCGGTACCGAAGTCGTCAAGCGCAAGCTGTATGCCCATCTCCCGGAGCTTTTTCATGTTTTCTATCGTTGTCTTTACAGAACCTGCAAGGCAGTATTCTGTGATTTCTATCTCGAGGTTCTTCGCAGGGAACCCTGTTTCTTCAAGGATGCGTTCGATAAGCATCACAAAGCCCTTCTGTGAGATATGCTTTGCTGAGACGTTTACGGACATCGTAATATCGCTGTATCTGAGTGCAGTTTCCCTGAACTCTGTAAGTGCGTGTCTGAGAACATATTCGTCAATCTGAAAAATAAGATCTGATTTTTCTGCGACGCTGATAAGCTCTGAGGTTGAAGCCATTTTTCTGTCTTCGTCACGGATTCTGAGAAGTGTTTCAAAACCGCGGAGCTTCTTTTCACCTGAGCTGTACTGCGGCTGATAAGCAAACATGAAGCTCTGGTTTGTGAGGTACTGTTTTATAAGAGCCTCTATACTGGTCTTCCTGAGAAGTTCTTCCTCGTATTTTTTATTGAAGCAGCAGATTGTGTTCTTGCCTGATGCCTTGGCGTTGTACATGGCAATATCAGAACACTTTATCATTTCCGAAGCTGTTGATGCATCGTCCGGAAATCTTGCTATGCCGATACTTGCTGTTATATAGTGGTTTGCACCGCTGTCATCAAAAAGAACTTCCTTTTTGGCTGATTCATAGAGCTTTTCAGCGGTTTTCATTACTTCATTCTGTCCGGGAACAAGGACGATAAACTCGTCGCCGCCGATACGGCCCGGTATTGATTTGCTGTTTATCTCAGCTGTTATTCGCTTTGCAAACTCCCTGATAAGGCTGTCACCGGCCTTGTGTCCGTAGTTGTCGTTGACAAACTTAAAATCGTCTATATCGACGTAGATAATACTGAATGGTTTTCCCTTTTTAGTAAGCATCTCGAGGTTTCTGATAATGCTGCGCCTGTTGTGAAGCCCCGTGAGATAATCAGTCAGTGCATCTCTTTCGCGGCTCAGTATCTGCCTTCTCAGAAACAGGACTGACAGGAAGCATACAAACAGCATGCTTATTCCGGGAATAACTGCCGGATCCTTAAGCCTTATCATTTTTGAAGTCATGGAGAGAATAGAGAATGCAGGAAGAATGAGTGCTATGATGCTGCCTTTTTTTGCGAGAATTACTGTCATTACAGTACATATCAGCATCTGGACTGATATGAGTATACCGTTGCAGCTGTCAAGGGAAAGCTCGCTTCCCATAACCGGAATGGTGTACTGGCCAAGTGCGTTAATGGTAACGATTCCGACGTAACATAAAAAATACAGGATAATAAGCAGAATGCAGATCAGAATTCCTGCGCCTGGTTTGTGTGTGTTCTTCAAGTTCAGAACTCCTTTAAAAAAATAAATAAATCAAAATACAAACAATTACCTAACCCCAAATTGCTTCGAAATCCTTTTCCTGAATATATCCCTATATATCAGAACGTCGGTATATAATCCGCACAGCAGCAGAAAATCCGTAAAATAACGACGCTCAATATTATTATATCCTATAAATATTAAAAAATCAATAAGCATTTTGCCCGATAAACTGCATTGAATGCGGCTGTTCTGTGTACGTAATAAATATGAATTATACTGCCTGACAGAAAATCTGGCTGCGCATCATGTACGTCAGTCTGAATCAGTGGTTTCCTGATAGCTGGTATCAGATTTTTTCTGATTTTCACGGCGGTTTGTATTTGCACAAAAATAACATTGCCATATTTTTAGCAATATGCAGGCAATTACAATTAAGCGATGACGCAATTTTGTCTACTCTTAATAATTGAAACATACCATTTTAAGTGGTATAATATCAAAGGTTGTGAAAAATCAATAAATTTTTAGAAGAGAGATGTATTTTATGCTGAAAAAGTATGTTACAGACCTGAAAAAAGAATTTTCAGGCTATAACGGCAAAAAATTATCAGCTGACCTTATGTCAGGCATCACGGTAGCGGCTGTTGCCCTTCCTCTTGCACTTGCATTCGGTGTCAGCTCCGGTGCGGATGCGGCATCAGGTCTTATCACTGCAATTATCGCAGGTATCGTAATCGGATTTTTAGGCGGTGCTTCATACCAGATTTCAGGCCCTACAGGTGCCATGGCAGCTATTCTTCTTACACTTTCCGCCAGGAACGGTGTTGAAGGCGTTCTTTTTGCAGGCTGCATTTCAGGTATCATACTTATACTTGCGGCCCTCCTCAAGATAGGAAAGCTTGTATCGTATATTCCGGCTCCGGTTATAACGGGATTTACATCAGGTATCGCTATTATCATCGCGCTCGGACAGATAGACAACTTCTTCGGAACACACTCTGAAGGCGAGAAGGCTGTTATAAAGCTTTTCTCATACGGAAGACTCGGATTTACTCCTAACCTTCACGCAGTTATGTTCGGTGTTGTCGTTGTTCTTATCATGCTGCTTTATCCTAAGAAGCTCAATGCAAAGTTCCCGGCTTCACTTGCTTCAATTATAATCGCACTTGTTGTTCAGCTTATCTTTAAGTTTGACGATATCGCCCTTGTAGGAGACATTCCTAAGTCACTTCTTCTTGACAAGAGACTTACACCTTCAGTTATAATTGATAACGTAAAGGATATCAAAGGTCTTGCAAACACGTATCTTTCACCTGCTATTTCAGTTGCAGCCCTCGGCATGATCGAAAGTCTTCTCTGCGGTGCTTCAGCAGGAAAGATGAAAAATGAAAAGATAGATGCACAGAGAGAACTCATTGCACAGGGTATAGGAAACATGCTTATTCCTTTCTGCGGCGGTGTACCTGCCACAGCGGCCATTGCACGTACAAGCGTTGCAATCAAGTCAGGCGGTCAGACAAGACTCGTAAGCATCTTCCATTCACTCACACTTATCGCATCAATGTTCCTTCTCGGACCTGTAATGTCAAAGATTCCTCTTTCAGCTCTTGCAGGTGTACTTATGGTAACTGCATGGAGAATGAACGAGTGGGAAGCTATTAAGAACATTTTCAGCAAGAAGCTTAAAAACTCTGCAGCGCAGTACCTTATCACAATGCTTGCCACAGTTGTATTTGACCTGACAATCGCTATCGTAATCGGTGTTGTTCTTTCAATGCTCATGTTTATCGTTAAGAACTGTGAGCTCAGAATTGATATCAGTGACGTTGACAAGAAGAAGATGAAGAGAGCAGGAGTTGAGCTTTCAAATCCTCTCAAGGATACCAAGCTCGTTTACCTTGCAGGTCCTCTTTTCTTCGGTACACAGGAAAAGCTTACAGAATGTCTTTCAAGACTTGAAGGTGCTACTGCAATAGTATTCTCAATGCGAGGCGTTCCTATGGTTGATGACTCAGCCATTGCAGAGCTTGAGGAGCTCTTTGATACATATACAAAGAACAACGTAAACATACTCTTCAGCGGTGTTCAGCCGCGAGTAAGAGGTACTCTTGAACGTGCCGGATTCATTGAAAAGGTAACGGAAGAGAGAATTTTCTGGGATGCTGTAGAAGCACTTGCATTCCTTGACGAACAGTCAGCCTGATTCAGCAGAAATATTAATATAGTAAAAACTTCCACAAAACTCATGAAGGATTTTTGTGGAAGTTTTTTTGTTAAGGGACTTGAAAAAATAAATACAAAAGAGTATAATAATGGTATATAAATCATTTTAAGGAGATATATCTATATGATGAGAAAAATAACACTTGAAGGAAAAGAAATCGGATATGAACTCGAACGCAAGAATGTAAGAAATATCAATGTCCGTATCAAACCAGGCGGAGAAGTGTATGTTTCGGCAGGAAACAGTGTCCCTGAAACATATATCGATGATTTTATGAGGCAGAAGTCAGAAGAGATACTGAAGGCTGTTGACAAGTACAGCAAAATGAAACCGAGAACGGCTGCAGAACGCCTTGGCAGCGGCAGTACAGTGTATCTGCTTGGTGAGCCGCTTACAATCAGAGTCGAGGCCGCAGCGTCCAATATGGTCACCAGGGAGGGCAGTACGCTTATAGTATACAGTGCCGGCAGCAGTACTGATGATATAATAGATGCGTGGTATGATGTTCAGTGCAGAAAGATTCTTCCCGGTATAGGTCATATGATGTATGAGCGCTTCAGCAGCTACGTAGACCGCGAGCCGGAGTACAGATACAGGAAGATGAAGTCACGCTGGGGAAGCTGCAATCCAGTTAAGCTGCGCATGAGTATAAACCGTGATCTTGTAATGTATGAACGCAGTCTGATTGAATTTGTATACTGTCATGAGTACAGCCATTTCATTCATCCTGATCATTCGCCGTCGTTCTACAGGTTTATGTCATCCATGATGCCGGATCATGAGATGAGAAAATTCAGACTTAAAAAAATGGCCGCTGAAATAGGCCGTTCAGAAGAAACAGCATAAAAAACAACCCCCGTGTCCAGCAGGACCGGGGGTTGTTTCCTATGAAAATATTTATGTTTTATATGTATCCTGCTATTCTGCAGGCTTTTCAGCTGGAACAGGAGTGCTTCCGTTCTTGTCAGCGAAAGCAATCTTAAGAAGAATAGGAGTAATGATTGTCGTGATTACAACCATGATTACGATAGGTCCGAAGTATGTATCGTCCATAAGACCTACTGACTGACCCTTGTTGGCAACGATAAGGGCAACCTCTCCTCGTGATACCATTCCGATACCGATCTGGAGACTTTCCTTTGTAGTATACTTGCACATCTTTGCACCGAGTCCGCATCCTACAATCTTGGTGAGGATAGCAACAACAAGAAGGAGCAGAGTAAAGATGATAACTGATGAGTTCATGCCTTCCTTGGAAAGCTTAACGTTGATACCGATGCTTGCGAAGAAGACCGGTGAGAGAAGCATGTATGAAAGTGTTTCAAATCTTGATGAGATGTACTTAATCTTTGTACTTGTTGAAATAAGGATACCTGCAAGGAATGCACCTGTGATATCAGCTACGCCGAAAACTTCTTCAGCAACGTAAGCAAAGAGGAGGCAGAATGCAAAGCTCATAACATTGTATCTGTGAAGCTTTGCTGTTGTGCGGTCTGTCCACTTGACAAAGAGAATGTGGAACAGAACACCGAAGAGTCCGCCGAAGAGGAAGAAGCCGAGAATCTTGAGGAGTACAACGCCGATCTTAACAGAAGGATCTGCAAGGCTTGTTACTACTGTAAGAGCGATGATACCGAGGATATCGTCGATAAGCGCAGCGCCGATGATAGCATTTCCGGCATTTGTTGAGAGCTTTCCGAGCTCCTTGAGTGTTTCAACTGTGATACTTACTGAAGTAGCAGTGAGTATGATTCCTATAAATATATTCTGAAGGAAAATGCTTGTAGGAAGAGTTGTTTCTCCGTTATTGAACATATAAGCGATACCGAAGCCGCCTGCAAGAGGAACCGCAACGCCGATAAATGCAATGATAAATGAAGCAAGACCGCATTTTTTAAGTTCCTTTATGTCTGTTTCAAGACCGGCAGAGAACATAAGTACGATAACGCCGATCTCAGAGAGGTTTTTAATAAATTCAGTTTCCTCAACGAGTCCGAGACCAGGTCCGAGTATAAGACCGGCTGCGAGAGCACCAACGACCTGCGGAAGATTGATCTTCTTGGTCATAAGGCCCAGGACTTTTGTTGACATAAGAATGAGGGCAATGAACAGGATATAATCCATACAAAACATTCCTTTCAGGGTGATTGTTACATAAAAAAATACATATCACGGAGTACTGCGGAACCACGCTGTCCCGCGTAAAATCGCGCTTTATGCATTTCAAAGTCCGAAATTTATTATATTACTTTTGATTTTAAAAGTCAAGTCAAACAGGGAAAATCGGCATTTTGTAACTGTTTTATAAATTCTCTCTTCAGTAATTATGAAAAATGATAAAAACAAAATAAAAACGGAGTGATTATAACATAATCACTCCGGATTGTATATTTATTAATAAAGGATTAGCCGTTGAGCTTCTTGGCAAGCTGTGACTTCTTTCTTGCAGCCTTGTTCTTGTGGATAAGGCCCTTTGCTGCAGCCTGGTCAACCTTCTTGATAGCGAGCTTGATTGCTGCTTCCTTGTCAGCTGCGTTTTCTGTAACTGCGATATCAGCCTTCTTGAGCATTGTCTTGAGGTTTGACTTTCTTGCCTTGTTGCTTGCAGCCTTAACCTTGTTAACCTTTACTCTCTTCATTGCAGATTTAATGTTTGGCATAATAATGTACCTCCGAAAATAATTTAATTTAATAATATACGAACATAAAATAAAAGCAGCAGACACGGAACTGCTTTGAATTTAATGTGATAAAAAACGATTCATGGAACGACCATGCAATCAGTCTACATATAATTTTATCATTTTATGATATAAATTGCAATAGTAAAAATTTAATATTTAATAAAAATTATTGTGTCTGATTTTATATACAATCACAAAAAACACAATGACGTTTTTATCACCGGGTCTTACATACTGTGATCTGTACAAAAAAGGCGCCCTGACCTGTCAGGACGCCCTGGATATTCTGAGTGTATTATCAGAATGCAATCTTCTTTTCGAGGTATTCAACGAGATCGCTGATGTTAACTCTTTCCTGTTCCATTGTATCACGGTCACGTACTGTTACACAGTTGTCCTTTTCGAGTGTATCGAAGTCATATGTGATACAGAAAGGTGTACCGATTTCATCCTGTCTTCTGTAACGCTTGCCGATTGTGCCGGCTTCATCAAAGTCAACCATGAAGTGCTTTGAAAGCATTGCGTAAACTTCTTCAGCCTGAGCTGAGAGCTTCTTTACGAGAGGGAGAACTGCACACTTGAAAGGTGCAAGAGCAGGATGGAAGTGAAGAACTGTTCTTGTTTCCTTCTTTTCGTTTCCGTCCTTGTCTGTTGAAACGAGTTCCTCTTCATCATATGCTTCTGAGAGAACTGAGAGGAAGAGTCTTTCAACACCGAGTGAAGGCTCGATAACGTATGGAATGTATTTTTCGTTTGTCTCAGGATCAAAGTATTCGAGAGACTTGCCGCTTGTGTTGATGTGCTGTGTGAGGTCGTAGTCTGTTCTGTCGGCAACGCCCCAGAGTTCGCCCCATCCGAATGAAGGGAACATGTACTCGAAGTCTGTTGTAGCCTTTGAGTAGAAGCAGAGCTCCTCAGGATCGTGGTCACGGAGTCTGAGGTTTTCTTCCTTAAGTCCGAGACTTAAGAGCCAGTCCTTGCAGAACTGTCTCCAGTAAGCGAACCATTCGAGGTCTGTGCCCGGCTTGCAGAAGAATTCAAGTTCCATCTGTTCAAATTCTCTTACACGGAAGATGAACTTACCAGGAGTGATTTCGTTTCTGAATGACTTACCAATCTGTGCAACACCAAAAGGTACTTTCTTTCTTGTTGTACGCTGGATGTTTGCAAAGTTTACAAAGATACCCTGTGCAGTTTCAGGTCTGAGGTAGATTTCTGACTTTGAGTCTTCTGTTACGCCCTGGAATGTCTTGAACATGAGGTTGAACTGTCTGATATCTGAGAAGTTCTTTGCTCCGCAGTCAGGACATGCGATTCCTTTTTCCCTGATATAGTCAAGCATCTGCTCGTTTGACCAGCCGCTTGGGTTTGTTCCGTCAAAATTTTCAATAAGGTTGTCTGCTCTGTGTCTTGTCTTGCATTCCTTACAGTCCATGAGCGGATCTGAGAATCCGCCGATATGACCTGATGCAACCCATGTCTGAGGGTTCATGAGGATAGCAGAGTCAAGACCTACGTTGTACTTGTTTTCCTGAACGAACTTTTTGAGCCATGCCTGCTTGATATTGTTCTTGAGCTGCATACCGAGCGGGCCGTAGTCCCAGGTATTAGCAAGACCACCGTAAATTTCAGAGCCCGGGTAAACAAAGCCCTTTGATTTACAGAGATCAACGATTTTATCCATTGATTTTTCTGTGTTTAACATAAAAATACCGTCCTTTTAACAAGTTTATCAGTTTATCAGATTACAGTGAATGCAGAATATGCATCCTCCGTAAAATTTACTAACAGTGCTGTTTTAACCCGCCTGCCTGACGGCAGCGGTGAAAATACACACTATATATTTTAAGATAAATGCCCTGTGTTGTCAAGTGAAAAAGTGAATTTGTACTGCTGAACACAAAAAATATTCCACATGGTTTTCAACACGTTGTTGAAAACCATGTGGAAACCGGGTTGATATCAGGTTGAAACTGCTTCCGAAATCCGTATATATGTGCCTTGTGCCGGTTGAAAACAGTTTATTGATTTCCGGCATATGTGGAAAACTTCTTTTGAAAACTCAGTCATAATGAGTCCGGAAGAACAAAGTCAATAGTGTACTTGTCGCCTATAATACCGTCTCTGTTAAGATATTCTGTAATCTGTTCCATGGCCTGGCTGTAAACGCTTCTGAAAAGACCTTCGGCCTGGGCCTTCTGCTCCATTCTGTAGTTTTCATTTGTGCAGGTGCTTGTATAGTCGCTTTCGTAAATAGGATTGAAAATATTGTCCTGAACGTTTTCAACCACATATGAACTGCTGTCGATTTCGTGTGAAATAATATATGCCTGCGGAAGCGTAACTGTAATAGTATATCTGTCGTCGTCGTTTTCAACCTTTATCTTTTCAGAGTCGAAACCGGCGGTGATTGTTCCGCTGTAGGTGATTGTAAATGATTTTTTTGTAAGCGGTATGCTGAAGTCACTTACCATTGTTCTGTTTTTGAAATATGCAGTATTTGTGTATGTGTGTTCATAAGGCAGAAATTCGAGATCCTCATATATATATGAATCAAGCAGCTCACGGCTGAGGGTTACCTTGGGCGGTTCTGTAACTGTGACTGCTGTGGTCTGCTCAGTTTCCTCAGTCTGTTCCGGTACATCGTTTACAGCTGATGAGAAGAGCTGCTCAGGTTCGGTGCCGTCATTTCGCTCCATTACCTGAATATTGCTCCTGTATATCATATTGTCGCTTCTGTTCAGGAAAAATCCCGCGAGGAAGCACACGCATCCTGTTACAACATACCCGAGTACGATAATAAGCGTTCTGAACCACCGGAATTTTTTTGTCTTTATAAATTCATCCATTGTTTCAGAAAAATTTCTGAGTCCTTCCTTCACTGTAAATCATCCTTTCTCTCTGCTGTGCGGATGCGATGAATATCCCCGCACACTATTTTCCCTTTGTTCTCCGGCAGGACGGACCGGCTTTCAGCTGCGTTCTGTCCTGCATCTCTGTTTTCCTTTATAATATCATATGAGTGCATTAAATTCAATTAAATTTCTGTTACAAAGGGGATAAAATGCGGAAACAAAAGTCCTTCATTCCACAGCTGTGAAATGAAGGACCGGGTTACTGGAAAAGATTTCGGTATTTGTTCGGTGTGTGTGAAGTATTCTGCTGGAACAGCCTCATAAAATATTTTTCGTCATCATATCCGCACTTTGAAGCTATGGCGGTTATGCTCATTGAGGTAGTGCACAGAAGGTACTTCGCGAGTGCGATTTTGCTTCTGATGCAGTCCTGATGGTAGCTTATATCAAAGTATTTTTTGTATATGTTTCTGAAGTATCCTGTGCTGAGACAAAGCTTCTGGCACAGATCATCCGCAAAGTGGGTTTCAGACGGATTGAGATAGATATTGTCCCTGAGAGTCTGGAAGTCAGTAAAATGAGGAAGCCGCTGTTTTGCAGTTCTTTCCGCTGCCTCATACCTTATTTTTTCAGCCATTTCACTGAAAGCTCTGTCATAGTCAAAGTCAGCTGCGGAAAATCTTTCCGACATGCATACAAATGAATTTGTACCGTATTCAGGAATGTATGATGATGAATGAAGCAGTGTGCATGTCAGCTTGTCAGAAAGCACTTCGCAGAAGTTTTCCTGGTAGTTTCCGAAACCGGCAAACACGTATGTTGTTTCGGAAATGCGCCCGCACAGTTCATTTTTTCCTGTGGAAAGTGACTTTATTGTATCAGCCAGTTCAAGAAGGGTCCTGAGCTTTGACTCCTGGTTTTCAAACTGCATGTTTTCCGAGAAAAGCTCTGTTTTCAGTACAAGCAGTATTATGCTGCTGTCTGCCGGAGCCGCCGCAGCAGCTCTTTTTACTGCTGTTTCAAATCCGGTTCTGTTGTACAGTCCGGTGCTTGAGTCGTGCTGCTGTGAGAGACCGCGGCACTGTGTCAGATGGTTGATGTCATTTTTCATTCTGAGCATTTCAAGCGCGTTTGAAACAGTCTTGAGCCAGTTCCTGAAAATTGAGTCATATGTGTTAGGATTGCGGTATACAGTTACTATGTATCCGAAGTATCTGTCCCCGAAGAACAGCGGATTAAAATAGTATGCACACGGCTCAGCCTGATAGGACAGAATGGTCTGTATATCGTTTTCGGTTACAAATGAGGTTTTGTACTCATTTGTAAAATCATTTTTAATAGTATAGCAGTTCATTACTGAACCGGTTCCGCCGTCAGGGGTTTCACTGTTGTACCAGTCTTCAAAAAGACACAGATACATGGCGTCGAGCTCCCTTACCATGTATGTGAAATGGGCGAGGGCGGATACATATTCGTTCATTGAAGTGCACATTGTCAGTCGCTCAGCAAAGTCACTGAACAGATTGAAGAAACGGTAGAGCTGGTCTGTTTTCTCGTTTTTCAGTTCATTATTGTATTCGCTGCGGCATATTCCGCAGCCGCAGGAATCACCGGGGATAAAAGTGCCTTCAAGACGTTCCGGCAGAGTGTACTCCGAGCCGGTTATTTTTGAATGCAGAAGCTTTACGGCCTCTGAACCAAGCTGCGTTCTGTTTCTCTGGTAGGTTGAGAGAAGAGGGTGATGGTAGACACGCTGAAGAATATGCTCGTAGCCCACGACTCTGAAAGTATCGGGAATGCTGACACCGCGTTCTGCAAACTCATCAAGAAGTCCGTATGCCATATAGTCGTTTGCGCAGACAAGCGCCTGAGGCATCGGCCTCTTTTTTGAAATATACTCTTCGGCAAGCTTCTGACCGGATACTGTCCAGAAATCACCGTATATTACCTTGCCTGCATCGTAAGCAATTCCGTGGTTCTCCAGGGACTCCCTGTAGCCGCTGACGCGAAGCAGGGACGCCTCGAGTTCCGGCATGCCTGTGATTATCTGGATGTCAGTGCATCCGTGCTTCTCTATAAGGTGGTCGGTAATGTCTCTTATATCTGCGGCATCATCCGTGTTTATAACCTCAAAGTGCGGAAGCATGAAGTCCGGGGAAGGCGAACCGATAACAACTACCGGTATCCCTGCGCGCTTTTCCAGATGCTCCTTAATGTGGTGCTGAAGGTCCGAGTTAAGGATTGCCTCGGCCAGAAGGATGAAGCCGTCGATTCCGGGTGAATCAAGCAGCTCATAAATGCTGTTTTCCTTGTGACAGTCAAGTGTATACGTTGACTTGTCAGGATTGTAGATGTTGGAAATAACGACAGTGTCAGTGTTCAGTGCTTTAGCCTGTCCAATAATTCCCTCCATAATGCGACGCTGTTCTATATCGGATGCCTGAGCGGCAACAACTCCGAAGGTTAGACGTTTTTTCATCATCTGATCAATCACCTCTGTATGCTCATAGTTTTCGGGCAGTGGTTTTCTGTGCGATATGGTATGAACACTGCTGGTACATTCTTTACACTTACAATCCGTGTCATGCGCGTATGTGACGTTTTCAGATCCGCGCAGACTTTTTCAGACAGCAGAAAACATATTATTCCGCCTTCTGTTTGTATACTTAGATTATATCACGTAAATAGTGCAGGGTCAATAGTTAAATGTGCGCTTTGTCTACTTAAATGTGCATATTGTGGGTTGAAAAAAATACAAATCGATGGTAACATTTATAAGTAGATAGGATTTGTTTGCGACTTGATTGTGCAACAAATACAAATATGTATTGGATTTTAATTGCTGTAAAGTTTATGGCAGGAAGGAACGGATTAGTATGGTAAATTTAAGAAAACTCCTTAAGTCCTGCATATCGGTAATGACATCTGCAGCTCTTGCAGCCGGTATGGCAGGCATCTTTCCGAACGGCGGAAAGAACGGAGAAGTTACAGTAAGCGCAGCATCAACTGCGACTGTTAACCTCTCAAAAACATATCAGAATATCAGAGGCTTCGGCGGTATCGATCTTCCGGAGTGGCAGGGATATTCACTTAACGATTCGGAGCTCGCAAGAGCATTCGGAAACGGTCCCGGTCAGCTCGGACTCACAGTTCTCCGAGTTTATGTAAACCCTGACAAGAACCAGTGGAACAAGACACTCAAAACAGCCCAGTACGCATCAAAGGCAGGCGCAACACTGTTCGCCACACCATGGGAACCACCGTCAAATCTTGCGGTAAACGGTTCAGGCGGTGCGCGAGGCGGCAAGAAGCGTCTTCCTAAGAGCAACTATGCGGCTTATGCCCAGCACCTTAATGACTTCGGTAACTATATGAAGAACAACGGTGCTCCGCTTTACTCCATTTCAGTTCAGAACGAACCTGACTATGCGGAGGAATGGACAGCATGGTCAACCGACGAAACAACTGACTTCCTTGCAAACTATGCTGACAAGATCACAAGTACAAGGGTTATGTCACCTGAATCATTCCAGTACGGTGCATGGAACGACGGTAAGGACTATTACCAGAAGGTTCTCAACAATCAGAAGGCTATGGCCAACTGTGATGTTTTCGGCACACACTTCTACGGTACTCCAAGAAGCAAGATGGACTTCCCGGCACTCGAAAGCTGCGGCAAGGAAATCTGGATGACTGAGGTTTACGTTCCTAACTCAGAAGCAAACTCAGCAAACAGATGGCCTGAAGCACTTCAGGTTGCTGAAAACATTCATGACGGTCTTGTAGTCGGCAACATGAGCGCCTACACATGGTGGTATATCAAGAGATCATACAGCCTTCTCGACCAGAGCAACGGCTCAATCACAAAGCGCGGCTATATGATGGCTCAGTACTCAAAGTACGTAAGACCTGGATACAGAAGAACAGAAGTTACTGAGCAGCCTCAGAGCAATGTTCTTGTTTCAGCATACAAGGGCGATAACAACAAGGTAGTTATCGTAGCAATCAACAAGGGCAACAGCGAAGTAAACCAGCAGTTCGAAATCAGCGGACAGACAATTACAAGTGCAGTAAGATACAGAACAACAGGTTCTGAAAACCTTGCTGAATCAAAGATGTCACCTTCAGGCAGCGGATTCAACTCACAGCTCCCTGCAAACAGCGTTTCAACATATGTATGTACAATCAGCGGAAGCCACGGAGTTGACGGAACAGGTTCAGAAGGCCCTGTAGTTTCAGAACCGCTTAAGCCGGACGCAAACGGTTACTACTACCACGATACATTCGAGGAAGGCCTTGACGGCTGGGAAGCAAGAGGTTCAGTTGAACCAAAGCTCAGCGGCAGAGTTCCTTTTGCAGGTACAAACGCAGTAGTAGTTACAGAACGTACAGCAGCATGGAACGGTATTCAGAAGAATCTTCCTGTTGACACATTCAAGGGCGGCGAAAAGTTCTGCTTCAGCGCATGCGTAAACTTCATGGATGCAGACGCTGATACAGAAAAGCTCAGTCTTACACTTCAGTACAAGGACAGCGCAGGCGAGACAAAGTACGCCAATATCGATACAAAAACATGTACAAAGGAAAACTACGTACAGCTCTATAACCCGAACTACCAGATGCCTGCAGGCATTACAGATGCACAGCTCGTTATTGAAACAACAGAAGGCACTATGAACTTCTATGCTGACGAAGTAATCGTTGCAAAGGCAGGTACAGTAGTAAACGGCCCTAAGGAACAGGAAATTGTCACAACAACAGTTACTACACCGGTTACTACAGTTACAACAGTTACAGAACCTGAAGCAACTACAACTCCTGCAGTTACTCTTCCGCCTGTAACAGAGGCTCCTGTAACAACCACAGCTCCTGCACCGGCTGCAGTAAAGGGCGATGCAGACAACAACGGTGTGGTATCTACAGCAGACCTTATCACAATGATTCAGCACCTTATCGGCCAGACAACAATTCAGGGCGACGGCTTTAAGAGTGCGGATATGAACGATGACGGAAGAATTTCAATTCTTGATGTTATCATGCTCAAGAATCGTCTTGCATAAGAGTTCATTTGTACGTTAAATTTTAATACAAATTAAACAAATCCCGGTTTTCGTACTGAAAACCGGGATTGTTTTTCAGAAAAAAACATATGAATGTGCGTTTTCTCTACTTATTATGTAAAATGTGGGTTGTAACAGATGCAAATGTGTGTTATTATTAATACATCAAAGGTGAGTATGTACAAGATTCAGCAGTGAGTTTTATGCACTGCGGTGTAAAATGTATTTTAATTACCTGCGACTTATTAATGATTTTATCTTTTAAGCCTCTTAAATTTTTATATAAGAACCGACAGAGTCCCTCAGGAAGTAACATTTCTGAGGGATTTTGTTGTCTGTGCGGATATATATGCGCAGATCCGGAAGAAACTGCAGGTTGTATGTGTTTTTTGCTGTACAAATATGTGACGAAAGTGTGTTTTATCCACTAATTCTGCAGATTGTGGGTTGCTCGTTAACCGGATACATGTTATTATTATATTACAAAATTGCGTTACAAAACAAATTTATTGTGTAATATGCGAATAATAGTACAAAACAGGAACAGTACATATATCAGCCAGCCGGATGACCGGAAAATTTCCGGCTGACAAAAATAAAAAAAGCATATGCACGGTAAAAAAATCTGACAGCTGTCTCATGGCTGTTCATAACGTGTTACATGCAGTCGGGTTAGGATTAAAAAAACAGAAAGATAAAAAAACATAAATATTCATAATTTTCATATCGTGCGCAATTTAGTAGAGAAAAAACGGCAGTATACTTACCGGAAACACCGGGGGATATCTG
>JAZUIH010000063.1:0-7145 GCA_045642145.1 Oscillospiraceae bacterium | reverse complement strand
ATCCTCGGTAAATTCAAGAATGTCACCGGGCTGGCATTTAAGTACGTGACATATTGCATTGAGAGTGGAAAAACGGATAGCACTTATTTTTCCGGTTTTCATTTTTGAAAGGTTTACGTTTGAAACTCCGACTTTTTCACTGAGTTCATTCAGGCTCATTTTTCTGTCCGCCATAACACGGTCAAGTCTTAGTATGATAGCCATAAATGCACCTCCTTAAAGTGTTTCATCTGATTCTTTCTGAAGTTCAGTTCCGTATCTGAAAATCATTGAGATGCAGAGAAAAAGCGCACCCGAAGCGAAATACAGGCCACTTACTGTCGGGATTTCTTTTACAGCGAAGTATTCAAAAAGCATAGTCAGCGGCTCAAGAATCATTAATGCAATACCAGTCTGTTTAAGTTCACTGCTGAATCTTAATTCAAAAGGATTTTCACTCTTTCTTACCCAGAAAAGTATTCTTACGCTGTTGATAATAAGATAAATAAATACGCATACAATTACCAGAGCTGTCAGAAGTACAAACGCTGAGTATCCGAAGCTTATATCTTCTGATACTCCGGAAGAAGCATCATATGAATTCCATCCCTCTTTAAATTCGGCAACAAATGCTTTAAGCCCCACGCCCAGAAAACCGCATCCGTTCAGACCAAAAAATACGAGGATAGCGATTATACAGGCTGTACTTGTTTTTCTGATTTTTCCAATTAATTTCTCGTTGTTCATTTTTTGTTTCTCCTTTGTTTATCGTTGTCATAATTTACTGTTCAGGGCTGTTTGTTCCCCTCCCTGTGATTTCAGTATATCATACAACTATACATTTGTCAACTATTTTTTAATGTTAAATATTAAATTTATAACGATTAACTTAAAGAGCCTCTCTTGCATTTACATCTGTCATTGCACCCGGCAGCCTATTATAAATATCTCTTTTCACAGCAATATCCCTATCCGCTTAAAATCGTCATTTCACGCATCAGTCACATTTTTATGAGGGAATATTTTTAAAACCGCCTGATTACGTGTAAATTACGTATTCAGGCGGTTTTTGTATTTCATTCTTGACAAAAGACGATACATCTGTTACAATTTTATTAAACACGTTTAATAAATACAGGTGAAGTATGGAAAAAAGAAATTTAGAAAAAACCAGAAATGCACTGCTTTCGGCTGCACAGAAGCTGATGCTTGAATGTGAGGATCCGTCTGAAGTAACATCACGGGCAATAACCAGTGAAGCAGGGGTAAATCTGGCAATGATTAATTACTGTTTCGGTTCAAGAGAAGCACTTCTGTATGAAACCTTCAGCAGGATTCAGAATACTCTGCAGAAGGATAATACAGATTTTCTTAAAATAATTGCAGGACCGGGAAGTCCTAAGGAAAAGCTGACAGAAATATATATTAATTCAGTCAGGCTCATGCTCAGCAATTACAAATTTGTAAAGGCAGTTACAAAATATTCACTTACTGAAAGACGAATTTCAGAAGACCACGGAAGCCTTCCGTTTGTGGAAGCTCATTTTGCAGGGAAAAAAAGCCGGGATGAATGCCTTCTTATAGCATATGAGCTTTCGTCAGTACATGAATTAGCCGTGCTCCGGTATGAGGAATACCGCGACAAATGCGGAACTGACCTGAAAAATGATGACGTACTCAGAGAATTCGTAAAAAAACACATTGACAGATATTTAAACTGAAGGGAGAATTAAAAAATGAACAGTATAATAAACAACAGCAGCAAGGCTTTACTTGTAATTGATGTCCAGAAGGATTATTTCTCTGAAAAAAGAAAACCGATGTTTTCGTATAACACAAAGGAATGTTTAAGCAGCATAAACGCAGCGATAAAGGAATACAGCAGAAACGGATACCGTATCATATACATAGGTCAGGTTTTCCCGGATTTAATAACAAACAGATGGTTTATCGGATTTTCAATCAAAGGCACTGAAGGTGCTGAGCTTGCTGACGGTCTTGATGTTGTTTCTGATCTGTATTTTGAAAAAAATCTCCCTGATGCTTTTACTTCAAAGCAGTTCAGGGAGTTTGTATCGGAAAATAAAATTGAGGAATTTGATATATGCGGAATTGATCTCTGCGGATGTGCCGGCGCCACAGCACTTGGAGCTGCAAAATCAGGGTACCGCGCCGGCATTGTCAGAAACAGCACATTTTCACGTTTTCCGGATGTAAAGCAGAGCAGGATGATGGTGAAGCTTGCAGATGCAGGTGTGAAATTTATATAAATCCGGAATATCAGACTGTATACTCTATCTTATTTCATCAAGATAAAGACTGACCTTATTCTGAATTCTTTCAGCAGCTTCATTTACTTTAATTCTTCCGCTGAAATACTCATCGAGTGACTCATGCATTATATCTCTGATTCTGCTGTCGCAGCTGTAGACGTTGTTTATACTTTTTACAACCTCCGCAAATTCTGAAACGTCATCATCCGACAGCGGGGCAGTCTCATAGAAGGTTCCGTCCGTTCTGTATCCGAATCCGCTGCGGTTTGAATTGCTGATAATATTATCAAAAGCAGATTTTTTTACCGGCAGAGAGTTTATGGAAGTGCTTTTCGTCTGGTACTCATCAGAGAGAAGCGTTTTCACAAACAGCCATGCACCGTCCCTGTTTTCAGACGCTGAACTGACTGCTGCAGTAGTCCTTGCATATACAAGCGGTCCTGACGCTGAAGCAGACGGAATACCCTTTAAAACTATTTTTTCATTGTTCAGAGTACCGTTCTGCAGTGACGCAAGTCCGGTAGCTGATGAGATAACTGAAAATTCTGCATAGCAGAGATTATCTGAAAATCTTCTGAAATAATCCCTGTATCCGTCACTGTCCTCAGGATAATCCAGATAATATTTATATTCATCCTCAGGCACTCCGTTATCGTAAATATACCCGGCCGTTTTTTCAAATCTTCCGTCTGTAAAGCTGCATTTTTTATTTTCCCAGTCTACGTAGTTACTGAGATTCGAAAACAGAAGTGCCTCGCACAGCGAATATACAGACGGATTGTAGAACATGTTTTTGTCGCCTGCAATTTTGAAGAACTCATCCTCTGTCCATCCGTTTTCAGCGCCTAAAAAAGACTCTTTGCCGAAAACAGCGTATACAGCATAATTAACAGGAATGTAATACTGCTTCCCGTGTGATTTATAGCAGTCAAATATATTTTCAAGATAATCAGTTCTCTGAAACTCCTCATCTGAATCAGCCAAAACACCAAGGTCACAGAACAGTTCCTTTTCAGCATAAAATTTCAGGTCAAAGCTGTCGCTGCCGATGAATATATCCGGAATCTTTCCCGAGACCATATCAAGATTGAACTTTGATATACATTCATCCGGATCTTTTCCGTTATACCTGATATAGTCACTGATACACACCCTGTATTCAGGATGTTCACTGTTGAATTTTTCCACAGCTTCTGTAAAATTCACACCACTGATGCTTACTCCACCGACAGTTATAACTTTCTGATTTTTCAGCTTTTCCTTCATCTGTTCATCTGCACGTTCAAGTATCGTCAGCGTGTATCCGTTTCCGGAAGTAAAACACACTATTCTGTCATCGTCCGGAATGCACACGGCTTCGGCCCTGTATACAATTCCGCAGCTGCTCCAGCTGATGATTTTTTCTCCTGCGGAATCGTTTCCGGTTATTCTGTAAAGATTATCAGCATCAAAGCAGTAAAGGCTTCCGTCGCTGCAGGTGAATATTTTTTCAATATCAGTATCAGCTTCAGGAAGTGAAAATTCACAGGACTCACCGGATGATACTTCACCGGCCGGACGGATTCCGGTTTCATCCGAATCATCCGTATACAGGATAAAGTCATTTCCGTTCACCGGGAAAATATCCTTTATCGTCTTCACTGAATCAATTTCTGAAAAACTCCTTGTTTTACGGGCACTGCTGTTATAGACCTCAAGAGAATACGTATCACTTTCCCCGTCATACCATGTGCAGTAAAGTTCATCATCAGCTCCTGCCTGTATGCTTACCCCTGTACATTTATTACCGTCCGAAACAGCCGTCTTATTCAACA
The DNA here is from genome assembly GCA_045642145.1 of Oscillospiraceae bacterium. Taxonomy (GTDB): domain Bacteria; phylum Bacillota; class Clostridia; order Oscillospirales; family Ruminococcaceae; genus HUN007. Next base: position 3,079 of record JAZUIH010000063.1, on the reverse strand, counting down.
CATTCCCCTTAAAATCAGACCATACAGCATAATAATTACTGCCGCTGTCCTTAAAGAGAGTACATACATTTCCGCCGGAAAGAACATCTGACTTCAGTGCAGTGTCCTTCATATCAAGCATGTCCGAACGGAATTCTCCTGTAAGCTTTCCGTCCGTGTCATACTGGTATATAACCGGATGTTCGCTGTCCTCATAAACATTTGAACAGAACAGCATCCTGCTTCCTCTGTCAGATGCATAAAGAAGTGTTCCTCTTACTGTACTCTGACTGGTCTTCTTCTGATCTTCAGTTTTGTATGAAAATACATTTCCGGAGTCGGTATAGATAAAATCACTTATATCTGAAATCATGTCCGTCTGAACAATGCTGTCGATATTTATCTCATCGTAGTAACTGTTTACAATTCTGCCGTCGGAAAGCTGAATTTCACTGACTGTTACCTGAGCTCTGTCTGATTTGTCACGGGAAACTATGCACAGATTACCGTCTGAATTAATAAATGAAGTCAGATATCTTTCGTCAGATTCAGGAACAGCGCCGTAAAATGATTCATTTAATGTGCCGTCCTCAGAAACTCTGAAAACATTTATTTTCTCCTCTGATACACTGTTTTCCTCAGCCACGACCCAGAAGCAGCCGTTACAGTAAATCATATCAAGTATTTTCATATTCCGGCTGCTTATCTGGTCATATATACTGATTTTACCTGTCATGGAATAACCGGAACTGCATTTATCTATATATCCGAAGCCAAACGTGTCCCTGATATCAATTATGATACCGCCTTCACTGTCTTCGAAAAATGAAGCAATTCTCATGTTGTCCTCAACAGGTATTTTTTTTATTTCACTTCCTGTTTTAACATCATAAATGCAGAACCATGAAGACCTTCCGTTTCTGTATCCGGCATAAAACCTGTCGTCACCAAGATAAACAGCGGTAACGTCGCCTGTTTCAGAGCTCTGAACGCTTATTTCATCGAGGCTTCCTGAAACTGAATCATACAGGGAAAACACACTGTTCTGATTTGTGATATACGAATAACCGCATACATATATATTTCCGTCTGCACTGCGGATATCATCTGTGTATGCAAGGTCATATGAAAGAGCAGTACTGCTGCCTGCCGTGTAATATTCTCCGGCCGCATCCGGTTCCGGCTTTTCTGAAGGGCTGCAGCCTGTTAAATTCGCTGTCACTGCACATGAAAGCAGCAGTGACAGTATTTTTTTGTTTTTCACGCCAAAAATCATCTCCATAATGTTTCCCGCACATTTTTTTATGAATTACTATACAATCTGAATTCCAAGCAGAAGTGCAAGGTCTGCGGCCTGTGCGGCATTAACCTTCATACCCTTAAACTCCGAATATGAATCAGAAACCATGATTCCCTGGATATTGCACTCACTCATATCGATGCCCTTAAGCGGCGTTCTGAAAAATTCTGCTGAAGTAAAATCCGTCTCCCTGAACACAGACTTTCTTATAACCGACTGCATAAGATTTGCCTGACGGAAGTTTGATGAGGTAATTTTAACGCAGTCAAGAAGTGAGTCAGTAAAGTTTGAGTAACTGAAGTTGCTTTCCGACACTGTGGTTTCCTTTACTGTACTGCCGGTAAATGACGCTCCTGTAAACTTGCATTTTTCTGTTTTACAGCCTTTCCAGTAGGAATCCTCAAAGCTGCAGTTTGAAAAATCACAGGAAACAAATCTGCAGCTGTAAAATTCGGTTTTCGGAAAAATACAGTTTCTGAATACGCACTTAGTAAAAACCACATCTTCAAAACGTATTCCGGTAAAATCAAGGTCCTCCGGATCCTCCTGTGAAAATTCCGCTTCCTTTATCGTATCATCGTTTTCATATGCGTTTATAAGATAGCTTGCAATCATTGTGTTTTCTCCTTTTTTAATGCCCCTTATTCATAAGAGGCCGGTTTGAATAAAATTATATCACATATTTCACGCAAAATAAATATGTATTGTCCGATTATCAGCTATGTATTGATTTTACCATATTTTTATGCTATAATCAGCTAAAGGGACTTAAACACGATATTACAGGGAGGGGTTGATTTTATGGCAGTTGCACCGGTCGGATCAGCGGCGGCGGTTTTCGGGACGGAAAAAACCTCGAAGTCACCGGAGGAACAGCTTGCTGATTACAGAAAACAGCGTGATGAGCTTCAGAACCAGATCAGGTATGATGATTCACCAAATCTCAGAAACAGACTTGATACTCTGAACAGGCGCATCGATAACCTTGAAAAAAGAAAATCAGGCAAAGAAGACTGTGAAACCTGCAAAAACAGAAAATATCAGGACGGTTCTGATGATCCGGGAGTTTCATTCAAAACACCTTCAAACATCTCACCTGAAGAGGCAGCCTCAAAGGTAAGGGGACACGAGTATGAACACGTGTACAGAAACAGGGCGAAGGCTGAACGCGAGGACAGGGAGGTTGTTTCCCAGACTGTCACTATAAAAACGTCTGTATGTCCTGAATGCGGAACACCGTATGTTTCAGGCGGACAGACAGATACAGTAACAAGGGCGAAAAAGGACAGCCGTTTCAGTGTTGGTCTTCCGGAAACGTCAGATGACACAGGAAAATATCTTAATATCTCAGCATAGTATAAAAGCCTCAGGTACACCGGTACCTGAGGCTTTGTTTCGTCTTACCATACATCATCAAACTGTGGCGCATGACCGTATGAAATCCTTAAGTTTCAGGAAACGCTGCCGTCCCCGTCAGGTGCAGGGCCCTTGTCAGGTATCGGAGGGCATGGTTTAACAAGATCCTTTATACTTACAGTGTTTCCTACACTGTCTTCGGCATATCTGAAGTAACCGGTATGTTCCGTAATCAATTCCTCAATGGAAATCAGTCCGCACTTCAGCGAAGTTCTTACGGAAGCTCTTGAAAAGTCAGAGAACATACATTCACAGTAATCAGCAAATTCAAGTGAGGAATAGTATTTATAATTCTCATCCTGATAAATCAGTACGGTTTCATCCGGAACAGCAATTTTATATTTATAGGCCAGATTTGAAAATCCTGTCCACGTTACAGGCTCA
>JAZUIH010000062.1:0-27253 GCA_045642145.1 Oscillospiraceae bacterium | reverse complement strand
ATTTTAAATCTTGCTGACGGTACATGTTCAGTTGACCTGAGCGCAGGACAGACATGCACAGACAGATGTGACAGTATCTACGGTTCACGTGTCTTTGGCTTCAGCCCGTACTATTTCAACGGATTCAAGGATCTTGACAGCTTGTTCAACAAGTGCGTTACTTCAAAGGTTGACAAGTTCAATTATGAAAATACAGTAAAATAAAAAGTAAACCGCAGGTATACGGAACAGTGACGTGTACCTGCGGATTTTTTCGCTGGATGACAGAAATTATGCAGGCAGACTGTATGTCAGGCCGCCAGACGTGATTTAATCAGTGATTCCTTAAGTTTACAGTGGAAATCTTCCGGAGAATATGGTATAATAGAAGTGATACTGCGGCAAGCGGAATTATCGTTTGCTGACAGGATGAACGGCACGGAAATCGCCTGGGTGCGGGACGTGCAGGACAGAATATAAAAACGGTGAAGGACTTTGTCCGGTGAATTCGCTGTATACTGTAAGGATGGTGCGCATGGGTCTGGAAATAAAACGTGAAGTCATTGCTGACGGAGTGGCTTTTTCGGAAATAGTTGATAAAAAAATCAAAACAAGTGTTTTAAAAATAAAATTTATAACAGAGCTGTCAGAGAAGGATGCGCCTCTGTATTCGATGGCGTCAATGCTGATGAGTTCATCAAACAGTAAAATCAGGACATATTCGGAGATGTCGGACAGGCTGAATGCGCTGTACGGTTCGTCTCTTTATACTGATACATCAAAGAGCGGTGACTGTCAGTTCATTTCATTTACCGCTGACTGTATTGACAACAGGTTTGCCCTTGAGTCTGAAGACATTGTCGGTGATCTCCTTGATATTGCCCGCGACTGTATTTTCAGTCCGAATGCAGAGAACGGTGAGTTCGACAGAACTGAGTTCGAGCTTAAGAGACGTGAGCTTATCGAGAGCATATACGCTGAGATAAACAACAAAAGGGGTTATGCACTTCTTAAGGCTCAGAATCATATCTTCAGAGATGAGCCCTGCTCGTTCCCGCAGTACGGTACTGTGGAAAATGCACAGCAGATAACTCCGGCAGAGGTTTACGAGGCCTTCGAGAGACTTGTAAAAACTTCTGTAACTGAGATATACTTTGTTTCAGCCTCTGAAAATCCTTCTGTAAAGGAAAAATTCAGAAAGGCCTTTGCCTCAGTTGAGAGAAATCCTCAGACACCTAAGCTCCGTACACTGAGTCCGCTCAAGCCGGAGGTGTGCCGTGAGTCTGACACTGTGGAAATGAAGCAGTCCAAGGTTATCATGGCGTTCAAATCATCAAGTGACGACAAGAATGCCTGCAACATAGCATCAAGAATGTTCGGCGGAACAACTTTCTCAAGACTTTTTACAAATGTCAGGGAAAAAATGAGTCTGTGCTACTACTGCTCTGCCGGATATATCTACAGCAAGGGTACAATGCTCGTTGACAGCGGCGTTGAAAAGGAGAATACAGGAAAGCTTGCCGATGAGGTTGTAAATCAGCTTCAGATTCTTAAAAACGGCGAATTTACTGACGATGAACTGGCTGCAACAAAGCTCTATATGATAAACTCAGTCAGGTCAGTAAACGATTCTCCTAACCAGATTATCAACTGGTATTTTTCATCCTGGTGCACAGGTTCAATGATTTCACCTGAGGAGTATGCGGAGCAGATAAATGCAGTTACCCGTGAGCAGGTTACCGCAGCCCTGAATTCATTTGAGCTTGACACTGTTTATGTAATGGAAGCAGATGAAAACTGTGAGAATGACGGGGAGGATACTGATGAATAAACAGATTATCAGAAATGAACTTACCGGTGACGAGTACACATATATAAAGCATAAAAGCGGTCTTGACATTCTCGTGTGGGAAATGGAAGGCTACTCCACAACAGAGGCACTGTTCGGCACAAGGTACGGCTCGGTAAATACAAGATTCAAAACCATGAACGACAGTGAGTACACTGTTGTCCCGGAGGGTATTGCCCATTTTCTTGAACACAAGCTTTTTGAAAATGAGGACTGCGACGTGTTTGAGCTCTACGCAAAGACAGGTGCGTCAGCAAATGCCTATACATCATTTGACAGAACCTGTTACCTGTTCAGCTGTTCTGAAAATTACAGGGAGTCCCTTGAAATTCTTCTGAGCTTTGTTCAGGAGCCGTATTTCACACAGGAGACTGTTGACAAGGAGCAGGGGATTATCGCACAGGAAATCAAGATGTGCAACGACAATCCCGGAAACAGGGTGTTCTACAATATGCTTAAGTGCCTTTACCACGAGCATCCGGTCAGAATCGACATTGCAGGTACGGTTGACAGTATAAAGAAAATTGACGCAGACCTTCTCTACAGATGCTATAACACTTTTTACAATCTTAACAACATGGTTCTTGTTATCGCAGGAAATGTTAAGGCTGACGAGGTTCTGGAAATTGCGGACAGAAAGCTTCGCAGCTGTGAGGATATAAAGCTTGAAACCAGCTTCCCTGACGAACCGGAGAGCGTTGTTAAAAAGGAAATCACGGAAAAGATGTCAGTCGGCATACCGATATTCAACATCGGTTTCAAGTCTGAACCGGGCAGCGGATATGAGGGACTTAAGGCTGAGCTTGAGGCCTTTGTGGCACTGAGCGTTCTGTCTGACCCTGCTTCTCCTCTCTATATAAGCATGATGGAGGAAGGCCTTATAAACACATCCTTCTCCACTGAGGTTTTCTCCGGAGACGGTTACTTTGCTTCAGTATTCGGCGGCGAATCAAACAATCCGGGCGAGGTTTACAGCCGTGTTATCAGTGAAATAGAGCGTATAAAGACAGAGGGCATGGACCGCAGTCTCTATGAAAACATAAAAAAATACACATACGGCTCATCAGTAAGGGAACTCGGCAATCCTGAATCAGTGGCATCACTTATGATTAACAGCTGGTACGGAGACGTTTCACCTTTTGACAGCCTGAAGGTTCTCTCTGAAATGACATATGACGATGTAATGAACTTTATAAGAACACGCCTTGACCCTGAAAAAGCTGTTCTTTCAGTAGTTGAAGGATAAGGAGGCGGAACAATGGACATGACATCTCTTGGTCTCCAGCCTGACCAGATAGCATTTCCGGGGCTGGGTATAGATGCGGTAACTGTAAAGAGCGAGGCTTTTTCAGTTTTCGGAATTTCAATAGCATGGTACGGTCTGATAATTGCCTTCGGCATGATACTTGCAATAATCTTCGGACTCTCGCAGATGAAGAAGTTCGGTATTAATCCGGACCGGGCAACAGACGTAATAATTTTCGGAATAATCGGCGGTGTGGTCGGTGCAAGAGCCTACTACGTGCTGATGAACTGGGATTATTATTCACAGGATATAAAAACGGTTTTCCAGACGAGAAACGGCGGTCTGGCCATATACGGCGGCATAATCGGTGCGCTTGTTACGGGACTTATTGTCTGCCGTGTGCGCAGGGTAAAGATTCTTCCGATGTTCGATGTGACATCCATGGGTTTCCTTATCGGACAGGGAATAGGCAGATGGGGTAACTTCTTCAACCACGAGGCATTCGGCTCAAACACTGATCTTCCGTGGGGAATGACCAGCGGACGCATACAGGAATGGATTATGGAAAATGCTGAGTTCGGTTCGGTAAATGCTTCACTCACACCGGAAAGGGCGGTTCATCCGTGCTTCCTCTATGAGTCGTTATGGTGCCTTCTCGGATTTGTGGTTCTCTTCCTTGTATCAAAGAAGAGAAAGTTTGACGGACAGATATTTCTGACATATATTCTCTGGTACGGTGCAGGCCGTTCAGTAATCGAAGGTCTCAGAACGGACAGCCTCATGGTGGGAAATATCCGTATCTCCCAGCTGCTCGCAGTTCTCTCATCGATAACAGCGCTTATTCTTCTGTTTGTAATTACTTCAAAGGTAAAGCGAATGGGTGATGACTACGTTTTCTACAAGGATACCGAAGAGTCAAAGCTTCTCCTTGCTGAGGACAGCACATCTGAAAAATCAGACAGTAAAAACGAAAATCCGGCTGATTCCGGAAATGAAAACAATAATGAATAAAGGAGTAAAAACATCATGGCAAATATCATTAGCGGTAAGGAAGTTTCACTCAAGGTAAAGGGTGAAGTAAGGGAAAAGGCACTTGCACTTAAGGAAAAAGGCATCGAAATAGGCCTCGCAGTAATCATCGTAGGTGATAATCCTGCTTCAAGAGTGTACGTAAACAACAAGAAAAAGGCATGTGACGAGGTTGGCTTCGTTTCATACGAATATGCTCTTCCTGAGGAAACAACACAGCAGGAGCTTCTTGAACTTGTAAACAGACTCAACAGCGATGACAAGGTAAACGGAATACTCGTTCAGCTTCCTCTTCCGAAGCAGATTGATGAAAATGCAGTTATCAACGCAATTTCACCTGACAAGGACGTTGACGCATTCCATCCGTTCAACGTTGGTAAAATCATGATAGGCGAGTATGCATTTCTTCCATGTACACCTGCCGGAATAATGGAACTCATCGACAGCACAGGCGTTGATATCGCAGGCAAATCATGTGTTGTAATCGGCAGAAGCAACATCGTAGGCAAGCCTATGTCAATGCTCCTCCTCCACAGAAGCGGCACAGTTACAATCTGTCACTCAAAGACAAAGAACCTTAAGGAAATCTGTTCACAGGCAGACATTCTTGTTGCTGCAGTAGGCAGACCTAACTTCGTAACAGGCGATATGGTAAAGGAAGGCGCAGTTGTTATCGACGTAGGTATAAACAGAATGGAAGACGGAAAGCTCTGCGGTGACGTAAACTTTGCAGAAGCTGAGAAGAAGGCTTCATTCATCACACCTGTTCCGGGCGGCGTAGGTCCTATGACAATCGCTATGCTCATGAAGAACACACTCACATCAGCTATGATTAAGAACGGTATCAGGGACTGATAAAGAAAATCCGGTTACTGTTTTTCGAAGACATATAACAAAAAGAGCCCCTTCAGGAAGATGTTCCTGAAGGGGCCTGTTTTATTGTATATCTGTATAGTCAACGTCAATCACGCTGCCGCCGGACTGACTCTGAATCCTGTCCATTTCGTGAGCGAAGAGAATGTCAGTGAACAGTCTCGACACACCGTTTACAAGGAGAACGATGCCTATCAGACGCATTACTGACAGAAAGGCGCTGAACGGATTGAACACAAGGCTGAAGCCGAGTACAAGCCCGATTATATTCAGCACAAAACCGAGATGCCATCTGCCGGCGCCGGAGCGCTTCTGATAGAGAGCCATATTTATCTTTGATATACTCTGGAAGATAATAGCCAGACCGATGATTACCGGGAATACCGCAGCGAGAAACTCACGGCAGAAAATCAGCACAAAGCTCAGTGCGATTCCGGTAATGGCCTGTATCATGTCAAGACGCGATGAGTAACCGTATCGTTTGTACCTGAAGTGACGTATGAGACTTGTGACACCCCAGACCAGACTGACAATACCAAGTATCACGCATATAAAACCTGTTGAAAATCCCGGATTTACCGTCAGCATGATACCGATAACAATATTGGCGATGGTGAGAGGGTCAAGGGAAAGAGTGTATTTCCCGAAAAAGTTTTTCATTCTGCATTTCCTTCTTTGTAAAAAGTTTCTACAGTAAACGGAAAAGCTGTTTTTCATTTACTGTATTATATTTTACGCCTGAAATATTAAAAAGTCAATGCAGTTTTTGGCGGAAATCATTCTGCCTGCGCTGTTATTCTTCGCCGGCTTCTTCCGGAAACAGTGTTTTTTCAACAAATCCGAGACGATTCGAGGATATACTTTCACCGTTTCTGAAGTAAAGAATCTGTACAGGCTCATACTTCTGATAGTCAGCCGTGACTTTTCACGCTGCATAAAAATGCTTGTCGTTTTGCTATATGCTATCATACCACATTAACTTACAGTCCGCAATAAACTAAAAGTATACATTGAAAAATATTTTTTCAGGCCGATAATTTATACAGTGCAACTTAATGTTTACATACAGGAAATGTGAGGACTATATATTTGAAGAAAAATAAAAAAGGATTCAGCATTGTCAGGGAAATACTGAATATCGGTACGTCAATGCGTGACAACAATACCGCAGCCTTTGCTGCAAGCTCGGCATTCTTTTTCATACTTACTTTTTTTCCGCTGGCGATGCTGCTGATGTCACTGCTCCGCTATACAAGTCTCAGCCAGGAAAATATCAACCTGCTTGTGGAGAGTGTTGTTCCGGCGGAGATGATACCGTTTATGAATGATATAATTTCCGAGGTGTACAGCAAGACCGCGGTTACGGTTTCACTTTCGGCGCTTGTTATTCTCTGGACCTCGGGGAAGGGTTTTATGGCACTGAAGAGCGGTATGGATGCCGCGGCTGATACCGGAAAGAAGAGAAATTATTTTTTCCTCAGGCTCATAGGAACAGCCAATGCCCTTGTTTTTATGGCGATGATTGTCCTGTCACTTGCTCTTGGCGTATTCGGAAAAATGCTTGAGGAAATGCTGGAACGCCGGATAGATTTTCCCGGCGGTTTTTTTGAGATACTCGTGACCTTCCGAAAGGTGATTCTTCTTGCGGTGTTTGTTGCCCTGTTTACACTGGCATACAGATTTACGCCGGACTGGAAAACAAGCAGGAGAACCGGAGGACGGAAAACAAGACTTATGTCCATGATTCCGGGAGCAGGAATTGCCGCCCTTGGCTGGCAGATTTACTCGGCACTGTTTTCACTGTACCTGAGATATGCCGGCGGTTTTGAGAATATGTACGGAAGCCTTGCAACATTTATAGCCGTAATGCTGTGGTTCTACGGCTGCATGTATATACTTCTTGCAGGCATGGAGATAAATGTGTGGTATATAACCTATACAGACAGAAGCATTAAGCAGGTAAAATAATAAAAATATATCAATCTCAGCGGATTATCCCGATGTTATAATAAAAATACAGTAAACGCATTAAACAAATGCGTTTACTGTAAAGGAATCAGAAAAATAAAGCACACAGCAGCTGAAACTGATATCAGCGCTGTGTGCTTTTTGTGATTACTGCATCTGTTCAGGTGCATCTTCCTGATAATCCGGGCTGTCCGGAGAGATTTCCATGCCGTCATCCGGTACGGAAGCTTCATCCGGTGCGGAGTTTTCATCCGGATCCGGCATATCATTTTCAGGACCTGCACCGGCGTCCCTTTCGTTCATTTTTTCAACAGCCTCATCACATGCCTCCAGGATATAGTTCGGTATCCAGTAGTCCTGTGAGTGGTTTGCGTCATGTCCCACAGTGTATCTGGTCTGTTCCTCCACACTGAGGTAGGTTTCAAGAAAGTGATGAGGAATCACATAGGTGTACTGACTGCCGTCGGGAGTAATAACGGCGTTCTGCTCTGTGTAGAACGGTTCACAGAAAAAAGTTCCGTCTGTAACCGTGTCACGGAGTCTTGTGCAGCTTTCCAGGTCACTTATGTTCAGGGAAACTGTGAGACCGTAGTCGCCTTCTCCTTTGTCGAACACATATCTGTATCCGGTTTTTTCATCAACCATGCAGCGGAGTCTGTCAGCATTGTTTTTACCCCAGTAGTCATTGCTTCCGGTGTTATTATACATAACTATTTCCGGCGATACTGCTCTCCTTGTGTTGTAATTTGCCTGTTCTATGGTTTCTGCCACTGCGGCGAATATAATGCAGAACGCCAGTGCTGCAAGCGATATGCGTAAAACGGACAGGCGCCTTTTTCCCGTTCTGCCTCTGAACCGCATTTGCGCCCGTGCTCTGAATCTGCGGAAGAATGAGTGTCCCTGGCTGCCGGTACCGGTTCCCCGGGAACTGCTGCTTCCGGCAGAACTCTGTGAGTGATATGAATAGTCTGTGTATCTCGCAAGTCCGGCATTATCTGAAACAATCTCGTGTCTGAAACCGCCGCCGGGCTGTGCAAAGGCAGTCCTCTGCGGATATATTTCATCGTCAGCAGAGTTTTCAGGATATGCTGTTCTCTGACTGCTTTCCTTTTCAAGATTTACAGGACGCCTGGGAGTTACGGCGGATTCCTTTTTCTCCTTCAGAAGTTCGTCCAGCGATACACCGAAGTAATCGCTGAGTGCAATCAGCTTGTCTATTTCAGGATATACCTTTCCGCGTTCCCACTTTGAAACTGACTGTCTTGAAACATGAAGCATCTCTGCCAGCTCCTCCTGTGAAACACCGTGTTCCGTGCGTAGCTCCTGTAATTTTGATGCAAATGACATTAAAGACATCTCCTTTCCGTCTTTTGTTTTCATGTTTATATGATATCACAGTTAAAATGAATTTACAATAAACATGAGGTTTACACCGGAATATTTTTTTACTTTTCCGGGCGCAACCTGAGGGTTACATGACCGGTCACGGTGTTTAATTTTTAAGGAATTTTTTCATTGACAAAATCTTCAGATTTGGTATAATTAAAGTATGTGTTTATACTGAAAATTAAAAATCAAACGATCGGAGGATTAAAAGATTGGCTTTAAATAAATACGAAGAAAAAATGTTAGGTGTCCTCAGGGAGACACTCGGAGGTGTTCAGGCTGCGTTTTCATATATGAAAGACGGCGCTGAGAACAAGATAGACATTCTTTATGCAAAGCAGAGCCCTGGAGGAAACTACCTCACAGCTTCAACACTCGGAATGGTAAACAGAACAACCGGATACCAGGATTCAGCTACAGGCAAGGATATCCGTGCTGAACTCATCATGTCATCATACGGCGGACACGATATGGCAGGAAAGATTCTCTCAACTGCCGGTGACGGTATATATACGACAAATATCCGCTACGGATACGGAACAGTTCTCAAGGATGTAATGTCAATATACTACCCTAACTCAGACATGAAGCACCTTTTCCTTATGCTTCCGCCTCCGCTCTGGAAGAAGAGCTTCGGCGTAACAGATGCTGATGACAGTCTCATCACATTCCTCTATGCGCTTCCTGTCTCACAGGCTGAGTGCGACTATATGTCGGAAAACGGCATTGAAGCGCTTCAGAACCTGTTCGTTGAAAAGAACATAGATATGTTTGACTTCGAAAGAAAATGCGTATTAACAGGAAATGCCGGCGGCAGAAACATAACAGTAACAAATAACGGCAAATAATTTTTTTATATACAAAGGAGCATTGTTTAATTATGCAGTGGCGTGGATTAAATGACTTAAGAGAGCAGTATCTCTCTTTCTTTGAAAGCAAAATGCACACAAGAATGGCAAGTGCACCTCTTATTCCGCAGGGTGACAACAGCCTTCTTCTTATAAACTCAGGTATGGCACCGCTTAAGAAGTTCTTCTTAGGCCAGGCAGTTCCTCCGAACAAGAGAGTAACAACATGCCAGAAGTGTATCAGAACACCTGATATCGAGAGTGTCGGCAAGACATCAAGACACGGTACATACTTTGAGATGCTCGGTAACTTCTCATTCGGCGATTACTTCAAGAATGAAGCTATCGAATGGGCATGGGAATTCCTCACAAAGGTTCTTGAGATTCCTGCTGAAAAGCTCTGGATCACAGTATTTGAAAGTGATGACGAAGCTGAACAGATCTGGATGAACAAGATCGGCATTCCTAAGGAAAAGATTGTCCGTCTCGGCAAGAAGGATAACTTCTGGGAACACGGTTCAGGTCCGTGCGGTCCGTGCTCGGAAATTCACTTCGACAGAGGCGAGGCATACGGTCCTTTTGAAAACTTCGAACAGGCAAGCGACGCAGACAGAATCATCGAAATCTGGAACCTCGTATTCAGCCAGTTTGACTCAGACGGCAACGGCCACTATGAGGAAATGAAGAACAAGAACATCGACACAGGTATGGGTCTTGAAAGACTTGCATGCGTAATGCAGGGCGTTGACAATATCTTCGAGGTTGACACAGTTCAGAACATCATGAAGCACATCTGTCAGATTGCAGGTGTTGAATACCATACAAACGACAAGTCAGACGTTTCACTCAGAGTTATCACTGACCACATCAGAAGCACTACATTCATGGTTGGTGACGGCGTAATGCCTTCAAACGAAGGAAGAGGCTACGTTCTCAGAAGACTTCTCCGCCGTGCTGCACGTCACGGCAGACTTCTCGGCGTAAAGGAAACATTCCTCTACAAGGTATGTGAAACAGTAATTCAGGAAAATGAAAACGCATATCCTGAACTCCGCGAAATGGCTGACTATATCAAGAAGATTATCCAGGTAGAAGAAGAAAACTTCGCAAAGACAGTAGACAACGGTCTTGACCTCCTCAACAGATTTATCGAGGAATCAAAGAACGGCATACTCTCAGGCGAGGATGCATTCAAGCTCTCTGATACATACGGCTTCCCGATTGACCTTACTCTCGAAATTGCAGAGGAAAAGGGCCTTAAGATTGACATGGACAGGTTTAAGGGGCTTGTTCTTGAACAGAGAAACAAGGCAAAGGCTGACCATGCTGCAAAGGCAAGCTCATCATGGGCTGACAACTCAGTAAAGGTAAACGCTGAAAAGACAGTATTTACAGGTTACACTGAGTCTGAAAACCAGAGCACTGTAGCTGCTGTTTACAGCGGTACAGAGGAAAAGGAAAGCGCATCAGAAGGCGAAAGCGTAGTAATCGTTCTTGACCGTACACCTTTCTATGCAGAGAGCGGCGGCCAGGTAAGTGATACAGGTATCATCTCAGGCGACGCAGTTATCTCAGTTGACTCAGTTATGAAGACTGAGGACGGTCATTACCTCCATATCGGTACGGTTGAAAGCGGTACTGTAAAGAAGGGCGACAAGGTAACAGCAAAGATTGACACAGCAAAGAGACAGGCAGTTATGAAGAACCATACTTCAGCTCACCTTCTCCAGGCTGCCCTCAGAGAAGTTCTCGGTGACCACGTTCACCAGGCAGGTCAGCTTGTAAGCCCTGAAAGATGCCGTTTCGACTTCAGCCACTTCAGTGCACTCACACCTGAGGAACTCGCTAAGGTTGAAAACAGAGTAAACGAAATTATTCTTTCATCAGTTGCTGTTGACACACAGGAGCTTCCTATCGAAGAAGCAAGAAAGCTCGGCGCTATGGCTCTCTTCGGTGAGAAGTACGGCGACGTTGTAAGAGTAGTAAAGGCAGGAGACTTCTCAGTTGAATTCTGCGGCGGTACTCACGTTGACAATACATCAAAGATCGGTCTCTTCAAGATCGTTTCAGAAAACTCAGTAGCATCAGGCGTAAGACGTATCGAGGCTGTTACAGGCTCAGGCGTACTTGCACTTCTCAATGAAAACATTGCAGTTATCAATGAAGCAGCAGCTATCCTCAAGGCTCCGAACGCTTCAGAGCTCACAGCCAAGTGCACACAGATCATGAACGAGTACAAGGCTCTTGAAAAGGAACTTCAGGCTGCAGGTGAAGAAAATGCAATGATGAAGATTCAGGCATTTGCTGACAGCGCATATGATTTCAGCGGCGTAAGCGTAATCGCTGCAAGAGTTGACGGAGTGAAGAATGATGTTCTCAGAACAATGGGCGACAAGCTCCGTGACAGGTCAGAAGACACAGTTGCAGTTCTCGCATGTGTAAATGACGGTTCAGGCGTATTTGCAGTATCATGCGGCAAGGGTGCAGTTGCAAAGGGCGCTCACGCTGGAAAGATTGCAAAGGAAATCTCAGCACTTACAGGCGGCAAGGGCGGCGGACGTCCTGACAGCGCTATGGCCGGTATCGGTGATATTGCAAAAACAGACGCAGCAATGGCTGAGCTTAAGAACGTACTCAGTGCATTTATAAAATAAAAAATAATGACATACAGTTCCCTCTCTGCGTGTTTCTGTGCGGAGAGGGCAGTGTCATATTTACAGAAGGGAAGTAAATACAATGGATT
Organism: Oscillospiraceae bacterium; assembly: GCA_045642145.1. Taxonomy (GTDB): domain Bacteria; phylum Bacillota; class Clostridia; order Oscillospirales; family Ruminococcaceae; genus HUN007. The sequence goes on along the minus strand of JAZUIH010000062.1, from coordinate 15,332 downwards.
GTTTATTCTGCAAAATAATAAACGGCGATATTCCGTCAAACAAAGTCTACGAAGATGATATGGTATATGCATTTCACGATATAGCTCCTATCGCTCCGGTTCATTTTCTTGTAATTCCGAAGCAGCATATTTCAGGTGCGTGTGAAATCACAGCTGAAAACTCAGCAGTTGTTGCACATATCTTTGAGGTTATCGCAAAGATTGCAAAGGATATGGGACTTGAGAACGGATACAGAGTTATCACAAACAACGGTGACGATGCAGGTCAGACAGTAAAGCACCTTCACTTCCACGTAATCGCAGGCAGACAGCTCGGCTGGAGCGCTGAACAGGGGAACTGATATGGCTGAAACATACACACTGAAGGTAGCAGGGCTCACAAGAGAGCTTACAAGATATCCTGTAAATGACAGCCTTGACATCGCGGCGTTTATTATGTTTTCCGATGTTGAGCTCACAGTAAAGTGTTCAGAGGAGCTCCTTAAAAAGGTCAGCGACTTTGACGTTATTCTCACTTCAGAGGCAAAGGGTATTCCTCTTGCATACGAGATGTCCCGTCAGTCAGGAAAGCCTTACGTTGTTGCAAGAAAGTCAGTAAAGGTATACATGACAAACCCTGTAAGCGTAAACGTAAAGTCAATCACAACAAAGGATGAGCAGAAGCTTCATCTTGGTGATGAGAAGGCTGCGATGATCCGCGGCAGAAAGGTTCTTATCGTTGATGATGTTATCAGCACAGGCGAATCACTTACAGCGATGGAAAACCTTGTTGAGCAGGCAGGCGGTATTACTGCCGGACGCTGTGCAGTTCTTGCTGAAGGCGATGCTGCTGACAGAACAGATATAGTATTCCTTGAAAAGCTTCCGCTTTTCTTTAAATAAGTTTCGGAGAAGGGAATCTCCATGAAGCGAAAGATGGTTTATGCAGGAGCATCCTGGACAGCCGGAATGTTTATGGCATCAGTACTTTCGCCGGATATGCAGATACCTGCAATGCTTATTTTGCTGCTGGTGTCTGCGTTTTTCTTTTGGAAAACAGCACACCGGTTTGTTTACTTTGCGGTAAGTGCGGTGTTTTTCATATCAGGTGCACTTTACTTTACATTTAACAGTCATGTTAAATGGGAAAAAATAAGAAGCTTTTCCGGTCAGGAGGTATTCTTCGAGGGAACAGTAACTGAAGCCGAGGACCGCGGCGGCGGAAAATCCGCCTACCGTCTGCATGGCAGGATAAATTCAGATACAGCGGCAGATCTTTACTGCTGTACGGACACTCTCGGAGCAGGGTACTCTGACAGGATAAGCTTTTACTGTACTCCGTCGGAGTTTGAAAATACATTTCTCTTTAACAGCCGCGACTACTACGGGTCTGAGGGATGTTTTCTTCAGGCGGATGGACTCAGGGAAGTAAAAACAGAGGAGAACACCGGATTTTCCCCGGTAAGGACCATACTCAGGTACCGTGAATATGCGGCGGAGAAAACTGCGTATATTCTTCCGGGAGAGTACGGAGCGGTTATTACCGCCATGCTGCTCGGTGACAAAAGCAGTCTGGACGGAAACACCCGAAAAGAGCTCTACAGATGCGGAACAGGACATATGATGGCTGTTTCCGGCATGCACCTTGTACTTGTTATATCCGCTGTCTCGTCTCTTCTCATGAGAACCGGACTTTCCGGAAGGAAGAGATTTCTGGTTACAGAGGCGGCGGTTGCAGTGTTTGTCATATTTTCCGGCGTGTCAGTTTCCGTGACGCGTGCGGCCCTTATGATGACTCTGGTATACAGTGCGGGACTGTTCGGAAGAAAGACAGATCCGCTGAACTCGCTGTGTACTGCACTGTTTGTTATGCTGCTTTTCAGACCTTATCTGGCAGGAAACTCATCATTTCTTCTGTCAGCAGCCGGTACATACGGTGCCACAGTTCTTGTGCCGTATGTCACGGAAAAGATGAAAACCGACAGCTTTGCAGACAGACTGAAAAAAAGACTGGTCAGTGTCTTCTGCATATCAGTATGTGTGTTCCCGTTCACTGTTATGTTCTTTGACGAGGCATCGCTTGTCTCTCCGGTTACGGATATACTTATTATTCCGCTTCTTACGTTTGCGTTTCTGTGCGGAGCGGGCGCTGCCTTTACCGGATTTGCAGATGTTACCGCATATCCGCTTCTTATGGCTGGCGGACTTGCGGTAAAGCTCGTTCTGCGCATTTCATCATTTATTTCCGGCAGCGGACTTGCGTCAGTGACACTAAAACGCGGATATGTACCGCTTCTCACACTGTTTCTTGTTCTGTTTGTGATACTTACCTCACTCAGATTCAGGAGCAGGAGGAGTACGCTGACGGCAGTGGTTCTTTCGGTCTTTATTTTCATGGGCTCGTCATTTCTCAGCGGTTTTCTGAACAGGAAGGTTCTGTCGGTATACCGTGTCGGTACGCCTTCAGCCTCAGCTGTTGTGGTCTCCATGGGCAGATGCACTGACGTGATTGATCTTACCGGAGGCGCTAAAACCTCACGGTACGTGGAGAAGCTTACTGATGTATGCGGAATACAGCGGATAGATTCACTTTCCGTTCTGAAAAATCCGTACCAGAGCATGGCTTCATTTTCCGACAGGCTCAGAGTTAATGACGTTTCGCACGTCTACGTTCCGGAGGATACCTTCACAGGCAGCGGGACAAGGGTATGCGGATGCAGTCCGGAGCATTTTCCGGCAGAGGGAATAAGACTTGAGAGAAACGGATATACAGTTTCAGCTGATTCCGGAGGAAATGTTTCAGTTGAGTACGGCGGAAACACAATACGCGCTGATGTTTCAGGGATTGAAACCGGCGACGGATATTTTACAGACTTCAATATAGCAGTAAGGGAGTCTGATTCAGGCAGAGTTAAGGTTTACAAACTTGGTTGAGGTGAAGCATGGGAGTTATAACACCGGCAGATTTTGAAAAGGAAATCAGATCAGCTGTAACAAAAAACATTTACTATATATACGGAAGAGATTCGGGAAGAGTCTCTGCCTTTGCGGAGCTTGTCAGAAAAAAGTATCTCGGAAAGGACTACACTTCCTCAGACTACACAAGGTTCGAAGGCAAAGGCTTCAGTGTCAGTGATTTTGCGGATACTGCTGAAGTTTATCCTATGTTTGCAGACTGGAATTTTATCGAGATAAATGACCTTAACGGTGATGAGCTTACTGCTGATGAACTTAAGACGTTTACAGGTATAGCGGAAAACATTCCGGAACAGACGGTTGTACTGATATCAGTTACTGGCTTCGATGTGAAGGGCGGTAAAAAGACACCCGGAGCAAAGAACAAAAAAATAATCGATGCTGCAGCGAAGTACGGAACAGTCACGGAGGCAGAGCTGAGAAAGCCTGCTGAGATGTCAAAGCTCATTTCAGAGCGCGCTGCGGAGTACGGCTCCTCCGTTTCACGGGAAAATGCTGAAAAGCTTGCGGCCATATGCCTCGGGGACACTCTCCGTGTCGAAAATGAGATTCACAAGCTTTCATCGTTTGCCATGGGCGGGGAGATAACTTCCGCAATGATTGACGAAATGGTTTCCGCGGGAATTGACACAACGTCATTTGCCCTTGCGGCGGCTGTCACTTCGTCGAATTCCGCCCTGGCCCTTAAGATACTCGATGACCTCATTTCACAGAAAACGGAAGGGGTAATGATTCTTTCTGCGGTGTCGTCAGCCTTTATGGACCTGTACAGGGCGTCGGCCGCCATGGCGTCAGGGGTCCCGGAAGGTGATGTTGCAGCTGACTTCGGATACAGGGGACGCGAGTTCGTAGTGAGAAATGCATTCAGGGATGCAGGAAAAACAAATACAGTACACCTCAGAAAATGTCTTCGTATTCTTGAGGATGCTGATCTTGAGTGCAAGTCAACAAGACTTGACCAGAGGATAATTATTGAGAAGGCAATAGCAGAGATGCTTGCCGCAGGAAACGGAGCGTGAAGGGATTGCTCAGAGTAGAGCAGGCAGTGGTCGTTGAGGGGAAGTATGACAAGATAAAGCTTGAGTCGGTTATCGATGCAGTTATTGTCGTTACAAACGGCTACGGAATATTTAAGGATAAGGAAAAACTTGAGCTTATAAGGTTCTATGCGAGAAACAGGGGAATCATAATTCTTACCGATTCTGACGGAGCGGGTTTTAAGATAAGGGGCTTTTTAAAGGGCTCCGTTCCGGAGGGAAGCATAAAAAACGTATATATTCCTGATGTTTTCGGAAAGGAAAAACGCAAGGAGAAGCCTTCGTGTGAGGGAAAGCTCGGCGTTGAGGGCATAAAGAAAGAGCTTATCATAGAGGCTTTCAGAAAAGCCGGCATAAAGTTTCTCGATGAGCCCGGTGACGGTAAACCTGAAAAAAATCCTGTTACAAGGATGGATATATATGAAGAGGGACTGACAGGTATGCCTGACAGTACCGAGAGGAGAAGAAGGTTTTTAAGGAAGCTTGGTCTTCCGGAGAGACTCTCCACTACGGGAATGCTTGAGGCAGTCAATTCAATGATGACTGCGGAAGAGTTTCATGATATGATGAGAAAAGAAGGGGAGTAAAAATTATATGGTATTTTCAAGTGTAACGTTTTTATACTTTTTTCTGCCGGCAGTTCTTGTTATATATCTGCTGGTACCGAAAAAGATAAAAAACATCATACTTCTGGCAGCAGGACTGCTGTTTTATTCATGGGGTGAACCGGCCTACTTCTGGGTTATGATAGCATCCTCACTGGTTGACTATGCAGCCGGAATAATTATGGGAAAAACCGAAAAAAGAAATGTCCGCCGTGCAGCCCTGGCAGTATCGATGGTGGCTGACCTCGGCTTTCTGTTCGTGTTCAAGTACAGCGGATTTGTGGTAAGAGTCATCAACTCCGTATTTCACGTCGGACTTGCAGAGCCGGACCTGCCGCTTCCTATAGGTATCTCGTTCTACACCTTCCAGAGCATGTCCTATACGATAGACGTTTATCTGGGCAAGGTGAAGGTTCAGAAAAATTTCATAAACTATCTGACATATGTTTCGCTTTTCCCTCAGCTTGTTGCAGGCCCTATCGTAAGATACAACGAGGTTGCTGATGACCTTACTGACAGAAAGACAACTGCTGACGGAATAGGTGAGGGCGCAGGTCTTTTCATAAAGGGTCTTGCGAAAAAGGTTCTCATAGCAAACAACATAGGTGCACTGTGGACACAGGTTAAGGGGATGGACTTCAGCAGTATTTCCGTTCTGACCGCATGGCTCGGCATCCTTGCCTTTACGTTCCAGATATACTTTGACTTCTCGGGATACTCCGACATGGCAAGGGGCCTCGGAAAGATGTTCGGATTTAATTTCCCTGTGAACTTTGACCATCCTTACCAGGCAAAGAGTATAACTGAGTTCTGGAGAAGATGGCATATAACACTCGGTTCATGGTTCAGGACATATCTTTATATTCCTCTCGGCGGAAACCGTAAGGGAAAGGCGAGGACATACATCAATCTTCTGATAGTATGGCTTCTCACAGGTTTCTGGCACGGAGCAAGCTTCAACTTCATTTTCTGGGGCCTGTTCTACGGAGTTCTCATCATAGCCGAGAGACTCGGCTTCAGAAAAGTGCTTGAGAAGCTTCCGTCTGCTGTCAGCAGAGCCTATACATTTTTTATGGTAATGACAGGCTGGGCAATGTTTGACCTTGATACCATGCAGGACTTCTTCCGCTACATCGGCGCAATGTTCGGCGCAGCAGGCTGCGGACTTGCGGACAGTCTTTCACTTTACCAGCTTGCTTCATACGGGATTATGTTTATCATATGCATATTTGCATCAACGGATATATGGACAGGACTCTGCACCAGAGCTGCAGAGGGAGAGAAAACCGGAAAGGTATGGAGCTTTGCGGCTCCGGCTGTTCAGCTTGCACTGCTTCTGCTCTGCACATGCTACCTTGTGGACGCAACATATAATCCGTTCCTTTATTTCAGATTTTAACGGGGGTGTATCAGTTGAAAAATATAAAAAACAAAATAACCGCAGTTATGTTTATGGCGGTACTGATACTGCTGTCAGTTACAACACTGTTTTCAAAAAAAGAGAGCTTTTCGGAGCTTGAGAACAGAACCCTTCAGAAAACTCCGCAGTTTTCGTTTGATGACTGGTTTAAAAGGAAGTATATGGATGAGTTCGAAGCCTGGGTTTCCGATCATTTTACCGGAAGGGCAAAGTGGATTGTGATGAAGATAAACGCCGAGCTTCTTTCAGGAAAGAAGGAAATCAACGGAATCTATATCACGGACGAAAGACTTATCGAAAAAACTCCTGAGCCTGACTACGAAATGATTGACAAGTCGGTAGAAGCAATAAATACTCTTGCCGGGAGGACTGACACACCGGTTTATGTTATGATTGCACCGACATCAGCAGGAGTTTACACCGACAGCATCCCTAAAAATGCTCCGCAGCTTGACCAGCACAGCATTATTGACTATATCTACAGAAACCTTGCGCCGGGAGTTTCATCAATAGACGTCTATGATATACTCAACGCCACCAAGGAAGACTATATCTACTACAGAAACGACCACCACTGGACATCGCTCGGCGCATACTATGCCTACAGCACAGCGATATCAAAGCTCGGATTCAGCTCAGTTCCGTTCAGCAGATACGACATAGAGCACGCCAGCAGCGAGTTTCTCGGAACATACTATTCAAAAACACTTTACGACGGCCTTCAGCCTGACACGATTGACATATACACAAGCAAGGATGGCAGCAGTGTTGTTTCCTGCACAGTGACAAATGCAGTTGAGAAAAAGGAATACGACAGCATCTACTTCAGAGACTTCCTTGACGTCAAGGACAAGTACAGCATCTACCTCGGCCAGAACCAGTCGTGCATAAAAATAAAAACCAATCTTCAGAGCGACCGCAAGATACTCATCTTCAAGGACTCATACGCCAACTCCTTCGTCCCGTTCCTGACCCAGCACTACAACGAAATAACAGTCCTCGACATGCGCTACATCAACAACTTCCGCGACTACGCCAACCCTGAAGACTACACCCACATCCTCTTCCTCTACAACAGCACCACCTTCAGCTCCGACGACAACATCCGCAAAATAGCCTACTGATCGCACGAAGGTGCGAAGGGTCCAAGGGGCGACCGCAAGCCCTTCGAATTTCGGAATAAGATTGTGCGAAGGCTCCGGCGGGCTACCGCAAGCCCTTCGGATTTAGGAATGAGATCGCGCGAAGGGTCCAAGGGGCGACCGCAAAGCCCCTTGAACTCCGTAATGAGACCGTAAAAAAAGGAACCGTAACAAAACCCGTTACAGTTCCTTTTTTTATATTATAAGATAACCAAAAAATCAAACCCCGTAAGTATTCCTGTATTCAATCATCTTATCCAGATATTCCTTACCTTCAATAACCCCGTCCTTTATAGCCTCTATAATATCATTAATAGTAACTATAGAATAAACATCAATACCAAACTCTTCCTTTACCTCCTGCACAGCAGAAAGCTCTCCTTTACCCTTTTCCATTCTGTCAACAGAAATAACCATCGCAGCAATATCAACATCAGCAGCATTCTTAAGAACAGGAATAACCTGTCTTATTGCAGTACCTGCAGTAATAACATCCTCGATGATAACAACCTTCTCACCGTCAGTAAGCTGCTTTCCTACAATAACACCGCCTTCGCCGTGATCCTTTGCTTCCTTTCTGTCAAAGCAGTAATTAACATCAAGACCGTACTTATTGAAAAGTGCAACACTGCAGCTTACAGCAAGCGGAATACCCTTGTATGCAGGTCCGAAAAGCGTATCAGCGGAGATACCGTTTTCCTTAATGCATTCTGCATAGAACTCACCGAGCTTTGCAAGCTGTCTGCCTGTCTTGTAGTTACCTGTGTTTACGAAGTACGGGGCCTTTCTTCCACTTTTTAAAGTGAAATCACCGAAAGTAAGAACACCGCATTCTGTCATAAACTTTATAAAGTCATTTTTGTAGCTCATAGTATATAATCCTCCGTTTACTAAAGTATATTCCCATTATATCATACCATCCGTATCTAATCAACAGATTTTTTAGTGAGTACGGAGCGGAACCATATATCCGTTTTACAGAATAGCTAAAAATAAGTCCGGACAGATGTAGGTTGTGCACAAATGATGACTCCGTTCATTCACAGTTTTGAAGATTTTGCATAGAAAACTTGATTTTAAAAAACTATTATGCTATAATTTAAAAGAATAATATTGTGGAAACCAGTATTGTTTTGTTTTTTATAATTAAGCCGGAGATGACACTGATATTGTATTGGTTTCAGGGAAATTTATAGTATTAAAATTTAAGAAAAAATTCCTTTTTCTTAATGGGAATGCACTGTTTTTATTAAATTAATACAATATTTATGTCAAATAGCAAAAGACTCCTTTAATTTATTGTGCAATATTTTTGCTATAAAGTTTAAAAATACTCTATACTTTTTATGTTGCATGATGTATAATAATATTAAGCTTAATTATAAGTTTTTGTTGAGTTTTATCCACAACAAATTTCGAACGCTGTATCTACAGCAAATTACAAACGTGAACACTGAAGACCCTTATGTGTTTCTGCATAAAGGTCCAGAACAAATTTATTAATATGGAGGTTGTTTAGAAGTGTCAAGAAAAATCAGAAAAGTAGTTGCAAGTACATTAGCACTCGCTATGATGGCCGGAACAGTCAGCAGCATGCCTGCAGGCCAGTTCTCAGTTATTATTAACGCAGCTACAGCAGACCAGGTAATTACAAAGACTGATGCTGCAGGCGTTGCAGGACCAGTAATCGATGCCGGCAAATACGAAGTTAAGCCAGGCGAAGAATTCACAGTTAAGGTTAAGGTAGCTGAAAACAGCGGAGACGGTTTCGGTGCTATCAACGCATGGCTCGATGTTGATACAAACGTATTCGATATCGTAAGCTGTGAACCGGGTGATGTTGATGATCCTGACAACGAATTCTCAATCGTTGCCAACAACACATCTATCAAGGAATACAGCAAGCCGGGCGCAGCTGCAGGCCTCAAGACATTAATTATCATTTTCAATGATACAAACAACAACACTGGAACAGACGTTCTTGCTACTATCAAGCTTAAGGCTAAGGCAGACGCAAAGGAAGATTACTATTCACTTCCTTTCGACGCACACAAGGCAGACGGTGCCGTTGCTACACGTGTAGTTACAGAAAACGGTGAAAGAACAGCTAAGCCAATCGATGCAACATTCAAGGGTGCTTCAATCACAGTAGGCACACCATCAGGCAATCCGACTGTTCAGCCACCGGCATCAGAAACAACAACACCACCATCACAGCCTACATCAAACACAGGCAATGAACAGACAGGCAGCCTTACAGCTAAGGTAGCTAATGCTACAGGCAGTGCAGGCAGCACAGTTAAGACAACACTTGACGTTTCAGGTTCAGTAGCTGGATTTACAGCAGAACTTTCATATGACAAGAACGCTCTTGAACTTACAGGCGCTACAGCTTCAGGCTGGGACGTAAAGGTTGAAGGCGGCAAGATTGTTGCTCTCGCTAATCCGTACCAGGATAACAGCTCAGCATCAGTAAACCTCGAATTCAAGGCTTCAGCTTCAGCAAGCGGCAGCTATGATGTAAAGGTTTCATCAATCGAAGGTGCAACAAAGGGCGAAAAGGAAATCAAGGGTACAGGTACAGCTGGTACAATCCAGATCAGCGGTTCAACAACACCTACAACAGTTCCTACATCACAGACTCCACAGGGCAATGGTATCCGCATCAGGATTGGTGACGTATCAGATGCCAAGGCTGGTTCAACAGTAACTGTTCCGATCTATGCTGAAAACGTAGGCGAAGGTCTTTCAACAGTACAGTTCGACTATAAGATGGACGATTCACTCAAGGTTCAGATGGTAGCCAAGGGCGACTTTGACTGTCAGTGGACAGTAGGTACTGAAGAAAAGTCACTCCAGTTCCTTGAAAAGGACGGTAACAACATCACTAAGGATGGCCTTATCGGTAAGATGAGAGTCGTTATTCCTGAAGGTGCATCAGGCGCATATCCAATCGAAATCTCAGGTTTTGAAGGATCTGTATACAGTGCAACAGAAAAGAAGCAGCTTTCTCTTGCAGCAAGTGCTTTCTCAGGTGTAAAGGGTACAATCTATGTTGGTGTTTCAGCACCTGAAACATCAGATCCGGGTACAACAACAACAACACCTCCTGCATCAACAACAACACCGCCTGCATCAACATCAAACCCACCATCTGATCCTACAAACAGTACATCATCAGGTATCTCAATCAAGATTGGTGAAGTAACAGGTGCTAAGGCTGGTTCAACAGTAACTGTTCCGATTTATGCTGAAAACGTAGGCGCAGGTCTCTCAACAGTACAGTTCGACTATGACATGGATGCTTCATTCAAGGTACAGATGGTAGCCAAGGGTGACTTCGACTGTCAGTGGACAGTAGGTACTGAAGAAAGATCACTCCAGTTCCTCGAAAAGGACGGCAACAACATCTCCAAGGATGGTATGATTGGTAAGATGAGAGTTGTTATTCCTGAAGGAGCAGCTGACGGCACATATGATATCAAGATTTCAAACTTCGAAGGATCAGTATACAGCGCAGCAGACAAGAAGCAGCTTCCGCTTACTGCAAGCGCATTTACAGGTGTAGCTGGTAAGATTGTTATAGGCGAAGAGGCCGGTACATCAACAACAACACCACCTGTATCTACATCAACACCTCCTTCAACACCTACATCAAACCCACCTGCAGACATTCCTACAGTTGTTCCTACACAGAACACTCAGAGCGGTACTCAGCAGGAAGCTTCTTCAGAAATAGGTGAAAAGGTTAGTATCACATTCGACGGCGGCAAGTACACAGCTAATGCCGGCGATGAAATCACAGTAAAGATTAAGGTTACAGAAAACGACAGTGTTGGTTACGCTGCAGTTAATGCATGGCTCGATGTTGATACATCAGTATTCGAAATCGGCGATGTAGTAGGCGGCGATGCAGATGATGAAGAAAATGAATTCTCACTTGCATACAACAACACATCAGTTAAGGAATACCAGAAGCCAGGCGCTCCTGATACTCTCAAGACATTAGTAATCATTTATAACAATACAGACAACTCAACTGAAAAGGGCGTATTTGCTACACTTAAGCTCAAGGTTAAGGCTGGTGTAAGCGACGGCTTCTATGCACTTCCATTCGATATGCACAAGGCTGACGGCGCAACAGCTACACGCGTTGTAACTGTAGACGGCGAAAGAACAGCTAAGCCAATCGCTCCTAAGTTCGTTGGCGGTTTAGTTCAGGTAGGTAACCCATCAACACCACCAGCATCAACAACAACACCTCCTGCATCAACAACAACACCACCGACATCAACAACAACACCTCCATCAGATCCTACAGCACCAGTTGGTGACGGAATCACAATCAGAATCGGTGAAGTAACAGATGCAAAGGCTGGTTCAACAGTAACAGTTCCGATCTATGCTGAGAACATCGGCGCTGGTATTTCAACAGTACAGTTCGACTACAAGATGGACGAATCATTCAAGGTACAGATGGTAGCCAAGGGTGACTTCGACTGTCAGTGGACAGTAGGTACTGAAGAAAGATCACTCCAGTTCCTCGAAAAGGACGGAAACAACATCACTAAGGATGGTCTTATCGGTAAGATGAGAGTTGTTATCCCTGAAGGTGCTGCTGACGGCGTATATCCAATCGAAATCTCAGGATTCGAAGGTTCAGTATACAGCGCAGCAGACAAGAAGCAGCTCCCACTCGACGCAAGCGCATTCAAGGGTGCAGCTGGTAAGATTGTAATCGGTGACGGTAACGTTACTGCTACAGTAACACCACCAGTAGAAACTACTACACCTCCGTCAACACCAACAACACCTCCTACATCAACAGCAACACCTCCGTCTGATCCTACAAACGCTGTAACAGACGCTATCAAGATTAAGCTTGAAGATGTTAAGGGCGTTAAGGCAGGAACAACAATCACAGTTCCTCTCTATGCTGAAAACGTAGGAAACGGATTCTCAACAGTACAGTTCGACTACGACATGGATCCTTCATTCAAGGTACAGATGGTAGCCAAGGGCGACTTCGACTGTCAGTGGACAGTAGGTACTGAAGAGAGATCACTCCAGTTCCTCGAAAAGGACGGAAACAACATCACTAAGGATGGTATGATCGGTAAGATCAGAGTAGTAATTCCTGAAGGTGCTGCTGACGGCGAATACGAAATCAAGCTCTCAGGCTTCTCAGGCTCAGTATATGATGCAACACAGAAGAAGCAGCTCCCACTCGATGGTAAGGCATTCGAAGGAGTAAGCGCTAAGATCGTTATCGGCGACGGTCCTACAACACCTCCAACAGAACCAACTACAACACCTGATGACAGCAGCTACGATGTAAACGGTGACGGCGTTGTAACAACAGCTGACATTGTTTCACTCAAGCAGTACTTACTCCTTGCAGCTGACAAGTCAACAGTTCCAAACGGCGATATCAACAAGGATGGCAAGATCACATCACAGGATATGATCCACCTCGTTAAGTACTTTATCAACAAGTAATTCGCTGAACAGAACAAAACCTAATAGTTAATATCAGACCGGAACGGCTTATGCTGTTCCGGTCTTTTATTTTTTGTCACAAAAATTTTGAAAATTTAATTTTAAAATTATGCTGTACATTTTTTGCGTTTTAGTGTATAATATAGATAAGCTTAAATTTTTTTTGAGATTTATCCGATTTAACAGATTGTGAGGGAGCACCTCATTTTCTGAAAACAATAACTTGGAGGGTACAAAAAGTGTCAAGAAAATTCAGAAGATCAGTAGCAAGTACATTAGCACTTGCAATGATGGCCGGAAGTGTCAGCAGCATGCCTGCATTACAGCTTTCTTCAGTTGTAATCGCAGCTGATACTGGCGCAACAGTAACAGTAAACTCATCAACAAAGGAATTAACACCAGGCAGTAAGATCACAATAACAACAGATATTACTGGCAACAACGAAGGCTTAAACGCTATCCTTGCATGGATAAGCTACAACAACAAGGCTTTCGAAATCGTAAGCTGGGACTTCGGTAATGATGACGAATTCTCACCGGAGCACAACTTTGTTTATCACAAGGATGAAAGCGAAATCAAGTACAAGAACGATAATCCGGATATCGGAACAATCGTTCAGTTCTATCAGGACAACAAGAACCTTACAGGAAACTTTACTTTATCAAAGATTACATTCCAGGTAAAGGCTGATGCAAAGGAAGGCGAATATGAATTCGCTGTCGGCGGTGACCCTGTAAAGCAGAACGGTCTTACTCCTGCTCAGCAGAACAGATATGTAAACGGAGATCCAATTGAACTCTCACCTGTTTACAACGGACTTAAGGTTAAGGTTGGTGCTGCTCCTGCAACAACAACACCTGCAGTTACAACACCGGCTGCTCCTGTAACAACAGTTCAGTCTACTTCAACACCTGCAGCTACAACACCTGCAACATCAACACCAGCAGTTACTTCACCTGCTACTACAGCACCTGCAGTAACAACACCAGCTGTTACTCCTACAACACCAGTCGGAGACAAGATTTCTATCAGAATCGGCGACGTAACAGGTGCAAAGCCTGGTACAACAGTAACAGTTCCTGTTTACGCTGAAAACATCGGTGCAGGTCTCTCAACAGTACAGTTTGACTACGCTATGGATGATTCATTCAAGATTCAGATGGTAGCCAAGGGTGACTTCGATTGTCAGTGGACAGTAGGTACTGAGGAAAAGTCAGTTCAGTTCCTTGAAAAGGACGGTAACAACATCCCTAAGGACGGCGTAATCGGACGTATGAGAGTTGTTATTCCTGCAGACGCAAAGGAAGGAACATATCCGATCAGCATTTCAAACTTTGAAGGTTCAGTATATGACGGAACTGCACAGGCTCCTCTTGAAGCTTCAGCATTTACTGGTGTAAACGGTAAGATTGTTATCGGTGACGCTGCCGAAGTTACAGAGGCAACAAAGCCTGTTACTACAGTAAAGGATCCTGAAATAACAGTTCCTTCACAGCCTACAATTGAACCAACAGATGTACCTGTAAATCCTGGCGAAGAACTCAATTCAGGCGAACAGCAGGAAGCATCATCAACAGTAGGTACTGCTGTAAACATCAAGATTGACGCAGGCAAGTACAAGGTAAACCCTGGCGAAACATTCAAGTTAAAGATTAACGTTACAGAAAACGACACTGTTGGTTACAGTGCTGTTAACGCATATCTCGATATCGATACAACAGTATTCGATTTTGTAAGTGCTGAAGGCGGCGATTCAGATGATGAAGAGAACGAATTCTCACTTGCATTCAACAACACATCAGTTAAGGAATATCACAAGCCGGGCGCTCCTGATACTCTCAAGACATTAGTAATTATTTATAACCATACAGAAAACACAACTGAAAAGGGTGTATTTGCAACAGTAACTCTCAAGGTTAAGGAAGGCGTAAAGAACAACTTCTATTCAGTTCCGTTTGATATGCATCCGGAAGACGGTGCTACAGCAGTACGTATTCTCACTGAAGACGGCGAAAGAGTTTCAAAGCCAATCGCTCCTAAGTTCTTAGGCGGTATTGTTCAGGTTGGTGATGTTACTCCATCAACACCTGCAACACCATCAACACCACCTGTAACAACAGCTTCACCGGCAGTTACTGAGCCTTCAGACAATCCTGGAGATACAGAACCACTCGGTGATAAGGTACAGATCAAGATCGGCGAGGTTCTCGATGCAAAGGCTGGTACAACAGTAACAGTTCCGATCTACGCTTCAAACATCAAGAAGGGTATCTCAACAGTACAGTTTGACTACGACATGAAGGAAGACTTCAAGGTACAGATGGTAGCCAAGGGTGACTTCGACTGTCAGTGGACAGTAGGTACTGAAGAAAGATCACTCCAGTTCCTCGAGAAGGACGGTAACAACATCACTAAGGACGGCGTAATCGGACGTATGAGAGTTGTTATTCCTGCAGGAACACCTGACGGTATCTACCCAATCAGAATTTCAAACTTCGAAGGTTCTGTATATGATACAGATGCCAAGCACCAGGATCCGCTTGAAGCTTCAGCATTTGCAGGTGTAGCAGGCAGAATCGTAATCGGTGAATTACCGGCAGAAACAACACCAGCTGTAACAGAAGCACAGCCTGCAGAAACAACACCAGCTGCAACAGAAGCTCAGCCAGCAGA
>JAZUIH010000061.1:0-22811 GCA_045642145.1 Oscillospiraceae bacterium | reverse complement strand
AAGATAGATAGACGCCGACACAAATATGCGCCATTAGCTCAGTTGGTAGAGCAACTGACTCTTAATCAGTGGGTCCTGGGTTCGAGTCCCCGATGGCGCATTTTTCTTTTTTAGACACAGACTTATGTACGGCCCGTTGGTCAAGCGGTTAAGACTCCGCCCTCTCACGGCGGCATCACGAGTTCGAGTCTCGTACGGGTCATTGTTTCTTACAAACAATTTATACGGGCCAATAGCTCAGTTGGTTAGAGCAACCGGCTCATAACCGGTAGGTCCCGGGTTCGAGTCCCTGCTGGCCCATGTAAAGCTTTATGAGATATTCATAAAGCTTTTTTTATGTATTTTTTTCGTTCACTATAGTTAAAGTAAGGATTGATATTAATGAGTGATAAGAAGATAGTATTTCTTGATATTGACGGAACGCTTGTAAATTCAGAAAAAAAGATTACACCTGCTACAAAGTATGCACTTATGAGAATTCAGAAGGCGGGAGTGAAGCTTGCCATAGCTTCAGGAAGACCTTCCAGGGGTGTTATTCCTTTTGCAGCTGAGCTTGAGCTTGAAAAATACGGCGGATATATTATGCCGTTCAACGGCTGCAACATTATAAACTGTCAGACCAGAGAGGTTGTTTATGCAAACACACTTTCTATGGATGTAGTTAAAAGAGCGTATGATGCCGCAAAAGAATACGGCACAGAACTTATAACCTACAAGGGGGATGTAATTATCTCTGAAACTGATGACAATCCTTATCTTCTTATAGAATCCAGAATTAATAAAATGGATGTTGAAAAGGTTGATAACGTATACGAGGCAATTGAAGAACCTCCGGTAAAGTGTCTTATTCTCGGAGACGGAGATTATCTTGGAAAGATTGAATCCGAAATCAGGGAAAAAATCGGTGAGGGTGCCAACGTATTCCGTTCAGAACCGTTTTTCATTGAAGTTGTTCCTCAGGGGCTTGACAAGGCTGCTGCAATAGCTGAGCTTATCGGAAAAACAGGTATAAAACAGTCAGAGACTATGGCATTCGGTGACGGATACAATGATATCTCAATGGTAGAATACGCAGGACTCGGTGTTGCGATGAGCAACGGATGTGAGAGAATCAGAGAGGTTGCAGATATAATCGCTCCTGACAATGACAGTGACGGTATTGCATTTGTCATAAACAAAGAATTTCCGGAGGAATAATCAGTGGCCCGCAAAAAAGCACGAAACGGACTTAAGCTTCTGTTTGCTGTCGCGCTGATTATTTATATTCTTTGTGTACTTCACATAACTATATTCAGCCGTGAACCGGAGGAACGCCGTTTTGATCTGGAACCGTTTCGTTCCTATGTACTGCTTATCAGGGACCACAACAGTTTCTATCTTTCCCAGATTTGCTGTAACATACTTATGACGGTGCCGTTTGGAATATTACTTCCGTTTCTTTCAGGGAAGTTTCGTTCGCTTCGTGTAATGACGGTCAGCGGTTTTTTCTTCTCGCTGATTATAGAAATATTACAGTATATTTCCGGCAGAGGTCTTTTTGAATTCGATGACCTCTTTAACAACACAGTCGGTTCGTCTCTTGGATATATTGTTTTTCTTATTATCCAGACTATGCTGTGCCGTTTTATATCAGATAACAAATAAAAGAGACTGTTAAGAAACAGCCTTGATAATAAAATAATCAGCACATCAATGACGTATTTTTACGTGGCGTTGATGTGCTGATTTCTTTGTACAGGGGGCTTAACAGTTCCTTTTTATCTTAATTTACCTGTTACAATAACTGCTGCTGCTGAGAAAGCCATGAGAACGAGCACTGCAGCTGCAGGAAAGCCTGATTCGCCGGTTTTAGGTGTAGCTGATATACGGGAATCTGAACGCTGTTTACGGCTTACCTGGTGCGTCTCTGAAGTGTTTTCTGTTTCTGACGTTGTTACCTTTTCCGTTTCATGTGTTTCTGTTATTTCACTCATATATGTTACTTCAGTAGGGAGTGTCAGAGTAATTTCCTCAAAAGTAGTTTCAGTACCGGTTACGGATGTTGAAACAGTCGTTGTCACTGTTGTTACAGTTGTGCTGTCTGTTGTTACGTCTTCAGTAGTTTCAGTTACCGGTGTTTCAGATACTGTTTCAGTGGTGGTTTCCGCGGTGGTGACTGCAGTTGTCACTTCTTCTGTCGTTGTTGTAACTTCGGGAGTTGTAGCTGCGGTTGTTGTAACAGAGACGTTTACAAAGTTACATATGTCGGTTGCGTATGTATTGTTTACAGGAATTTCGCATTCAAGCGCTTCATATCCTTCTGCACCTTTTACTTCGTATGCTGTGTATTCGCCCAGAGGAAGTCCTGATATACAGATGTCAGAATTTTCTGTAAGAGCATATTCAACCGGTGTATCGGAAAAATGATCAAATATAACTACTCCGTCGCACTGTATACCGCTTATGTATTTTCCGTCACTGTTTTTTACAGTGAATCTCGGCTGTGAAATAAGGCTGCTGTCACATATATCTGCTTCTCCGGCCAGAAAACGTTTGTTAAGCTTAATACTGCCTGTATTGTCTGAGTTGCTTAGTGAATAGTATCCGAAAAGCTCTTCGTTAAAGTCAGTCATCTGTATCTGGAAGATATCCTGATAGCGGTCATCAGATGAGAGATATACTACAGGAGAATATTTTTCAGTGTGGATTTCTGATGTGATTTCAAGTTCGAGTTCACCGGAGTATGCCGCATTTAAGTATACGTAAAACGGGGTTTCTGCATTATAGCGGTTTTCGGAATTTAGATTTATAAGGTCGCCGAAGGGTGTGATTACAGCTTCTGCGTCATCGCTGCTGTAATTTATCTCATAGTATTCTATATCGGCATTTTCAGCGTATGGCACGAAAGGACCGTATCTGAAAAAGCATTTGTCTCCGTAGTAAACTGTTTTTGTTTCAGCACCTGAGTCATCTGTAATGATGCCGGTGCATTCAGGATCCGGTTCATCATATGCAGTGTTATATATTCTTCTGAATTCCTCTGACATGCCTTCGTGGTAATTTCCGTCTGCATCAAAAAATGCAAGACTGTCCGGCTCCATATCGTAAAGCCACGTTCTGATGGCACACTGTGTGACATAGTACAGGTCTGTTTCATTAAGTCCGTAGTATGTTGTGCCTGTGCTTGCACCGCCGGAGGCCATTCTGAAAACTGCTCCGTAGTCTTCTGAGTCATACGGGATGTCAGTGAGCTTTGTTACCTGCATAAGTGATACCGGTGAGTTCTGTATGTGGTCGCCTATACAGTATGCCGGCAGTCCGTCGTATGTGAGTATGCTTGCATTTCCCATTGCTGAGCCGCAGATACAGAAGTTGTCCGAAGTTGAGTATTCACTGCCTACAGGGGAACCGTCAGAACGTCTGCAGTATGCTGAAGGTGCACGGCTTCGGTCTGATGATACTGAAAATGAGGTTGTTTCCGTTTTTACATCAGCCTTTGGCTTTAAAGCAAATGCAGTACTTCCTGCTGCAAGAACTGCGACTGTAATAATTACTGACAATGATTTTTTCATAGTATTTTTCTCCGTTTCATTGATTGTTTTTGATGTGTTTATTATAAACAGAACGGAGTTCAAATACAATAGTTTCGCCCTAAGAGGTAAGATTTTCGCCCTAAGAGGTAAAATTTAACCAAAAAATGCCACGAACCGAGGTCCGTGGCACCAGTATATGGAATAATTTTAATGTATGTAATTCAGTAAAATTTTTTCATTTTTCAGATTACATCTGAGACATTTTTGCCTTGAAATCGTCCTTGAGAGCTTCAAGCTTCTTTGTATCTTCAGCACGCTTTTCTCTTGCCTGTTCCTGAATCTGCTTTGTTTCTTCGATACCTCTTACGATAGTAGTCCATGTCTTTTCAAGTGTTTCAACCTGGATTGATGTACCTGAAGCAAGCTGAGCTGTCATCTTGGACTGAGCAACCGTGTTTTCTGCATTTCTGATGAGAAGTTCATTTGTCTTCGCATCAAGTGCGCTCATTGCGTCAGCCTGAACACGCTGTCTCTTTAACATGATAGCCTGTGCAAGAGCCTGCTTGAATACAGGCATTGTGATGATGAAAGCTGAGTTGATCTTTCTGATAAGGTTAAGGTTTGAGTATTCCATTGTCTTGAGCATTGGAATTGTCTGAAGAGCTACGTTTTCAGCAACCTTGAGGTCCATAACTCTCTGATCAAGGATTTCTCTTGTCTGGATGAGGTTATTGAGGTCCATACGGAGTGTTCCGTTTTCAGGATCTGCATTAACCTTTGCCTGGTATTCTTCAATATAGGCATCAAGTTCCTTAACGCCCTGTTCACCTGCAAGAATGTACTTGAGGAGCTCCTCGTAGTATCCGAGGTTTGCGTTGAATAACTTGTCGAGCTTTACATTGCTTTCGCCGATTTCCTTTTCGTATCCCTTGAGCTGGATATAGATCTTGTCTACTGCTTCGCCCATTGTATGGTACTTGCCGAGGATCTTGTCAAGTTCCTTCTGCATGTTTTTAAAGATCTTCATGAAGCCCTTTTCCTCGACTGCGAGTTCCTTGCTGTCGAACTGAGCCATTACTTCGCCGAGGTTCTGGAGAAGCTTGCCTGAGTCATTAATCTGACGCATATCCATGGAGTTGAGAACCTGATCAGATGCCTTGGAGATTTCCTCAGCTACCGGACCGCCGAATGTAACTATAGTATTAGGATTGTTTACGTCAATCTGAGCTGTAAGTCTGTCAATCTCATCTGAGTCAAGAATCTTCTGTGTAATCTCATTTTTGGCAACAGTGATGTTGAATTCCTGAGCAACTTCTGCCTGCACTTCAGGTACTGCTGTTACCTCTGCTGTTGTTTCAACTGCTGCTTCCTTTGCAATTTCCTCGCTTGGTTTAAAGTTTAAAGCCATCTTTAATATCTCCGTTTCTCAGCCGTGAATATTTTCAAGCATGCAGCCGGCTGCAAAATGCTGCTTGTTCAAATATCTCAAAGGATTATTTTTTCCCTTTAAATATTCTTCCGAATAATGATTTTTTCTCCTGAGGTATTTCCTTAGGCAGTTTAAGCTGCTGCGGAGTGAAGTCGTACTTGTACTCACCGTGGTTAAACTCCTGGAACGCCTCCGGACGAATGAATGATTCGAGATTTTTATAGCCTGTAGGCGTGTAGACTATTATGTCAAAGCCTATAAGGTTAAACAGTGTAAGTAAAATACATTCAAACGCTTCAAATGTCTGTCTTCCTGATGAGACTATTACTATCTTTGGAATATCCTTTGTAAAGTCAAATTTCTGGATAATCTGAAGCAGCTTGTTAGGAATGTTGAGACCGGCCGTAAGCACCAGAGGAACAATGTCGCTGTCCGGTACGCTTATAAATCCGCTGTCTATTACTTCCTGCATTTTACTGAATATAAGGTACTGAATGTTGTCAGTCATGTAGTTGTACTTGTTGAGCGGCGACGCCTTCAGCTTTTCGATATCTATCTTTGTGCCGGAGCTTACCTTTGAGGCAGCGTCCCTGGAAATCGCTGATATAGGTTTGAAGAACGGAACCTTGTGGAAGTACACTGCCTGAGGAGAAAGCTTGAATGCTATGTCCTTGTAGTATGCCTGAACATCTCCCTTAGGTATGCCGCTGATTTTGGCAAAAATATTAGGTACTATTACGTAGTTGTTTCTGCTGTCAAAACCGGTTCTGTACATTGACTGCTGATGCCACATGATCCCCAGCTCCTCATATGTTGTTTTCAGAGTCTGGTTACGTGAGTAGCTGTACTGATGGGTTCTGAACATCGTGTTGTCGCTGTACATAATGTGGTCGAGGGTCTGCTCAGCATCATAGGCCATTGTTGCAAGCTTGGTTTTTATAAGCCTGTCAGGGAAGGTCATTCCGCTTTCAGAATCCTTTCGCTCTATTATCTGCAGGTTTTCAAAGTTCATTGATTTTACAGTCTGCAGAACTGATTTGTCAGGGCAGAAATAAAATACGTCTATACCTGACATTGACATCATATTGAGAAATGCAAGTTCTACTGCAGTGATGTTTCCGAAATATATAATCAGCGGAATATCGCTCTTATAAAAATCAAACTTTGAAGTAATCTGATTAAACCATGAAGAAAGCTGTACAGCTGTGTTGTACGGATTTCTTGACGGTATACTGTTAAGAGTTTGAACAAATGCCTTTCTTGCGTGTACTGTTCGTCCGATATTGTCGTTAATTCTGATTTTTTCGGCAAACTGTGCTGTCATGGAGGCGTCATTTGTCTTCTGAATTGAATAATATTCCTCGGCCTCCTGATAGGAAGGCTTGCGGAGTTCTGTAAGGATAGTGAACTGTCTGCCCTTTGCAGTAAGTTCCTCTCTTGCAGTGAAAAGGGAATTGCTGTATGTCGCCTTGTCATCCAGACCTATGTAAGCGGTGAAATATACAGGTATGGTTGTATCTGTACATATCATCTTAGCCTGCCTTATATCAAGCGTTGAAAGTATATCCTTGAAGATATATTCGTGCTCGGTCGTAAGATGCTTTATCATGAGCGGATTTACCGCATTCATAACCGCGTTAAGCTGTTCAGCTGCCATGCAGCTCTGATTGTACTGTGCGATATTGATTTTTCCGAGATTCAGGTTAAGGGGCCTTTTTATGCTGCCCTCATGAAGAACGGAATATGTTCCTTCAGTATCACATTCTCTGTATGATTTTTCGCCTGTATAGTTTACATAGGTTACTCTGCATCCGAGTCTGCTCATAAGGAGAAGCCAGTAAACCTCGTGTTTTGTGATTTCACCTGTATAGAGTATGTTTGTTACGTCAGAGGAAGTATATCTGAGAGTCCAGCACAGAAACTTAACAAGGGCATTTTTCTGAGCTGATGCTGCTGAAGAGTCAGCTCTGACCTCCTGAAGAATGGAGCAGATTATATCTGCAGCCTCTTCGATGCTTCTGCCGGTTCCTGCTCTGCTTATATCCATGACAGATGCGTTCCTGAGTGAATTAAGAATTCCTGTAATATCTTCTCTGCCCGGTTCATCAGGAACAGCTCCTGCCTGACTGATTTTGCTTACTTCCGGATTCGCAGGATTCGGGATGGTTTTTTCAAAGAAAAGACCGTTTGTTTTAGTATCAACATAAAGCGATGTGAGAAAATCAGTGAAATCCTTTTCGTCATTGTATCCTATATATCTGCTGAAATTTGCATTTGACTGTGCCGAAGGCCTGTTTTCAGGCTGCGGCGCTGTATTTACTGCCGGTTCAGCAGGGGCTGGTCTTCTTGATCCTGAGCCACCGAAATTAATTGCCAAGTGTTGTCACCTCTTGTTGATATTTATTTATTTGAACAGTATTATTATATCAAAAACTGATAAATATGTCAAACTTCGAAATCAATACATGCGCGGCTTTTTCTTACTGCACAGATGAATTTTCCGAATTCCTTATGGTCAGGATGATTCTGATATTCGTTAAGTCCTTCCATGCTGTCGAAGTCGCAGATAAGTGCAATATCATAGTTTGTGCTGTCCGCAGCAGGTGAGTTTGTCACTACGCTGTAGGCTCTTAGTGAAGGTACCTTCGTTCTGAGTGCTTCTGCTCTCTTTACTGCTTCAGCGAGGTTTTCTGATTTTGATCTGCCTTCTGCTTCATCAAGAAGCGAGAACATTACGATGTGTCTTATCATTATAGTATATTTCCTTTCGTTTTATGGTTTTTATCATTTTCTGAAATGGCTCTGTAACGGAATATCAGGTTAAGCCTGAATACCGGTCCGGCCATTGACAAAAGTGATGTGATGAAGTATAATTTCTTATGTCGCCTGAGGCGTGCGGAGTACTTAAAAATACTGCTTCGTCGGGCGATATTTTTTATTTTTCTGCAATATACAGTAAACGACAAAATATTCTGACGTTTACTATAATTATACTATACGGAGAATTTTATGTCAATTAAGTGAAAGTCAATTTTTTCATGATTTTCACAGTGTTCAGGCATTATGGAGGATATATTTCATGAAGTATTTTTGTACACCTGATGAAAGAAACGGTACCTGCTACTATGAGTTTCAGAAGGGCGGTTTCAATGAGAATTTCTGGCTGCCGGATTCGCTTCTGATTCATGATGATGACTGGTATGACTCAGGACTTGAGGACTTTTTCCTTGAAACAGTTCCTGATCTTGATACATATGGCACTACTGAGATAAACAGGGAACAGTGGAAGAAAATAATGGAGCAGTCTCTGGGCTGTGATGAAGTACAGCGGGAAGCTCTTGCTGAGCTGAATGAGTGGGTTCAGGAAACATTTACTGACAACGAAGTATTTACTGTACTCGGACTTTAACAAGGGGACTTTTTCAGGGTTATGTATGACTATTCGGGAAAATTTAAAAATTATTTCAAAGACACTTTTTCCTCGCTGAGAGTTCTGGTTACATGGATAATTATAGGTTCTGTAATCGGCTCTGCCGTTGGACTGACAGGTGTCGGGTTTCATTATTCAATTGATTATCTTGCCGGGTTCAGAAGCGAAAACAAATGGATAATATTTTTGCTTCCTCTCGGAGGACTTTTTATAGTGTGGCTTTACAGTAAGGCCGGCATGTCAAAGGACAAGGGTACCAACGCTGTTATACTTGCCGTCAGGGAGGATGAGGTTCTTCCGTTCCGCACGTCAGTACTCATTTTTATAAGTACTGTTATAACGCATTTTCTCGGAGGTTCGTCCGGACGAGAGGGTGCGGCGCTTCAGATTGGCGGAAGTCTTGCGGCTTCCGGCGGAAGACTGCTCAATATGGACGACAAGGAGCGAAAGATTCTCGTAATGAGCGGCATGAGCGCGTGTTTCTCAGCTCTGTTCGGTACACCGGTAACAGCTGCTGTCTTTTCTATCGAAGTTATAAGCGTAGGTATAATGCATTACAGTGCAATTATTCCCTGCGTAATATCTTCAATAACTGCTTTTGAGATTTCCACTGCTCTCGGAGTCGAGCCGACTTCATTCGGTATGATGATGGTTCCCGAGCTTCAGGAAATGAACATCATGAAGGTTATCCCCTTTGCAATAGTATGCGGTCTGGCGAGCAGATTTTTCTGCTTTATCATTCACCGTGTCAAGCATATTCTTCAGGGATATATTCCTAACAGCTATATCCGTGTCCTTGTCGGTTCAGTTATAATTATTCTTATGACTCTTGCCGTAGGGGACCAGAGATTTAACGGTGCCGGAGGAAACATTATCGCAGAGAGTTTTGTTACACGCTCAGCCTTCTATATGTGTATTCTCAAGCTGCTGTTCACTGCGGTCACGCTCGGATGCGGCTTCAAGGGCGGAGAGATTATACCGGCATTTTTTGTTGGAGCAACATTCGGAAGCTTCGCATCAGAGTTTTTCGGAATAAACTTTTCATTCGGCGCCGGACTCGGACTTATTGCACTGTTCTGCGGTGCAACCAACTGTCCTGTAGCATCGCTTCTTATGAGTATTGAACTCTTTGGTATAGACGCAATACCGTATTTTGCACTTGTATGCGGCATATCCTACCTTATATCGGGAGATACGGGTCTGTACGGTGAACAGAAAATAATGTATTCAAGAAAAGGGCTTAACTTTGTAAACAGAACAATAAGGAATAAAAAGACTCAGTAAACGGAAACAGCAGAGTAAAAAAGCCACCGGAGCATCATTTAGCTGATGCTCCGGTGGCTTTTTTCATTACAAGGACAGTTACTCCGTTGTTCAGACCTATGATTTTCTGTGCAATACGTGGATGCTTAAGCTCAAAGCGTATGTATCTGAGTATCACATCGCCGTTGTGAAATCCGTGTATTACTTCTATCTCGTCAGTATCAGCCGGACAGGTTTTCAGAAGCCTGTTCATTTCCCGGCGAGCCTGAATGAGAGGCATGTCATGAAGATTTTTTGATATTTTTTTCATTTTTCCATATTCCTTAACTGAACTTCCCTGAATTCTTCTGTGAGTCTGACAGCGTCATCATAGCTTGACAGACTGTAGCATTTTGCTCTGAATGCAGCAGCACCGTACATTCCGGTAAGGTACCATGCCGCGTGCTTGCGGGCCTCCTGAATTGCAATGTGCTCAGGTTTGTCTCCGATTGCCAGTCTGACATGGTAGAGGAGAGTTTCGAGTCTTGTATCCAGATCAGGGGGAGTAAATTCCTTTCCTTCGAAGTATGAAGATATTTCGCTGAAAATCCACGGGTTGCCGTATGTTGCACGTCCGATCATTACAAGGTCACAGCCTGTATATTCATACATTCGCAGGCAGTCATCGAGGGAGGCAACGTCACCGTTTCCGATAACAGGAACTGAGACGGCTTTTTTTACCTCTTTTATGATATTCATGTCTGATTTTCCGCTGTACATCTGATTTCGTGTTCTTCCGTGAACGGTGATTGCCGAAGCGCCGGCTTCCTCCATTGCTGCGGCAAATTCAACTGCATTGACGTTGTTTTCATCCCAGCCCTTGCGTATCTTAACTGTTACGGGAACATCTGATTCTGCCACTACAGCCTTTACTATTTCTGCGGAAAGTGATATATCCTTCATAAGAGCGGCTCCGGAACCGTTTCCTGCTACCTTTGGAACAGGGCAGCCCATGTTGATGTCTATAATATCCGGGTTATACTTTTTTATAATATTGACTGCCTTTGCCATGAATTCAGGTTCGCTTCCAAAAAGCTGAAGAGCACACGGACGTTCTTTTTCCGTTATTCTGCAGAGCTCCTCCGTTTTTTTGTCACTGTAGCAAAGTCCCTTGGCGGAAATAAGTTCACTAACTGTATATGATGCGCCGAACTCAGCGTTCAGTATTCTGTATGCTCTGTCTGCCACTCCTGCCATTGGTGCAAGTGCAGCAGTTTTTTTTATTTTAACATTTCCTATATTAATATAGTCCATATATTCTTTCCTTTTCTTTAATGCGTTATATTACGGTATTATATTTTCTGTGAATTTATTTTTACTGTATTTTTCTTTTGTTTTTTCTTTTGTTTTTTCTTTTGTTTTTTCTCTTGTTTTTTCTCTTGCTTTTTCTCTTGCTTTTTCTCTTGTTTTTTCTCTTGTTTTTTCTCTTGTTTTTTCTTTTGTTTTACCTTCGGATTTTACCCGGCGATTTTTTGATTTTTGCGTCACTAAATTATTTTATCATAGTTTTCAGAATTTTCAAATAGCTTTTTGAAATATTTTTGAATTTGGATAGTCTTTTTTCTGAAAATCTGTTATAATATAAGTGTATATTATTGCGAATTTATCGTGAAAACAGGTTGAAAATATGGTTGCATATCGGCGAAAACGCCCATATTGTTTGCAAACCGGTTTAAAGAAGGAGGACAAAATGAAAATTCTTGCAATTGACGGAAACAGCATACTTAACCGTGCTTATTACGGGGTTAAGCTTCTTTCAAATAAAAAAGGAATTTTTACAAATGCGATAACAGGTTTCATGAATATTTATCTTAAGGAAATTGGAGTTGTAAAACCTGATTGCACGGTGGTTGCATTTGACATGAAGGCGCCGACCTTCCGTCACAAGTCTGTTAAAACATATAAGGCAAACAGAAAAGGAATGCCTGAGGAGCTTGCCATGCAGCTTCCGCTTGTAAAAAAACTGCTGACCGGACTGGGAATAAAAATACTTGAATGTGAAGGCTTTGAGGCGGATGATATTCTGGGAACAGTTTCTGAAATCTTCTCAAAGTCCGGAAATGAGTGCGTTGTGCTTACCGGAGACAGAGACAGTCTTCAGCTTATTAACGAAAAAGTTCATGTCCGTCTTGTAACAAACAAGGAGACAATAGAGTTTGATGAAAAACTATTCGTGGAAAAATATGGTTTTGAACCGATACATCTTATAGATCTGAAGGCTCTTATGGGAGACAGCTCGGATAACATTTCCGGGGTGTCAGGAATAGGAGAAAAGACTGCAACCACACTGATTCAGAAGTTTAAAACAGTTGAGGCGTTGTACAACTCAATTGATGAGGCCGAGCTTACGAATTCTGTAAAAAATAAGCTTATATCTGGGAAAGAAGATGCTGATACCAGTAAATGGCTTGCAACTATAGTGAAAAATGTACCGGTTGACAACGATATAAGTGCCTATACTAACGGAAAAATCAACGAAAAAGAGGTAAGTCTGCTCCTGAGCGAACTCGAAATGTTCAAGCTGCTTGAAAGAATTGGTATAGAGCCTTCAGCTGTAGTGCAGGATACAATCAGCGCTGCCGGAGGAGAAAAGACTGAAATAATAATTCCGGAAGTAAGTGCTGTAAAAGAGCTTGATGATGAAGGTATCGAAGCAATTTCGGGTATGGGAAAAGCTGATTTTCTGTTTTGCGAAGAGGATAAAACAGTAAAAATACTGTCCGGAGAAACTGTTTACACATCAGACAACGCTGAACTTATCCTGAAGTTTTTCGCATCAGACACGGCTAAGAGAACGTTTGCAGCAAAACCTGCATACAGATTTGCTTTTGAAAGCGGTTCTTCACTTAAAAACGTGTTTTTTGATGCTGAAATTGCCGCATATCTGCTTGATTCCATTGCCTCCGACTATGAAACTGACAGACTCTGCGCTGGTTACGGTATTTCAGGAATTGAAGAAAGCGATTATTCTGATCTTGTTAAGATATCAGTTCTCTCAGACGTGCTTCAGAAGCTAACTGATGAACAGGGTATGACATCACTTCTGAATGATATTGAACTCCCGCTTACAGAAGTACTGGCCTCCATGGAGAAAACAGGGGTAAGGACAGATACTGAAGGTGTCAGGGAATTCGGTATAATGCTGTCGGAGGAGATTGAACAGTGCCAGGCTCAGATATACTCGATGTGCGGCAGGGAGTTTAACATTTCCTCACCAAAACAGCTTGCTGAAGTGCTTTTTATGGATCTCGGGCTTCCTCCTAAAAAGAAAACAAAAGGCGGTTTTTCCACCAATGCTGAGGTTCTTGAGGAACTGCGTCCGAAGCATCCTGTTATAGACCTTATTCTCAGGTACAGACAGCTTACAAAGCTTAATTCCACATATGTGGACGGACTTCTCAAAACGGTGGCGCCTGACGGCAGGATACACAGTGTTTTCAGACAGACAGAAACAAGAACCGGCAGAATTTCGTCAACAGAGCCAAATATGCAGAATATACCTGTGAGAACTGAGCTCGGAAGCAGGATGAGAAAGTTTTTCACTGCCGGTGAGGGACGTATTCTCCTTGATGCGGACTACAGCCAGATTGAGCTGAGAATTATGGCCCATATGTGCGGAGACAAAAACATGGTTCAGGCATTTACGGACGGCACTGACATACATACAATGACGGCCTCACAGGTATTTGATATGCCTCCTGTAATGGTAACTCCTTCAATGAGAAGTGCGGCCAAGGCCGTAAACTTCGGTATTATTTACGGAATAGGTGCGTTTTCACTTTCAAAGGACATAGGAGTATCCGTTGCAGAAGCAGACAGATATATCAAAAATTATCTAAGAAACTATTCCTCAGTTGAAAAGTTTATGAATGAAACTGTTGAAAAAGCAGCAGAAACAGGATATGTTTCAACAATGTACGGACGCAGAAGAGCAGTTCCGGAGCTGCGTGCTTCGAATAAAATGGTACAGGCGGCCGGAAAGCGTATAGCTATGAACACACCGGTTCAGGGTTCTGCTGCTGATATTATAAAAATAGCGATGATACGTGTCTACAGAAGACTCAGAGCAGAGGGACTTGATGCTGATCTTATTCTTCAGGTACATGATGAACTGATAGTTGAGGCGTCAGAAGCAGATGCCGGCCGTGCTGCTGAAATACTCTCAGAGGAAATGACAGGTGCGGCAAGCCTCGCTGTTCCGCTTGTTGCCGAAGTTCAGAAGGGACGTACATGGTATGATGCAAAGGGATGATATAGTTATAAGAGTGGCTGAGGAGTCAGATGCTCTGAAGCTTCATGAATATGATGCTGAAATTTTTTCTGATTCATGGAGTGAGAAATCATTTCTCGGCAGTATATCTTCCGGTTCGGAAACGGTTCCGGTTGCCTGCAGCAAATCGGGCGGTGAGATAATTGGTTACGCCGCAGTCTCATTTATATTCGAAGAGGCGAACGTTAACCGCATTGCAGTGCGCGATGAATACAGAGGGAACGGGCTTGGCACAGTGCTTCTGCAGTGGCTTGAGGATAATCTTCCTGAGGAGGTTACCGTGTATAACCTGGAGGTACGTGAGAGCAACAAATACGCTATTGAAATGTACGAAAAATTCGGGTATACTGTATTAGGCAGAAGAAAAAATTTTTACAGAAATCCTGCAGAGGATGCACTGCTTATGACTAAACGAAAGGTTTGATTTACATATGCTGATACTGGGTATAGAGAGTTCATGTGATGAAACAGCAGCAAGCGTTTCAGAAAACGGAACTAAAATTCTTTCATCAGTGATTTCAACACAGATAGAGGAACATAAAAAATACGGCGGAGTTGTGCCGGAGATTGCTTCAAGAAGGCACAGTGAAAACATACTCGGCGTAGTCAGGGAGGCTCTTGACAAAGCCGGCAAAACCCTTGATGATATGGATGCGATAGCTGTAACCTACGCTCCGGGACTGATAGGTGCGCTTCTTGTCGGAGTTAATTTCGCCAAGGGACTTGCCATGGCTTCGGGAAAGCCGCTGATACCTGTCCACCATATTGCAGGACACATTGCTTCAAACTACATTGCACATCCTGAGCTTAAGCCGCCGTATCTCTGTCTTGTTGCAAGCGGCGGACACAGCCATATAATAGAGGTTCTCTCCTACACTAAGTTCAGAGTAATAGGAAAAACAAGAGATGACGCAGCCGGCGAATGCTTTGACAAATGTGCAAGGGCACTCGGATTTCCGTATCCGGGCGGTGTGCATATAGACAGGGCATCTGCTGAAGGAAATCCGGATACGTATAAGCTGCCGGTTCCGAGAGTGGCCGGAAGTGAATATGATTTCAGCTTTTCAGGCCTTAAAACGGCTGTAATCAATATGGTGCACAATGCTTCGCAGAAGGGGACTGAGATTATCAGAAATGATATGGCTGCTTCAGTTCAGAAAACAATATCAGATATTCTTGTGTCGAAAACCATTGCTGCGGCGAAGGATACAGGATACAGGAAGATAGTACTTGCTGGCGGAGTATCAGCCAATTCAGGCGTTCGAAATACACTTTCCGCAGCCTGCGAGGAAAACGGATTTGAGCTTTACATGCCGCCGCTTTCGCTCTGCGGTGACAACGGTGCCATGATAGCCTGTCAGGGTTACTTCAACTATCTTGACGGAATAACCGCAGATGTCAGTCTCAATGCAGTAGCTACCATGTCAATAGAAAAGCTTTAGGAAGCACTGATTAAGTCTGGCGTGCATGATGCGCAGTCAGACAGGTTACTACTGACCGGAGACTTCGATAAAAGGGAATGTTAAGAAACTGACTTAATAATAAAACAATCAGCACATCAAAGCCGTAACTCTGATGTGCTGATTTCTTTGTACAAGGGGGGCATCCCCTTTTTATTCGCTGTCTTCCGTACCGGTTTCGTCTGATTCAGGAGCTTCGATGGTTATGCGGATTCTTGATATTTTTTTACCGTTCATTTCAAGAATCCTGATTACGAAGCAGTCATTCTGAACTATTTCATCCTGTTCAGGAATATGGCCTGTAAGCTCCATTATCCAGCCGCTGACTGTGTTTGCATTTGTTGTTATATAATCCTCAGGGTACTCAAGTGTCTCAAGCATCTCACTTATGGTGAGCTCTCCTGATGCCTCATAAACATTTTCCGAGAGCTTTGTTACCGGAGCGATGACCTCGTCGTTTTCGTCGTATATTTCACCGACGAGTTCCTCTATGATATCCTCCATTGTGATAATGCCCTTTGTTCCGCCGTACTGGTCGAGTATAACGGACATGTGTGTTTTGGAGTGCTGCATCTCATGAAGAGCATCGTTAATCAGCTTGAACTCGGATATATAAAGTACATCCTGTATAATGTCCTGGATGTTGTTTCTGTTTTCGTGAATCATCTTGAAGAAGTCCTTCTGTGTGATAATTCCGACTATGTTGTCAATGGTCTTTTCGTAAACAGGGAGTCTTGAATACATCTCAGTGAGAAATATCTGCTTTATCTCCTCTATGCCTGAGTTAATCTCAGCACCGACGATCTTTACTCTTGGTGTGAGAATTTCGCTAACAACAGTTTCGTCAAAGTCAAGGGCGCTTCTTACAAGGTCGCTTTCAGATTCTTCAAGTACGCCTTCCTCTTCAATTTCGTCAATGATGTACTTTAGCTCATCCTCGGTTACACTCGGTGCCTTGTCAGGACTTGTGTACAGACGGGATACAAGATTTTTGATGGCAGTGAAAAACCATGCAAAAGGAGTAAACAGGACGATGAGTACTGACAGCGGGCCTGCAAAGAAGTATGCGCATTTTTCAGCGTTTTCCTTTGCAAATGTTTTCGGAAGAATCTCTCCGAATATAAGGACTGTGACTGTCATGACAACGGTTGCAATACCGACGCCCTTTGCACCGAACAGGTCAGTAAACAGGACGGTGCTTATTGAGGTGGAAGCGATATTAACTATATTGTTGCCTATAAGAATGGTTGTCAGTGAGCTGTCAAAGGATTCGGCTATTTTAAGAGCCTTTGCGGCACGTGAACTGCCCTGTGCGGCATTGTTTTTCAGACGCATTCTGTTTACGCTTGAAAATGCGGTTTCACAGCCGGAAAACATGGCGGAAAAAGCGACAAGAACTATAATAAGAACTATATTAATCATATTTACCTCTCAGTTGTACAGCAAACGGAATTTTCATCTGCTGTATTGCTATATACAATATTAGCATAATAAAATGAGATGTTCAATAGTTTTAGTGAGATGTTAAACAGTTTTGAATAAAATATAGTGAATGCTGAACCGTAAAGAGGAATGAGGTATACAAAATGACGAAATTTTAAAAAGATATTGAAAAACACGGGGGATATGTGTATTATGTAAAAGGCAGTAAAGAGAAAGGAATAATTGCAATGATAAAGAAGATTTACAAAAAATACGAAGATATTATACTTTATATAGTATTCGGAGTGCTGACAACGGCGGTATCATTTGTAACACAGTTTCTGTCGTCAAGGTTCCTCCATACAAGTGTGCTGGTATCAACGAGTATATCCTGGGTGTGTGCTGTTACGTTTGCATATGTGACAAACAGAAAATATGTTTTTAAAAGCGAAAACAGCGGTGCCGGGGCAGTAGCGGCTGAGGCGGCGAGATTTTACGGCGCCAGAGTTGCAACATACTTCATGGAGGTTATAATAATGTATCTCTGTGCGGACAGATTCAGCAGCTTCTTCGTGGATCTCATGAAGCTCAGGACACTTGATTACAGTTCAGGAATCTTTTCAGCATTCGGAAGTCCTGAGGGATTAAATGAAATGATTTTTAAATTAACAGCGAACGTAATTATCCTGATAACAAACTATATTTTAAGTAAGCTTCTGGTGTTCAGAAAAAAATCATAGAGTTGTTAAATTCGTACAAAACAGTGCGTAATCACAAAGGTAAATACGTTATTTAGTAGCTTCAAATATTAAGGAAATATATTGACTTTTGATAGCTAATGAAATATAATTAGATTGTGTAGTAAAAGTGAATAAAATTTCTCGCTGATTCACAGTATTGATTATTATAAACAATTTTAATAATTTTGATTTATAATTATTTACAAAAAGTTTGTGATAGTCTTGACTTTAAAGTGAACATAAAATATAATAAATCTATATGAAAATAGAATATTTATGTTATTTGTTTACCGTATTACAGCTTTTTTCAGTAATACACCTTTAAACGTGAATCAGATTCACGAAGTTTGAATTATATTTATGTTTTTTTGTATGCGAAAGTTTGAAAAGAAGATTTAATTTAACTTAGGAGGAATTTTATTATGAAATTCAATAAAGTAGCTGCATGCCTTTTAGCAACAGCATGCACAGCATCATTATTCGGCGCAATGACATCAGTATCAGCAGCAGGAGACCTCACAATTAAGGCAGGCACAAAGAGCGTTGAAGCTGGTTCAGAATTTACAATTGACATCGAATTAGCAGGCGTTCCTTCAACAGGTATTGCCGGACTCGATTTTGCAGTAAAGTATGATCCTGCAGTATTTGAAGTAACAGGCGTTACAGAAGGCGCAGTTTCAAAGACAGGTGACAAGCAGGTAGGCGACGGTAAGTCAAGCCTCGATACAGCTCTCTCAACAGGTGCTGTAGCAGTTCTCTGGTCACAGAGCAAGCTTGAATCAGGCGATACATGGATCAAGCAGGACGGCGTTGTTCTTACACTCAACTGTAAGGCAAAGGCTGACGGTACTTCAAAGGTTGAAATCACTAAGGGATTAAGAGCTACAGCTACAGGCGTTGACGTTGCTGTTGAAGGCCTCAAGGTTGTAAATCCTGTTGTTTCAGCTGGTACAGTAACAGTTGGAAAGACAGCAGTAACTGATCCTACAACAGTACCAACAGGTACTACAGGTGCCAAGTTACTCGGTGACGTAAACCTCGACGGAAAGATTGATATCACAGACCTTTCAGTTCTCGCTATCAAGCTCGTTGACAAGAAGGAACTCACAGGTGATGCCAAGGCAAATGCTGACGTAACAAAGGATGGCATAGTTAACCTTCAGGACCTTGCAACACTCAGACAGTTCATCTCTAAGGTTATCACAGAATTCTGATCCTAAAGGATATGATATTACCAAGGTAATATTAAAATATATTATATATTGAGGGAACGGATGTTCTTTTAATTATATAAAAATTTAAATGGAGGGAAAAAATGAAGGCTAAAAAATTTATTTCAGCTGTATGCGCACTCGCTATGACAGCTGCATCAGCAGCAACTTTCGTAAACGCTGCTGGAGAAGAGGTAATTATCAAGGGTGATCAGGTTGAAGCAAAGTCAGGTGCTGATTTTACACTCAACTTCAATCTTGATAAGTTCACAGGAGTAGGTTTCTCAGGTTGTGAATTCGCAATCACTTATGATCCTGCAATGCTTTCAGACGTAACAATTTCAGAAGGCGCAATTCTTAAGGACACAAAGGCAACTGAAGAGGAAATCAAGAAGGCTCCTTCAATCGGTTCAGAAGTAACAATGGTTAACAAGAAATCATATGACTGCTTCGACTACAACACAGTTGAAAAGGACGGCAAGAACGTAATTGCAGTTCTCTGGTGCACAGGACTTGATTCAACAGCTAACTGGGTAAAGACAGAAGGCACACTCGTTACTCTTAAGGGTAAGACAGCTGCCGGTCTTGAAGAAGGCACAAAGATTCCGGTAAACATTGTTGCTATTGACCGTGACGGAAACAAGGAAATGGTATTCGGATATGCTGACGGCAATAAGGACGTTACTTACAAGTCAGCAGTTGAAAAGCAGGGCCAGATTACAATCGTTGCTAACAAGCCGGTAGAACCAGGCACAGAGCTCACACCATTATGGGGTGACGTTGATGATGACGGCGTTGCATGTACAGCAAGAGATATCGTTGCTATGAAGCAGTTCGTAGCACTCGGCAACGATGTAGCTAAGCTCAATGCACAGGGTATCACAAACGGTAACCTTAATCAGGCAGACGGCATTGTAGATGTTAAGGATGAAAAGGTTCTTGATATGAATGACTACAAGGCACTTATCAAGTTAGTTCTTACTGACTACACAGCTGCAGATATGCCAATTAAAAAGTAATCAAACAACTATAAAATAACAGCATCCAGGTACCGGAAACAGGTATGTTTCCGGCACTTGGATTGCATTTCTTATCAGTACTGATTATTTTTTAATACTTAATAGTACTGTTCACGATTCAAAGTCTGGTTTAATAACGCAGCCGGACAGAAAGGATATAATCATGAAGAGAGGTTTATCACTCATAACTTCTTTAATGATGACAGCTTCTGTATTCGGTGGTGCAGCATCACAGGCATTAAACTACAGCAATGTAGCTATTGTTTCAGCTGCTGCAGCACAGCCGGTAATGAACATTGGTGATCCAGCCAACGGCGGAACAACAAGAGTTCCTTTCGGAACAAAAACAGTAAAGATTCCTGTATATATTTCTGCAACTGATCTTAACACAGTAGTCGTTGATCTTGAAGTAACAGCTGACAAGGCTGGTGCAGCAAATCCACAGATTGCTGGTGTGACTGCTGAAGTTGAGAATGTTTCAGTTGAAGAAGCTGTATCAAACACAAGAAGATTTGTATGGAGTGCTGATGGACTTTCAGCTCCTGAACTTAACAAGACAATAGTAGCAAAGATTGAAGTTGCTCTTCCTGCAGATGCAAAGGAAGATTCAACATATACTCTTACAGTAAAGGGCATTGATGCTTCGGATCCGAATAGAACAGAAGGTTATGCCGTTGATGCAAAGAGTTCTGATCTTGCTGAAAAGATAGCATTCGGCGCGGAAGTAACTGACAGCTACACACTTAGCTTCGGTGAAAAGAAGGACAGCAAGTGGGCAGCTGCTGACAAGATCACGGTTAAGGCCGGTGATACAGTTCCTGTGGGACTTTTAGTTAAGTCAACAGAGTATGCGATTGGTTCAGTAGTTCTTGATTATGCAGTAACAGAAGGCGCTGCAATCAAGGGCTTCGAAGACGGAGACGCTGCTGATGAAGGCGATATGACTGTCGGCGAAAACAAGCCTAACTCAGTTGTATGGGTTTCATCTGATTCAGTAAAGGGTTCAGATTTTTCATCTGAAACAAACTTATACACAGTTAATGTAACAATTCCTGCTGATGCAAAAGCTGGAGCAGTATATACACTCTCAGCTGTATCACTTGATACATCAACAAACGACAGAAAGTTCATTGCTCCTTCAAAGTTACCTACAGTTGATCTTGTAGTTAAGGGCGAAGAGGCTGATCCAGTCAAGAAGACAATTGAACTTGAAATCGGTACAGTAACAGTACCTTACGATGCTGAAACTGCTGAAGTACCTGTTCTTGTCAAGAACGGTGACGCAAACACAATCGTAGCGATGTTTGAAGCTAAGTTTGGTGCAGCAATTACAAAGATTACTGAAGCTGAACTTCCTGGTACAGTTTCTGTAGGTGAGAAGGACGGTTCCAGAATAGTATGGAGCAATGAGTTCAAGGTTGATCTTGAAGATTACACATTTGGTGCTGAAGGCGAAAAGCTTGTAACTCTTACAATTGCCCTTCCTAAGGAAAAGACAGTTTCAAAGTATCCTGTAGAATTTGTTGAATCAGAAGTTGATATCTCAGATGGCGTTCGTAATTCTGTTAAGCCGTTACTTACAAACGGTGCTGTAATTATTGAACAGCCTGAGATAACAGAAGCTGAGACAACACCTGCAGCAACAGCAGCTGTAACAGAAGCAGAAACAACACCAGCAGCAACAGCAGCTGAGACAACACCTGCAGCAACAGAAGCTCAGACAACACCTGCAGCAACTGCTCCGGTTACAACACCAGCTGTAACAGCAGCAGAAACAACACCTGCAGTAACAACAGAAGATTTTGATCCGATTGATCTTCCTGAAGGCATTGATCCGGTTATGCCGGCTCCGGGCTTTGACGGCAAGATTAAGCCGGTGAAGTGTACACCTGACTTCTATTATGAACACGAAGACAAGTTCTATAAGCTTGATGATGAACTTACAGCTGAACTTGAACTCTTCAGAAACATTCCTGTATCCAAGGATGTTGATGAAAAGGGTTATAAGACAGAAACTGTAAAGGTTGAAATCAAGAAGGAAAACCTTGTGTTCCCTAAGGAAGCAACACCAAATAAGGTATATGACGGCAAGACATTTATCTATAATGTTCCGTTTACACTTGATGTAGCAAACTTCAAGGCTGACAAGGATGTTATGGATTTCATCTCAACACATGATATTGTTGTGGAAGTTCCTGCATATATCGGCCAGCTCGGCGATATTGACCTCAACCACAAGATTAATCAGGTTGACGGTACATATATGCTCCGTGAAATCCTTTCACTTGACGTAAGCAAGACATCATTTATCAATACTGACAAGGTGCTTGGTATAAATGAAAGTGCAAAGAGTGAACTCGGTGACAGAATGTATGAATTCGCACTGTTCCTCGCTGACACAACTATGGACGGTACATTCAAGCAGGCCGATGCAACATTTGTTCTCAAGGCTGTACTTGCAAGAGACGTTCAGGGTATAGGTGCTAAGGACAGAATCGACAGATCAATCTGGGAGAAGCTTGGCATCCTCAAATAATTTCTTAAGTTAGTTCACATTCTGTACAGGTGCTTCGGTATCTGTACAGGGTGTCAGCTATATATATGCGTCTGACATGCGCAGGTTCCGGAATTCCGGCGCCATGTTCTGAATTCCAGGGACAATGTCAAAATGAATTTTTAGGAATATATTGAAAGGAATTAAATTATTATGAAGAATGTTTTTAAGAAAACAGTAGCACTCGTATCTGCAATGTCATTAATGGCTGTTGGTACAGCAGTAGGCGTTTCAGCTTCAGCTGATGCAATTGAACTCGAAGTTCAGGGCAGACTTATCACAGGTGAAGACGAAGACGGCAACACAACATTTGGCAAGCTTGAAGCTGTAGCTGATTCCAAGTACAATGCTTACAAGGTAAAGCCAGGTTCAAAGATTGCTGTTGACCTTGCTTTTGTAAACTCAAAGGATGCTACATATGACTCAATCTGCTTCAGAACAACACTCGGCGGATTAAAGCTT
>JAZUIH010000060.1:0-2566 GCA_045642145.1 Oscillospiraceae bacterium | reverse complement strand
CTTCGCAAATCCGTCTCCGAAGTAGTGTGATGTACCGGCCTGAAGAGCCTTGCCGTCGTGCATGAGAGCTTCGATAGCGTATGTTGAAACAGCACCTGCGAACTTGTCGCTTTCTGTCTTTCTTCCCTGGATTACAGGCATGGCAAGTGACTTCTCACAGAATTCTGTGTATACGCCAAGCATCTTTTCTGTTTCTTCAACAGCTTCTTCAGCTGTAGCATGGATTGTGTGTCCTTCCTGCCAGAGGAATTCTCTTGAACGGAGGAAAGGACGTGTTGTCTTTTCCCATCTTACAACGCTTACCCACTGGTTGTAGAGCTTTGGAAGGTCTCTGTATGAGTGAACTATATTTGAGTAGTGTTCACAGAAAAGTGTTTCTGATGTAGGACGTACGCAGAGTCTGTCCTCAAGCTTTTCACTTCCGCCATGTGTTACCCATGCAACCTCAGGAGCGAAGCCTTCAACGTGATCCTTTTCCTTCTGGAGAAGGCTTTCAGGGATAAACATAGGCATACATACGTTTTCGTGGCCTGTTGCCTTGAACATTCCGTCAAGAATACGCTGGATATTTTCCCAGATAGCATATCCGTAAGGACGGATTACCATACAGCCCTTTACGCTTGTATATTCGATAAGTTCGGCCTTTTTAACGATGTCAGTATACCATTTTGCAAAATCTTCCTCCATGGAAGTAATGGCTTCTACCATTTTTTTGTTATTGTTCTTTGCCATTTAAAATGTCCTCGTTTCTGGTTTTATTTGATTTCTCCTGAACCTCAGGAAATAATGTTTTGTCCGGTTTTTCATCATCGGGTGATGGTTCAAACACGCTTCGTACCTGATAAAGCCGTTCGTCCTCCGCAGGCCTGCTGCGCTTTGATTTTTCAGAGGCCGCATCAATCTTTCCGGCTATCTTCGGGGTAAGCACTGCTATAACATATATGAGAAGCAGAACAAGAAGCATTTTCCCTAAAAACATAAATGAAACTGTAACAGAAAATCCGTCTGAAGCTTCTATCGTAAACACCTCGAATCAGATTACTATTTGACGTACACTTAATAGTCAATGACAAAAATATTTTGTCGCTGACTATTAGCCGATTTGCACGGAGATGCTGAAGGCATCGGATGTGCAGGGCAATATAAATAAAATAATTATAGTGAAAGTCAGATTTATTTTGACGCTCACTATAATTATACCATAATATACGGGAAAATCAAGATTATACTAAACGAAAAAATATTTTTTCAGCACGGCGCGGGAGGCCTGTATTGTTTTTGTTATTTTTTGATGATATAATTATAGTGAACACATTTATTCAATGAGTTTACCATATCGTGAATTCAGTTGTTTCTGCCTCCTGCAGTACACAGAAAGGCGGAAAAACTGTAATTTTCATATACTCTGACATAACTCCGGTGACATATAACAACACAGCGCTTTGAACGGCGCATCAGGCATGCAGGGCAATATAACTACCTTTTTCGGAGGACAACTATGATAAAACTAAATGACTACCTTTATTCGGGAAATACCGTTCTGAAGATACTCCATCAGTATTCGGCGGATCTAAAGAAAAATGCAAGGGAAACGCATAATTCCATTGACCTTGCACACTGCAATTTTCTTATTCAGATTACTGATATTCTTGAACACAATGACTTCCTTACCTCACAGTCAAACCGTATCAAGGAGCTCTACAAGTACATGGCTGCGGAGTATCCGTATCTTGCATTTACCTTCAAGGGCAGAATCAAGTCTCTCATCCGCGCTGAGGAGAAGTTCAACGGCTATATAGTTGAGTACATATACAATTACTACAAGGAAAACGGTGCTTTCCCTTCAGAAAGCCAGATAAAGAGTAAGCTTCAGTGCTTCCGTGACCTGATTGCATACAGGATCGTTATTTCTCTTCCAAAGTGTCATGTTAAGGACGGGGAAAGCAGGGAGAAGAGCGAGCTTGACATTCTTTACAGAATAGCTGACATGCTTCCGCAGTTCCTTGAGGAAAGAGGATTTACACCTGAGCTCTCAGGAATGCCTGAGGAAAAATATTCTGAACGCCTGTCAGAATCAGTACGCCCGTACTACAGGGACTACATTTCAAACAGAAGGCCGTTCGGATACCAGTCGCTTCATATTACCCTGTATGACAACTCAGCAAGATGCTACACTGAGGTGCAGCTGAGAACCAAGGATATGGACGACAGCGCAGAGATAGGCGATGCAAATCACTTCGGTTATGAGACACGCCAGAACAGTGACAGAGCGCGTCGTGATGAGATTCCGTACGGTGAGTGCATTTATTTTGACGAGGCCTATGAGAGGGGAGTGCTTCTTCAGAAGCTTGATCTTTCGGGAATTGATGTTAACATGTTCAGGGCGGTTGATAACTACCGCATAAATGACGGATGCGGACTTTTCCGCGGAAGACAGATTCTTCCTTTTGAGCATCTGTCGAGATTTCAGAATGACAAGATAGACTGATATACAAAGTGAAAAGCCGGTATTCGAAAGAATACCGGCTTTTCGGGTTAGGATTGTATGTGTAAAGTTAAATGAAAA
>JAZUIH010000059.1:0-3130 GCA_045642145.1 Oscillospiraceae bacterium | reverse complement strand
ATCAGAAACGACGTAGACCAGAAGTATCAGAACAAGGGTGTATTCTTTAACACATTCAAGCGTGCTGAACCTACAGAACAGGACAAGCAGGTACAGGGATACAGCTTCAAGACTATCATGAGACTTGCTAAGATGACAGGTATTCCGAGCGGAAAGGCTTACAACAACGTAAGCGAGATGCTCGCTGATATGGTTAATAAGTGTGTACGCATCACAGTTGACCACAGAGAATACAACGGCAAGACATACGAGGACGTTAAGTACATCAATGAAACTAAGTTTGCTGAATGCAAGCACGTTTTTAAGGATAAGTCAGACAACAGCTCCGCTGCTCCAGAAGCGCAGATGGAACCGATTAATGATGTGTCAGAAGAAGAAATTCCGTTTTAATGCAGAAGGGGTGAGGGAATGTATGAATTAATACCGGATGAGCTTAAGCTTATTCCGAACTGGGTTTGCTGGAGAGCAGACCCTGACCCTAATTCCCACAGTGGAATCAGCAAGAAACCGATAAACCCTAAAACCGGCGGCCTTGCTCAGAGCAACAACCCTGATACATGGGGAACATTCGACGAAGCTACAATGAGAGCTCCTGAATATGCCGGTATAGGTTTTATGTTCTCAAACTCTGAATACTTCGGTGTGGATATCGATGATATCCCTGCCGAGGTTGAGGGGTTTAAGAAGCTTTACTGCAACAATATTGTTTCTGAATTCGCTGACCAGCTTCAGACGTACGTTGAAGAGTCTCAGAGCGGAAACGGTGTCCACATGATATGCAAGGGTTCTCTTCCTGAAGGCAAGCGCCGCAGGGGAAAGATTGAAATGTACGACAGCGGAAGATTTTTCGTAATGACAGGAAGAAGCATTTCAAAATACAGCGAAATCTCTGACTGTACCGAGACAATCAAGCCGCTTCACAAGAAGTACCTTGGAGAAGTTCAGCCGGATCAGAGTGAAGCAAAGGCTCCTAAGGTTAATACACTGATGTTTTCTGATGATGAAATCATTGAGAAAGCAACAGCTGCTAAAAACGGATATGATTTCAGTCAGCTCTACTACGGCAACTGGGACGGATTATATCCTTCGCACTCTGAAGCAGACATGGCATTTGCAAACATGCTCGCTTTCTGGTGTCAGAGAGATATTATTCAGATGGACAGAATCTTCCGCAACTCCGGCCTTAACCGTGACAAGTGGGACAGAAAAATGAACGGCAGTACATACGGAGCACTGATACTTGAAAAAGCCGCCAAGGAATGCAGAGACGTGTACACACCGTCCGAAGCTGATGATTACTACATCACAATCAAGCCGAAGACAGCAGATGAATACAAGTGTGTGATACTCCACAAGATATACACGCTTGACGATACAGGCAACGCAAACATGCTCTATGATGCATGTGACGGTGCTTTTATGTACAGCTACACTGATAAGAAGTGGCTGTATTATAACGGCGGCAAGTGGTCTTATGATGCAACAGGTGAGATATACAAGACTATTGATGCTGCTATTGCTCAGATGTCGACACTGGATGACCTGTATGCTCCTGCAGTCAGCCCTGAGGATGAAGGATACAAAGACCAGGAAAAAATATTTGATGCATGGGTTAAGCACAAGAAGAAATCACGCTCACACTCCTCCAAGACAGCTACAGAGAAGGAACTGCAGTACAGAGTATCCGTTGAACCGAAAGACCTTGACGCTCATCCGGATATAGTGAACTTCAGGAACTGTACTCTGAATCTGAGGACGATGCAGACAACAGACCACTGCATTTCAGATAACATCACGAAGATTATTGATATTGATTATCTTCCGGACGCACCGCCGCCGAAGAAGTGGCTCCAGTTCCTTGATGACATATTCGGAAATTCCGAACTGGTCAGCTACATTCAGAAAGCATGTGGATACTGCCTCAGCGGTTCCACAGCAGAACAGTGTGTGTTCTTCCTGTTCGGTAACGGACGTAACGGAAAATCAACATTCCTCGAAGTAGTTCGTGGAATACTCGGCGAGTACGCTACAAACGTTCAGCCGTCAACAATCATGGTTAAGAAGTCCGGCGGTTCCGGAGCTAACTCAGACATAGCACGTCTGAAGGGCGCTCGTCTGGTAACGTCTGTAGAACCTAACGAGGGAGACAGACTTGATGAAGGGCTTATCAAGCAGATTACAGGCGGCGATGTAGTGACTGCCCGTAAGCTGTACGGTGAGGAATTTGAATTCTGCCCTGAGTTTAAGCTGTGGATGGCTACAAATCACAAGCCGCTTATCAGAGGCCGCGACATGGGTATATGGCGAAGAATCCATCTCATTCCGTTTACAGTAACAATTCCGGACGATAAGGTTGACCGCAACCTTAAGACCAAGCTTGCAGCTGAGAAGGAATCAATCCTGAAGTGGATGGTCGACGGATACGTCAGATGGGTCAAGGAAGGCCTCGAGCTTCCTCCGTGCATGATTAATGCTACAAACGAATACAAGCACGAGATGGACAGCATAGCAAGCTTCATCGACGCCTGCTGTGTTGTAGAGGAGGGAGCGACAGTCGGTGCTACCGAGTTATTCTCAGCTTATAACAGGTGGGCGAAGGAATTCAACGAGTATGAAATGTCCTCAACTAAGTTCGGTCGAGAACTTAACAAAAAGTTTAATAAGCAAAGAGACCGAACTAAGGGCATATATTATCTTGGACTCAGACTTGGAGACCGGCCGGACGATTATTGTATTACAATTGGTAATAAATAGGTGAAAAACTGACTGTGTGAAGGGTTTGTGAAGGGTTTACTCTATTTCTTAAGTGTTTTGTAAAAAAATAAAAATATAAAATAAATATATATAAAAGGGTATAGAATAACCCTGCAACCCTTCACACTGTGCACAAACTCTTCACGGAATAAAACGTTGATAAGGGGGATATATGGAAAACATTAATTTTAAAAATCCCAGTGATT
This sequence comes from Oscillospiraceae bacterium, assembly GCA_045642145.1. Lineage (GTDB taxonomy): Bacteria > Bacillota > Clostridia > Oscillospirales > Ruminococcaceae > HUN007. Next base: position 170 of record JAZUIH010000059.1, on the reverse strand, counting down.
TTGCAAAATGTGAAAAATTATCTTTCAGACATCAGCTTGATTTCAGAGATTTTCCGGATGCTGAATACAAGTATTTTGACAAGCTTACTGCTCTGTATGATGACTACAGGGCAGGGCGTGTGTCACTTCAGCAGGCAGAACAGGAAAAGCAGAAATACAAGGCTGATTAT
>JAZUIH010000058.1:0-73661 GCA_045642145.1 Oscillospiraceae bacterium | reverse complement strand
GGTTGAACCAAAGATAACTGAATATGAGAGAAATGCAGGATTTACTGTAACTGAGGCAGTTGTAAATGATGTAGTTGTAACAGCATACTATGAAGACAGACTTATGCATTATCCGTACATGAAGACTTTCATTGAAAATCCGGACGACACATCATCATATATCTGTCTTGATAAAAAGAATATGCTTGGCCTTCAGCAGATGCTTAAGGAGCCTGTAATAAAGAAACTGCAGATTAATATCAAAAAAACAGCATATGAAAAAAGAGACCAGTACTGCACCGGTGAGGTAGTACGCAGCAGTGACTGTCCTGACAGCTTTGAATTTTCAGACAGGATGAAGATGGTTCATTCTGATGAGTTCCTGGATTATTATTACGGCGGATTTGTGTATGTTGAACCTACAAAGGAAGCTCATTATTTATTTGCAAAGAAGGCTCACGGACTTGGTGAGGGCTTCACTGAAACAAGAGGCTCATACAGAGTTGATGTTGATGATAAAGAAAGTCAAAAGATAAGAAATCCTCATCAGTCAAACACATCACAGCTGTTCGGAGAATATTCAGCACCGTTCTTTGCTTCCATCGGAACTGAAAATATGAAGGACTTTTTTGAAAATGAAGAGTTTAAGTCAATTAAGATTGTAGTTGGTGAAGGTTATTCAAAACTGAAGGATAATCCTTGTCAGGAAGCTATGAGCGAAGATTTTAAAAAACTTGGTTTTGAGGTTGATGTAACAGAAGAACTTGCAGAATTTGCAGAATAACAGACAGGAGACAGTAAGAATATGAAAAAAATAACAGCAGTAATGATCGCACTTCTTTCCTTATCACTTGCACTTACCGGATGCGGTGACAGTAACAGCAGCAGTAAGGGAAACAAGTCTGAGAGCACTTCATCAGAAAATGATACTGTAATCCATGAGGATTATGATGAAGATTTCGACGAGGAATACGATGAAGAGTTTGATGAGTACTACGATGACGAAGACGATGAAATAGATGAAACCGGAAAAAATATCTATGATGATCACTACAACTCAAAAATATACGGAGAACATGTTCTTTACGAATGTGATGATTTTGTAATCCGTACTACTGACGGTGTACTTGCTGCAAAGGAAGAAATTGAACGAATTGAAATAACCATCCCGTTCGTATTTGAAGTTAAAAACGGTTTTGACAAAAAAATCAGAATGAGCTGGAGCGGCGGATTCATAAACGATGTAAATGTTGACGGTGAGATTTCCGGTATCAATTTTGATGTTGACCCTGCAAAACAGACTTCAAGACAGGGCAGTATAAATATCAGCTGGGATTCCGGCGAAAAGTATGCGGATATATTTGATAATCCTGAAGTTGTAAGGGCGGATATCAGACTTATCCTTTCAGCAGACAACGGAAAGATCAGCTATCCTGGTCAGTGTAATATTCTTACTGCTGAAGACTGTCCTGAAACAATTCCTCTCGGAAGCGGAATGAAGCTTGTAAACTCAACTGAAATCACAAATACCTATTACGGCGGAGTAGTAGGAGCATTCAAGTCAGATGATGTCAGACTTGTTCTTGCAAGACAGGCTAAAAAAGTTCCGGACAGCTGGGAAACCCTGAGAAACGAAGCGACTGTTGATATTTATGTTGACGGAAGACGTCTTCCGCTTGCAAAGTACGCAGGATTCGGCGCTTCCCTCAAGTCCGGCTGCTACGATGTTACTTATGTCTCAGTTTCTCCGGACGAGATGCAGTATATTGAAGGCGCGGATGAGGTAAAGATTCAGGTTTCTGACAAGGTACTGTCATACACCAGAAGAGGTGAAAACGGTCCTGAAGGTGAATCAGCCGGTTCACCTGAAACATTTGAATTTGATGTAACTGCAGATCTTGTTAAATAATTCAGTAAAACAGAATAAATCAGAGGTGCTGTGTCCGTCTGCCGGATTCAGCACCTTTTCTGTATCTTCATGACTATTGTTTTTAAAGATAAAGTGTATTATAATTATAGTGAACGTATTGAATCAGATCTATCTTAACGGAGCTTTATATGAAACTAAAATCAACAGGTAAACTTATATCCGATCAGATAACCGGTATATTTGCACCGGTTATAAATATTATAACCGCCACGAGTATTATGAAGGGTATACTTATTCTTCTTAATACATCGGGCATACTGTCAGCGGACAGCGGTATTTACAGAATCTTTTATGCCTGCGCTGACGGATTTTTTTATTTTCTGCCGTTTTTCCTTGCAGTTACAGCCTCAAAGCAGTGGAAAACGGATATGTTCATAACCATGCTTGTCCCGGTTGCAATGCTTTATCCTGATATCGTTTCAGTTCTTGAAAACCATGAAGGTACAATGAGCTTTCTCGGTATTAATGTTCCTTCGGCTGTATATCATTCGAGCGTGCTGCCGGTTCTTTTTGCAGCAGGACTTCTTGTTTTTCTTGAGAGACTTTGCGACAGGTATATTCACGAATCAGTAAGAGGCTTTACGAAGCCGATAGTCTGCTGCCTTGTGGTTCTGCCGGTGACATTTCTTGTTTTCGGCCCGCTTGGAATGCTTACAGGAAATTTCCTGACTGACATCTTCTTCAGAATCTATGAGCTCAACTCCGTTCTTGCCGGAGTATTCATGGGATTCTCAATTCAGCCTATGGTATCTGTCGGGGCACACTGGAGTATAGTTCCCGTTTGCATTAACAATATCGCAGTAAACGGCTACGACATAATTATGCCGCTGGTGGGCGGAGCTGTATATGCGCAGGCGGGTGCTGCACTCTGTGTCGGACTGATGTATGAGAAAAATGAGAAAAACCGCGAAAAGAGACGTATTGCATTTCAGGCTGCTCTTGCAGCAGCTCTCGGCGTAACTGAACCGGCTCTCTTCGGAGTCAATGTTCCGCTTGTACGTCCCATGATTACTGCCTGTATCGCAGGAGCAGCCGGCGGAGCTATAGCCGGGGCGGCAGGAACTCACTGCACGTCATTTGCATTTCCGAGCTTTCTGACATGTGTAGCATATGTCGGTGACGGATTTGTGCAGTTCCTGTTCTCAATGGTGGTGTCATTTATTATATCAGTAATCCTGATGTATATACAGAAAAATAAAATAAAGGCGCTTATTAACTGATACAGCGAAGCTTGCAGACTATAAAAGTTATAGAAAAGAAAATATCCGTCAGACTTACAGACCATGGAAGTGAAGCGGTCGTAATATGCTGACGGAACTGAAAGGAACAGAAAGTACCGATGAAACAGCGTGCACATTTTCATCTGCCGGGGCTATTTGAGTTTTATGATTTTTACCGTGTGTTTCTCCCGGTTTATTCAGAACACAGGGAATTCTTTTATGAATGGTGTGACATATCATCCGTGTACGGAGCACCTGATAACTGCATATGGGGAGGCGGCCGTTTCGGTTCAGGGAACGTCAGTGCAGAAGATGCAGCCTCTCTTGTGAACAAAAACGGTATATCGGCAAGACTGACCTTCAGCAATTCGCTCCTCAGGGAGGAACATCTTTCCGATGCACGCTGCAGCAGACTGTGCGGGGTTTTTGAAAAATCAGGTTACGTTCAGAACGGAGTTATTGTACACTCAGAGCTCCTGCTTGAACACATCAGGAAAAATTATCCCGGGCTTTATCTCGTTTCATCAACCACTAAGGTAATTACTGAACCGGATCTTTTTGTTAAAGAGCTGAGACGTGACGAGTTCAGCTTTGTTGTTCCGGACTTCAGGATTAACAATCAGTTCGGGATACTTTACAGCTTTCCGGATGAACTGAAGAAGAAGGCTGAGTTTCTGTGCAATGAATGCTGCTACACGGGCTGCACAGACAGAAAAAAGTGTTACGAAAACGTCAGCAGGAGAATACTCGGAGAGGACTGTCCTGAACACGTATGCAGAGCACCCGGCGGCGGGGAAGGATATCTTTTCTCAAAGGCAATGGCAGGCCCTGCGTTTATAGGCAGGGATGACATCACTGATAAGTATCTTCCGCAAGGATTTTCAAACTTCAAGATTGAAGGCCGCGGTCTTGGTTCCGCACTTCTTCTTGAGTTTATTCTGTACTACATGGTGAAACCCGAATACCAGATCAGAGTCAGAGAGCTGATTTACCTTGACAGTATGCTTGATTTATTCTAAGAAAACTTATTTGTGCCAGTAGCTGTTCATGAATTCAGTTCTTGCCCTGAGCCATGAAATCATATAGTCTGCAGCTTCCTCTTCGTTTCTGCAGTTTGCAGCGCCCTGTGAAAGCTCATCGGCAAAATCATCGTTGTTGATTATATTGTTCCACTTCGCATAGTTTCTTTCAAATGCAGCTCTGTACTTTGTCTTGTCATTTTCAGCTTCGGAAATGACCTTCTGAAGAGCACCGCTGTCATATACAGCTGTCCATTTTTCCCTGATTATATCACAGAACCATTCTTCGCCCATAAGTACAGCGAGCCACGGATTAATGGTTTCATACTCATAGCCGTTAACGTCGGGAACGATGCTTGCGGCGTAAAATCCCTTTCCGTCAGCACATCTGTTCTTGTTGCCGAGGGCAGAGTCAAAGTCCCACGGAGCTTCAAAGGTAAGTCTGTTTCTTGTGCTGCTGCTGAAGTCAACGTCCATATAGAAGCTTGACCAGTAGATATCCGCATCGCATGTAAGCTCGCTGATAATGTACATGTCAGCAAGTGACTGAACGTCAACAGCCTTTCTTACAGCCTCCTCAGGAGTAAGTGAAGCAGACTCCTTAATCTCTGTGAAGTCAGGAGTAAATTCATATGCCTTCTGCTCGTATGCTGCTGCGTACATCAGGTTATAGACATTGTTTACGTATGAGTTAATAAAGTCGTGCTGTTCCTTAGTGTTTACGTTGCTCTTTACAATCATGCCCACCATTTTCTTAGGCTCGTAGGGATTTTCAGGAAGGCACCTGATTTTTTTTACGCTTTTCTGATCGCCGTTAAAAGGAACAAGAGGGGCATTTTTACAGAAATCAACTGACAGACTGTGGAGCTCATCCTCATTTTCAAAATTACCGTCTAACTCAAGAAGGTAACCTGTCTGCAGTGATGTGTCATCGGCCTTCGGCTCGGTGATGTTTATGCGTGATGAGTTAATCTGCTGCATTTCAGCAAGTACGTACACACCCTGGTACTGTCCGTTTACCACAAGCTCAACAGGCTGTGAATCAGAGGCATACAGTCCGTCCGGTCCGAGTATTTCACGGGACATGCCAAGTGCAGTCCTGTTTCTCAGCATTGAAGCATCCTTGTATTCTGCGAACATAACCCAGTTTTTGAATTCACTGCCGTTGTTAAGACCTGCAAGGCTCTGCTTTTCCTTAAACTTAATTCTGAGCGGTTTTTTCGGATAGCTTGTTGTCCAGTTGCCGCGTACCTTAACCTCAGCTTCGGCCTCTGCCAGGATTACTGAATTGTCAGTATCCCTGAGTTCAACCGTACATGCTTCATAAAAAGGAGCAGGCGGAATGGTGTAGCCCGGAGTCCATGATGCAATCTGTTCGGATACAAATCTGTTTACCGGCTCAGTGAGAAACTTCAGTGCATCAGGTCCCTGACTGACAGTTCTGACGTACATAACCGGCATGCACATCTCTTCCTGTTTTATAACCTCACCGTCTGTTTCCTGCTGTTCTCCGTTTCCGGATGAAACCTCCTGTGAAGCACTGCTGCTTTCATTTACGGCGCTGTTTTCAGATACAGCGCCGTCTGAACATGAGGTCATCAGAATAAGTGAAAGAGCACCTGCAAAAATAAGCGTTTTCTTCATAAAATGTCTCCTGTCTGATGTATAGATTATGATACAATAGTATATGATATAAATTGTAATAATTATATCATATACTATTTCATAATGCAATACAAAAAAAGAGGAAGCCGCCTGTGCAAAGCGGCTTCCTCAGGTATGAAAAGCTTGAAATCAAGTGCTGAAAATTACATATAAAATGAATAACTCAACAATGAAAATTATAACACTCAAAGGATTTCTGTACAATAAAAAATTTTTACCTCATTAAGCAGAATTTTTACAGGTTTCAGATATTATTGTAATCTGATGTTGAATTCATTGACTTTCTGACGATAAAATATAGTGAAAGACGTACATTTTTTATTTCACTATATTTTTTAAAAGGAGAAAACGAGATGAAAGAAGAATCAAGAATGCTGGTTGTACCGGAAAATCCTGATGATATTTTACCTGATGCGTTTATTAAAAGAGCATCAGCAGGAGGTGCAGTTACCCTTAAAAACATGGAAAAGGGTGAAAATAATATACTGAAGCTTACACTTCAGGTTTCAGGCAGAACACATGAAGTCAGAATCTACATCAGTGATATCAGTGTTCCGGACTTTTTCAGAACTGAACACTTTTTCTCTGACCTCGATTTTCAGAAGATTGACAAGGTCGGTGTTTCAGTTGCCGTGGAAATGGACTATAACGAAAACTTCCTTGAAACATACCATGACCAGCTGAAGATTATTGACTATCTTGTGCCGGACAAGCTTGCGGTATTTGATATTCCGTCGGAAAAAATACTTTCAGGTAAGTGGGTAAAGCTTGCTGCACAGTCAGCAGTTCCGCCGGCGCCGAAGTATCTGTTCACAGTTCAGGCTGTCTGCACTGAAGGAGATGAGGTATGGCTTCATACACACGGACTCAAAAGATGCGGACTTACCGAGCTTGAGATTATGGGAAGCTCAAGGGAAACCTACAACAGTCACTATTCCGTTATGGAAACACTTGCAGTCAGAATGCTTGAAAATGAAGCAGCCCCTGAAGGCTATGAACCTGTTTTCGTTGCCTGGCTTACAGAACGTATAGCAATGGTGGCAGCACTTGTTGACTGGAAGGATGCACAGCAGTACTATCCGGGAGCAAAGCTCGGAACAGAAGCAGACAGAGATGACTGGCATTCTGAGGGTACATCAGTTATTCTTATATATCCGGGTCCTGATGCAGCGGAAAACAGGAAACCGGCTCCGGTTCAGCTCCTCGATGATTACCTCGGTACAAACACGTTACTCATGATTTCAAACACAGAAACCGAGCGTATGAGGAAGCTTGCACAGGAACGTATCAGTTACGTGAAAAAAGCCGCTGATTCACATTCTGACATCCATATACTTATGAAAATAGGTCTGAAGGTTGACAGGGAATTCATTACACCTGACGATCCTGACCAGCGTGAGCATATCTGGTTTGAGCTTGAAGAGTACAGCGGAGATATGTTCAGATGCGTGCTTACACAGGAGCCTTACTACGTTAAGTCAATGCACGAGGGAAGTCACGGTACCTACAGCCTTGAGGATGTAACGGACTGGATGATTATGGCCGGAGACAGAAGATACACTCCGGATGACGCATATCTTATGTAATTCCATATCCGCAATATATGTAAAGCTGTTCGCAATATTATTAAAGTAAATTCCTCTGAGAATTGGTATAGTATCTATGGTGCATAAATGCACTGAAGAAAGTTTTTCAGGAAAGCACTGAACGCGGCAGAGTTCGTGCCTGATATCCTGAGTGCGGAGGTAAAGAAAAATGAAACTGTTTATTGACACAGCCAATATTGCGGATATCCGTAAGGCAAATGATATGGGAGTAATCTGCGGGGTAACAACAAACCCTTCACTTATTGCGAAGGAAGGCAGAGACTTTACAGAAGTTATTAAGGAAATAACATCAATCGTTGACGGTCCTGTCAGCGGTGAAGTAAAGGCAACTACAGTAGATTCTGAAGGCATGATTAAGGAAGGCAGAGAGATTGCTGCAATTCATCCTAACATGGTAGTAAAGATTCCTATGACTGTCGAAGGCTTAAAGGCAGTTAAGGTTCTTAACGCAGAGGGAATAAAAACAAACGTAACTCTTGTGTTCTCTGCTAACCAGGCTTTACTTGCCGCAAGAGCAGGTGCAACATATGTTTCACCATTCCTCGGCAGACTTGATGATATCTCACAGCCGGGTATCGAATTAATCAGAACAATCTCAGAGATTTTCAGCATCTATGACCTTGACACTGAGATCATTGCAGCCAGTGTAAGAAACCCTATTCACGTTACAGACTGCGCACTCGCAGGTGCTGATATCGCAACAATTCCTTACAGCGTAATTGAAACTATGACAAAGCACCCTCTCACAGACCAGGGTATTGCCAAGTTCCAGGCTGACTACAAGGCTGTATTCGGCGAATAAGACCGGATACTCATAAAAACGGACAACTCCTTTATACTTAACCTTAGATGCATGCAGGACACGGATAATTAATACACCATGTCCTGCATGTTTTTTAAGGACCAGCCAGGCCTTAGGAAGTGATTAATTCAGTGTTTCGTTTAAATTGACCGCTCAAGAAATTTGTGGTATAATGAATACGGGAATGCGTGTATAAGGCAGAACTGACTGCTTCTGCATATTTCAGCGTAAATTATAAATCAGATAACGGGGGATTGTAATGCATATAAAAAAACTGCTTTCCGTGATTACGTCAGCAGCAGTTGCGGTGTCACTGCTTGCCGGATGCTCGCTCGGAAGAAAAAAATATTCCGGACTTGATATTACCTTTCTTAGTGCCGGAAAGGCGGATGCCATAGTTATAGCAACTGAAAACCATACCGTTCTCCTTGATGCGGGTGAGTCAGGCATGGGCAAGTACATATACGATTACTGCATGAGGAACGAACGAAGCAGTGCGGATTATTTTATCATTACCCACTTTGACCAGGACCACTGCGGAGGAGCCAAGGCTGTAATAAACAAGTTTGAAAGTGTAGGCAGTATAATACAGCCTGATTACGAGGAAACCAACAGTGAGTACAGAAAGTATGCAGAGATTATAAAGGAAAAGGATATCGTTCCGCAGGCAGTGCATGAACCGGTGAGCTTTACACTTGATGAAGCTGTTTTCACGGTCTATCCTCCTCTTGAGGACAAGTATTCACAGACAAACAACTATTCTCTTGCACTTACTGTAGAGTACGGAAAGAAGGCGTTTCTCTTTACCGGAGACGCAGAAAAAGCACGTATCTCAGAGCTTTTGAAGCAGATTCCTGAGCGAAAGGACGGCTACGATCTTATCAAGATGCCTCACCATGGCAAATGTTCCAAAAATACCGGCAGTCTCATTGAATTTGCAAAGCCTTCGTTAGCTGTAATATGCTGCGGAAGCGACAAGGACATTGAGTCTGAAACAGCACAGATACTCTCAGATGCTAATGCCCAGATTTTCAGTACATCAAAGGGTGACATTGTATTTTCGTGTGACGGCTACAGCATAAAAGAAAGCGAACAGCTGATTCACGGATAACTGTTGAGTCATAAAATCTGCAGCAGATAAACTACATCTGCAGTAATATAAAGAAAAAATCACATCACAGCTGTGAAATTACACAGTCAGTGATGTGATTTTTTAGGAAGCACTGATTTAACCAGTGCTTCCTTTATTAAAGCTTGTTTTCTGAGTCATCCGTCTCAAGTCTTTTAAGCTTTTTCAGAAATACAAAAGTAAACGGCAGGCATATAACTGAGTCAAGTACATAAGTGAGGGGCTGTGCTTCCTGAATTCCGTAAAGACCTCTCAGCTTTGTCATAATAATAAGAACCGGAATAAACATAAGTCCGTTCTTAAGCATTGCCGAGCATGATGCAAGCATCTTTGAACCGGTGCTCTGAAGTCCCATTTCCGTAATCATACACAGCGGCATGAACATAAGACTTATGAAGTTGAGCTTCATTGCCCTGTCAGCAATTTCTGTAACTACCGGGTCATCCCTGAATATACGGACAAGTGAAGAACTGAAAATAACTGCAGTTGTTCCAAGTACGACAAGTATGGCAAATGAAACTGAAACTGTAAACCAGAATCCCTTTTTGACTCTGTCGTATCTGCGTGCACCGTAGTTGTATCCGCACACCGGCTGATAGCCCTGACCGATACCGAGGGCAAGAGACATTACAAAAAATCCTGTTCTTGTAACGATACTCATTGCGGCTATTGCCTCATCACCGTATACGCCGGCATGGTTGTTGAGAATAATTGTTGAGAGACTTCCGAGAGACTGCCTGATAAGGCTCGGAAGTCCGGTGCTCAGAATGCTGGTTATAACAGTCAGGTCAGCTGCAAAGTATTCAGGTGAGAGTGTGACCTGGGATTTACCCTTTGAAAACTGATAAAGCAGTATTATAAATGTAATCACCTGCGCGATTGCAGTGGAAAGTCCCGCGCCTGCTATGCCGAGTTTAAAAACAAATATGAACAGCGCATCACCGCCGATGTTTAGTATTGCGCCAGCAAGCATTCCGCGCATACCAAGAGCAGCCTTGCCTTCAAACCTGAGTATATTGTTGAGAGTAAAGCTCGAGGTTATAAAAGGTGCTGAGCTTATAATATAAATCAGATATGTTCTGGCATACGGGTAAATCGTATCAGTGCTTCCGAGAAAATAGGCGATACTTCGTATAAATATCAGGCTTACCAGCGAAATGAGAAGTCCGAAGGTAAATGACATTGCAAATCCGGTAAAGGCATATCTGCTTGCAAGCTCTCTGTCCTTCTGTCCGAGAGCCCTCGAAAGATTGCTTCCGCAGCCCTGTCCGCAGAGAAATCCGACTGCCTGCAGTATTGCCATGAATCCGAATACCACACCGACAGCACCGCTTGCACTGTTGCCAAGTGTACCGACAAATGCGGTATCGGCGAGGTTGTAAAAGTTTGATATAAGCATTGTTATGACAGTAGGGACCGCGAGTGTTCCTATAAGCTTGGGAACAGGGGTCTCTGTCATTCTGATAAACTGTTCTGACTGAGTATCTGAGTGTGACATAAAAACATCTCCGAGATGGAATAATAAAACGCTGAAATATGGGTAAATTCAGATTTATTTGTGGCTGAGCATAATTTTGCGTGCGATATTTATGCCGACCTTATACGGAAGAGGACGGAGAGCCTTGTCGGCTTCCTTAAGCTTCCCGCGAATGTTTATTTTCTGAGGGCAGTGCTGTTCACACTTTCCGCAGTTTACGCACAGGTCTGCAAATCCCGGATTTTTACTCATACCCATGTTCTGTGCAAACTCGAACCTTGCCTTGGTCTTGTTACCTTCCATATACATGAGATTGTAGTAGTAGAAGATACGCGGAATCTCCACACCCTTAGGACAGGGCATGCAGTACCGGCATGCTGTGCAGCCGACCTTTTCGCTTTCCCTGATGATGCTCTTTACTTTTTCAATAACAGCATCATCAGCGTCTGTAAATGAACCGGCATCAGCATCTGAAGCTGCGCGGATGTTTTCCTTTACCATTTCCATTGAGTTCATACCTGAGAGTATGCATGTAACCTCAGGCTGGTTCCAGAGCCATCTGAGACCCCATTCTGCAGGAGACCATTCTCTTCCGCTTTCCTTCATCGCCTGCTTTGCCTTTTCAGGGATGTTTACAAGCTTTCCGCCTCTGAGAGGTTCCATGATAATTACTGGTATGCCCTTTGCTGCAGCTGCGTTAAGGCCTTCCCGGCCTGCCTGTGTGTGCTCGTCAAGGTAGTTGTACTGTATCTGGCAGAAGTCCCAGTCGTATACGTCCAGAATCTTAAGGAACATATCAGTGTTTCCATGGTAAGAGAAGCCTATGTTTCTGATGCTTCCGTCTGCCTTTCTGTCAGCGATCCACTGCTCTATACCGAGAGCTTTAAGTTTGTCCCACTCTGATATGTCAGTGAACATGTGCATAAGATAATAGTCAACGTAGTCAGTGCGAAGCCTTGAGAGCTCCTCGTCAAAGGTTTTCTGAATTGCGGCAGAGTTTCTCATTATGTACTGAGGCAGCTTGGTTGCAATCATAACCTTGTCACGTATGTTGTTCTTTTCAATAATTTTTCCGAGGCATTCCTCACTGCCCGGATAGATATATGCAGTATCAAAGTAATTCACGCCCTGTGAAACCGCTTCCATTACTTCCTTTTCAGCTTTTTCAAAATTTATTCCGCTGCCGCTTCTTGTAAAGCGCATGCATCCGTAGCCAAGCTGTGATATCGGCGTGCCGTTTCTGTCGTTTCTGTATTTCATAATATTTTTCCTCACTGTTCAGTTTACGTATTCTGGTATTGGGTTTTCCTGTACGGACAAAAATAATGAGTGTCCTGTATAAATAAAATAAAAAAAATATATTAAAAATGTTTACTATCACTATTATACTATAAAACGGTAAAAAAAGTCAACTCTGATGTTGACATATTCAGATAATTGTTGTATAATTACTTTCAGACATCGGACGGTGCTTAAGCACCATGCAAGGTGGTCTGTTTGACAGACTTCCCGGACGGACGTATTTACGGCCAGATAAGATAACTCTTATCTGGTCGTTTTTTTGGAGGACATAATGGATTTTAGGAAGAGTTTTGCCAGGTACGTATCACTGAACATTCTGAGTATGGTAGGACTGTCATGCTATATTCTTGCTGACTCATATTTCATAGCAAAGTCACAGGGGGCTGACGGACTTACTGCTCTCAATCTTGTGCTGCCGCTTTATAATCTGATTTTTGCAGTCGGAGCCATGGCAGGAGTCGGTTCAGCAATAAGGTATACCATAGCAAAGTCAAGAGAAATAAAGGACGCTGACAGTTATCTTTTTAATGCGGTTTTTTTCCTTACAGTAACCGGGTTACTGATTGCAGCTGCAGGAAATATTTATCCTGACAGAATTCTGACTCTGCTTGGTGCGGACGAGGATATACTCAGAACCGGAACCAGCTATACACGGATTTTTATGTCATTTGCCCCGTTTTTCATGCTCAATCACGCTGCGAATGCATACGTCAGAAATGACGGAAAACCAAACATAGCCATGGCCGCCACTCTGACCAGCAGTATTTTCAATATTGTCTTTGACTATGTTCTTATGTTCCCGCTGAAAATGGGTATGAACGGTGCGGCACTTGCAACAGGCCTTTCGCCGGTAATCGGTATAGCGATATGTCTTTCGCACCTGCTTTCAAAAAAATCCACAGTAAAAATAAGACCGTGCAGGCCTTCGCCTGTAAAGCTTTTTCAGTCATGTCAGGTTGGTGTATCGGCATTTGTCGGTGAGATTTCTTCCGGGGTTATTACCATGACGTTTAACTTCCTGATCCTGAAACTTGCCGGGAACACAGGAGTTGCCGCATACGGAATAGTTGCCAATATTGCACTTGTTGCAGTGGCATTTGCCAACGGTACTGCCCAGGGAAGCCAGCCTCTCATAAGCAGCAGCTTCGGTATGAAGAAAACCGGAGAGGTAAAGTCACTGCGTGCTATGTCACTTGTAACGATATTCGTGGTTTCAGCGGTTATCTATACTCTTCTTGCTGTTTTGGCACGCGAAATAACAGCTGTATTCAACTCAGAGAACAATGGACTGCTCGCAGAGTATTCCGTTACCGGCATCAGACTTTACTTTACAGGTATTCTTTTTTCCGGGCTGAATATAGTAGGAAGCAGTTACTTCAGTGCTGTTGAAAATGTCCGCGCATCATTTACCGTGTCAGTTTTAAGAGGTTTTGTACTAATCCTTGCATCTGCCTTTATCATGTCGGCACTGTGGGGAATGAACGGTGTATGGCTTGCATATGCCGTATCGGAGTTTGTAACATCCGTCGTTATGTTTTATTTTATCTATAAGGAGGCTAAGCGCCTGCCAGACAGGCGAAAGGTATGAAAAAGAAAATAATGACCGAGGGAACACCGTGGAAACACATACTGTCATTTGCGTTTCCGGTTCTTCTGGGTTCGCTGTTTCAGCAGCTTTACAATACTGTTGATACTATAATCGTAAGTAATTATGAGAGTCAGGATGCCATGTCAGCTGTAGGCACCACCGGAAGCTTTGCATTTTTCTTTCTTGCCATTGCAACGGGTTTTTCAGCCGGTAATGGTGTTGTTGTTGCCCAGCACTACGGAGCAGGGCAGGAAAAGCAGGTGAGGGCAAACGCATCGACAGGTATACTGATGCTCCTCGGTATGGGTGTTCTCTCTGCGATAGCCGGCATACTTGCTGCACGTCCGGTATGCGTTCACCTGGTTTCTGTACCGGAAAGCATTCTTGAGCTGACTGTTCAGTACTTCAGAGTGTATGCCATAGGACTTGTCTTCCAGTTCGGATACAATATATTCTCATCAATACTGAGAGCGGTCGGTGACTCGGCAGCAACACTTTACTTCCTGTTTATTTCATCTGCAGTAAATGTCGGACTTGACTTTCTCTTTGTTGCCGGACTTAAGTGGGGTGTTGCCGGTGCTGCTCTTGCAACTGACATTGCCCAGCTTGCTTCGTTTATTGCTGCATATGTTTATATGACAAAAAAATATCCTGTTTTCAGGTTTAAGCTTAAGGAATACACCTGGAACAGATATCTTGCGCAGAGAACTCTCAGAGTGGGATTTCCTATAGCGCTTCAGCTTGTGATCGTATCCTTCGGCCTTACATTTATCCAGAGAGCTGTAAACGGCTTCGGAAAGGTAATGACCGCTTCATTTACCGTGGGTCAGAGAATAGAGATGTATATGAACCTTCCGTGCAATGCCTTTCAGACAACTCTTGCGACATATACAGGTCAGAACATCGGTGCCGGAAAAACAGACAGAGTCAAAACCGGTGTTCGTCAGACAGTGATTATATCACTGATTCTTACGGTCTGTGTTTCAGTATGCGTCTGGTTCGGTGCTGAGCGTATAGGCGGGCTCTTCGGACTTAACGAAGAGGCACAGGTTTACAGCATTGCACATCTCAGAACGATATCGCTTATCAATATAGTGCTTTCATCATATATCCCGCTGTTTGGTGTGTTTCAGGGAGCAAACCATCCTTCTGTACCGACTGTCGTTGCAACAAGTGCCCTTACAGTCAGAGTTGCAGTGACATATCTTCTCAGATACAGCAGCTTTCTCGGATACAGCATCGTATGGTGGAACGGTATCTTCGGCTTCGGTATAGGATTTATTATCACATGGTCCTACTATCTCAGTAAGCGCTGGATGAGAAATTCTGTTATTTCAGCAAAACATGCTTAAAATTATTTCGGTATAACAGGCAGAATGACAAAGTAACAGTCATTCTGCCTGTTTGCCGTTGACTATGATATCTCAGTATATTATAATGAATAGTGAACGTCAAACCGGATAATATCCGGTTTCGCCGGGTATTAGTGCCATGTGCCAGATAACCCGCGTATACACTGTAACTTGAGGGATAGAGATATTTATGAAAAACAAAAACAGAAAACCATTGAAAAGAGTCTGCTTCTTCACTGCAGCAGCTGCTGCGGCTGCCATGCTTGGATCAGTTTATGCTGAAACTCTCAGGGGAGACGTAAACTCAGACGGAGTACTTAATATACTCGATGTCATAAGCCTTAAGGGCGTTATTGCAGAGTCGGGAAGCGATAATGCAGCTGATATAAGCGCAGACGGCAAAGTAAACAGTGAAGACTTCACCGTGCTTGCTGATTATTTTACAGGAAAGAGGGATACACTCCCTGAGCAGAAACAGCCTGTAAAGCCGGACGAACCGGCAGTAAATGATCTCACAATAATAAAGGCTTCTGATGACGTGTGTATCAGAGGGGACGGAAAGCCGGAAAATCAGGATATAATCAACGTAGCAGGATTTAACGCGGCAGTAAGAAGAAACGTGTATATTAAGTTTAAAAATACACAGAGTGCCGGGGAGGTAAACAGTGCGTTTGTTGCACTTCATCTTTCTGATACTGCAAACGGAAACACAGAGGTAAAAATCTGTGCTGCGGACAGCAGCTGGTCAACGGAAAATCCTCCTGAGTACGTATCCGCACCCGGAAAGAGCGGACTGCTTGATGCCGTTGTTGTAAAGCATAAGTCAGACACAGGCAGTATAATCAGATTTGATGTAACTGACTATGTGAGAAGTCATCCTGACCTTGATGAGTACAGCTTCGTACTGTACTGCGACCATGAAAACAACTCTGACGCAGTCAGCAACCTTGCACTGTTCACAGCGCTTGATTCAGCAGATGCTTCAGGAATCAATGCTCCTTACCTTGAGATAAAAAGAGGGGAGAAAACGGTCCTTTCAGGCAGCGGACAGAAGGCTGATGACACCATTGTAAGGTTTGAACTTCCTTCAGCAGCCGGCAGGTTTATCAGAACAAGCAGGGGAAGTCTGACAACAGGCAGAAACATAAGCCCGATTTATGATGCTCAGTTTAAGGAAGTGCCGGGACTTGCAGGAAACGGCTCAGTGAGCTTCGAGTCAGTATCGGAACCGGGAAAATATCTCTGCAGGATGGATGGCTGCAGTCAGGTTATACTTTCTGAGAAGAGCGGCTCTGAGGACTTTGCTGCGAGGGCATCATTTATCAAGGTTAAGGGTGTTGCTGACGGAACATCTTATCTTGCTTACGGCAGTCCTGACAGATACCTTTCATGTGTCGGAAACGAGATATTCATGACCTCAGCTGACACGGCAGAACGAAAGAACAATGCCACATTCCTTATGAGAAGTCATAAAAACGTAATTATGTCCGACGACTTTGACGGAAATGAACTTGATACATCAGTGTGGGCATATAACTATCCGTGGGCAGACCATCACAACTACTCGGCAGTTGCCCGTAAGTCACAGGTAGCCGTTAAGGACGGAAAGCTTGTTCTTACAGCAACAAGAGTGGCCGGTGACAACTGGATCAAGGATGACAAGGGTGAGACAGGATATACTGACAACATCGGTGAAAAGAAGTGGAGAAAGTACAGTCATCTTACCGGTGTCGTACATCTTCCTTTCAGCAGATATCCTCTGAACGGAAATCTATATATGGAAGGAAAGTTCAGACTCCCTGACAGAAGCGGTTTCTGGCCTGCATTCTGGCTTAACGGAAACAACAGCTGGCCGCCTGAGATTGATATTTTCGAATATCTCAGCAACACTCCTGAAAAGATATATGTCGGTATTCACAGACAGGATTCCTCACGTCCTAACGGAGACGGCGGAGCAGGCTGGTGGATTGACAGGACAGCGTCATTTTTCCAGAAGGAATTCCATACCTATGCACTTGACTGGGGTTCAACATATATCAACTACTACATTGACGGCGTACTTGTAAAGTCAATAGAGGACAGGGCGTATATAGACAATCAGAAAAACATGTATCTTATTATCAACCTTGGTGTCGGCGGCTGGGCTGAGGAGCCTGAGGACAATACGGGTGACAATACCACCTACGAGTGCGATTACGTGCATATATACGGATATTAAAATAAAAAGCACCTGAGAGTTACTGCTTTGGTAACACTCAGGTGTTTTCAGTTTTATATCATAGTGATAAATTTCATTTGCCGTTTACTGTACCTGTTCTTCTGCAACAAATACGAGCTGTTTCATAAGGGTTCTGAAGTCATTTATATTTACTGCTCCGTCGCTGTTCATATCTGCGTTCTGCGGTTTTTCAAGTGACATCACATCACAGGTGAGTATGAAGTTCCTCAGGTGGACAAGGTCACTCAGGTCTGTGGTTCCGTCATTGTTTACATCACCCGGTACCGGTCTGTTCTGAATATATTCGCTTACCATTTTATCCGCACACTGAGCAGCATTTCTGAAGAAGTTCCTTCCTACAGCCCATCCCGATGTGCTTGTAAGAATAACAAGTATATAGGGGTGTTCACCGCCGATATAGCATACCTCGTGGTAAACATAGTCAACCTGTCCGTACTTTATTGCTATCTCTCTGTTTTCATCTCCCAGGTTTGCACGGGTCATTACATCTGTTGAATGTGTAAGTGCATCCCAGGCAGTTTCCCAGCATTCACCGTCCGTATGGTGAATCGCCATCTGCTTCATTGATTCAGTCATGAAGGATGACGTTATGTACGGCCATCTTGGTGAAGGATCTCCGAGTGTGACGCTGTAGCCCCAGTCCTTAACCATTGAATTGAAGCCTGAAGTTCCGAACATATACACAAGCACGTCATATGCTACGTTGTCGGAGTATCTGAGCATGTAGTCAAGAAGCTGGCGCACTGTATAGACCTTGCCGTAGCCGCCGTTTTTGATTATTCCTGAACCTGCGTGATACCATCCGGAAGTATATGTGAAGGTGTCATCAAGACTCTTTTTACCTTCAGTTATCTGATGACAGACATAAACCGCATACGGAAGCTTGATAACACTTGCACAGAATATCGGTGAGTCAGCTCTGTGCGAATAAAGATTTTCGCCGTCGTCCATGTTGTAAACCTGAACACAGCATGTGCCGTAGTTCCTGCAGTACGAATCCATTTCCGAAGCCAGGTCAGCAGATACGGCTGACGGAGTAACGAGAACTGAGAGCGCGGTTATAACACCTGTAAATGCAGCAGCAATTTTCCTTAAAATCATACAATAATCTCCTTAAATCACATTAGCGGGCATATTTTAATAAAACCAGATCAGATACATCTGTTTTTCCGTCCCTGTTTACATCGGTAAGACGGTTCCCCGAAAGCCTTGAACTGAAGGGATACAGAATTAAGTTTTTCAGAAGGAACGGGTCAGTTCCTCTGCGGATGTTTTTTAAAAGTTCTTTTCTCTCCCTGGCATGACGGACACTGTATTCATGAACAATCCGGTCAGCACAGTCAGCTGTGCTGCTGATAAAGTCATAGTCAGTATAGTCAGTGCCGATTTCAGAAAGTATTACATATATATACGGAGTTTCCGAACCAACATAGCAGGTTTCATGGTATACCATACATTCCTCCTTGCCGTACTTTATGGCAACCGGAATATCGTCACTGCCGACGCGTTCACGCGTTATGCCTCTTGTCGAGTTGATAAGTGCATCCCAGGCAGTTTCCCAGCATTCACCGTCGGAAGAATGAAGATACATTTCCTTCATTGAACGGCACATAAACTCCGCTGTTATATCGGGCCATCTCGGGTACGGATCACCGAGCTCCACATCAAAGCCCCATTCCTTCACCATACTGTTGAATCCTTCCGTACCGAAAAGATAAACGAGAACGTTGTAGGCTATGTTGTCAGAGTACCTGAGCATGTAGTCAAGCAGCTCACGTACAGTGTAGACGCTGCCGTATGAGCTGTGCTGTATTATACCGGAGCCGCCGTAGTCCCAGGCACCGGTAAATGTGAACGTGTCATCAGGACTCATCCGGCCTGCTGTTATTTCGCGGCATACGTAAACCGCATATGGCAGCTTTATAACACTGGCGCAGAACACAGGGGAGTCAGCGCTGTATTCGTAAATCTTCTCTCCGCTGATGTCATAAATCTCAGCAGCACAGAAGCCCCAGTAGTTATCAAGTATTTCATCCATGTCCGACACTGCATCAGCTGATGAATGCAGACAGGAAACAGGCATACAGAATGCAAGCAGTCCGGCAGTAAGCGCGGACAGTATTTTTTCAGGTTTCATAGAATTAATTCTCCGTATCCAGATAACTGTTGATTAAGGCAGCACCGGTTATATGATAACTCAGTGCTGTTGAAGGGGAGAAGCCCTTTATTTCCTTAAGAAAGTACTTACAGATTATAGCATAAACAGAGAGATATTTCAAGGGAAATACTGAAAAAAGAACAGCCGCCACATAATATTATGTGACGGCTGTCCGTGTGTCTATATTTCAGGAGCTGGTTATTTCATAAGTTCTGCTCTGAGAGTAATTATGTCTGCAAGGTTTACTTTTCCGTCTCTGTTTACGTCAGCAGATGATGCTGATACTCCTGAGCTCTGTCCGAGGAAGTATTTTACAAGTGCTACGTAGTCAGATGAGTTTACAACACCGTCGCTGTTTACGTCACCTGATACTGATGTGTTCTGTGACGGATTGTCCTGTGAACCGCCTGCAGTATATGTTGCAGTAACAGTCTGTGCTGATGAAAGCGGAATTTCTGCAGTGGCAGTTCTGATTACAGAACCGTCAGCAAGCTTCCAGCCTGCAAATGTATATCCGTCCTTTGCTTCAGCTGTAACAGTAACAGGGAAGTCTGAGTAGTATTTTCCTGTATAGCTTCCTGAACTCATATCAGGGGTGAGAGTGTTTACCTTAACTGTACCCTTGCTGCTGTCATTGCTTACAGTAACTGATACAAGGCTTCCTGAAAGTCCTGCTGAAGTTTTCAGAGCAGAGGTTATTGATGAGTATCTGTCTCTGTAGAATGATGATACTGTGTCAACTGCGCTGTTAAAAGTAGCTTCAGTGTTTTCAGCGCGGAACTTTGCATATGTATCAACTGCAAGAGGCTTATATATCTGACTGTACTCGCTGATAAGTGAGTTAATCTTCTTATTGTCAAAGTTGTAGTTTGCCATGTCCATGAATGCTGTGGCAAACTTCTGTCTGAATTCTGCATTTTTCATTGCCTGACTCAGGAGTGTGCCTATCCATGAACCCTCACGCATAACGTTTGCAAGAGTGTTTGTATTTGCAGGAATCTGGTTGTACATATTTGCGCTGTACTCAGTGTCGAACATGATGAAACGCCATCTTCCGTCTGCATACGGATTTGTTTCATCCACGTTTACTGATTTCCAGAGGGCAACATTGTTCTTGCCCCAGTCCTTGTTTCCGAAGAATATCTGAGCGCCCATGTAGTCTATAAAGCAGTCGATATCAACCTTTGAACAAAGCTGCTGGTAGTTTGAATTTACAGAGAAGTCTGTCTGCTTAATCCAGTTTCCGAGTTCCTGATACTCTCTGTAGGTTTCCTCATCTCCGTCCTCAAGCTCCTGGTTCTTGACAATGCAGATATCCTTTTTCTTAACGCCTGTATGGTCGTTGATATAGTCGGTGCTGAGTTTTTCCGTGATTTCATAGTGACCGAAAAATTCACCGTTGAGGAATACAACAGCCGGTTCCATGGCCTGGTGGAGGAAGTTTCTGTCGCTTACAAGGTTCTGGTTAAGCTTGTCTCTGAATCTTGCTGCATCGCAGTCGTTGCCGCCGTTTCTGAGAATAAAGCTGTCAAACTTCTTGATTTTCTTTCCTGTTTCCTCACTGCGGAGATTTCCTGAGAAAAGGTCAAAGTCAAACTTTGATGCACCGTACTCATCACGTGCATAGAGGTTAAAGCTCTTCTGGGCAAACTGTCTTGTATATCCGCCGTGGATTCGGATACCTGCGTTCTGGCTGAAAACTTCCCTGCCGCCTTCAAAAATCTGAACTGAAACAGGACGTTCCCACTGACGGCCGGTCTGGTTGTAGTTTGCGTATATACCTGTCTGTGAATCATTAAGGTTTTTACTGTCTGTTGAAAGTGAAAATACCTTTATGTTATTGTAGTATGAAGCTGTGTTCTGAATACCGAGGAAGTATGTAGCTGTTGAAGGAGCACTTGTGTTTCCTTCATTGTCAACGGCAATCGCACGGATTACAAAGGCATCCTTCTGTGCATCAGGTGCGCCGGCTTTTATAACTACCCCGCCCCAGCCGCCGAAGCCGCCGCCCCAGTCCATGTTACCCCAGTCGCCGCCGAAGCCGCCCTGGTCACCACCGAAACCACCGAAACCGCCGAAGCCGCCCTGGTCACCGCCCCAGCCGCCGAAGCCACCCGGATTCTGATTCTGGTTAGCGTCATCTTCTGCAGCAAATGCAACGCCGCCCCAGTCAGCAATTCCGCCCTGGTTGCCGCCCCAGCCGCCGAAACCGCCCGGATTCTGTCCCGGACCTGCAGGATTCTGAACGCCCGGAGTATTGTTTTCAGGATCAGCAGCTGCTTCCTGTCTGAGAGACTCAAGTACTGACTTTGAAACTTCTATGGCAGAAGTGTAGAGCTTTGAGGATGCAGTCGGTACGCTGCCGTCAAGTGTATAGTATATCTTAGCTCCGCTCTGAGCTGAGAGAGTTACACTGAGTGAACCGTTTACGTATCCGCTTGCTGCAGAGAATACAGGTGAAGGAACATCCTTCTTTACTACTGCACTGCCGTTGTTGGCTTTTCCCGGCGTCATCTGCATAAATGCATATGAATCAGCACCGTCCTGTGTTCTTCCGTATGACTGGTTAGCCTGGATTGAACCGAATGTTACAGTGTCAACTGTGCCGCCGTTTCTGTCTGTCAGTGTTATGGTTTCACCGTCTGTAGACAGTCCGAACAGTGCGCAGTGTGAACCGTTTACTGAAAATTCTGAAGAATTGCAGTATACAAGGAGATGTTCACCGGCACTTATCGATGTTCCGTTCGGAAATGTAAATCTACCCGGCTTTGTCTCGTCATCAGTAATTCCGTATCCGCTGATGTCTATTGAAGAGGATGAAGCGTTGTAGATTTCAATCCAGTCATAGAAGTTTCCGTCCGGTGCCGCAATCTCAGTGTTTTTTGCGCATACCTCATTGATGAATATCTTGCCTGTGTTTTCTGCAGCATGTACCATACCTGCAGGCATCACTGCGGCGTTCTGTGCAAGAAGCGCAATGCATGAAAGCAGCGCAGCCTTTTTGTTTTTCATAATAATCAAACCTCCGTAATTAGTTTTCCCCTGATCCCCGTCGACTTAATCTGTTTTAATTATGTGATAGTTTTCTTAAAATACTCTTAAAGATATGAGTTTTTGATGCGAAAATATATGATATCAGCAATATTTGATTAGAATAAAGTCAATATTTGTGATTTGTTGTGACAATTCTGTGTCTTTTCTGTGTCATTGTGCATCAGACAGAATGTACGACAGGTCGGAGACGTGATTTAGTCAGTGTTTCCTTAGCTTCCTGCTATTGAAAATAACTCATAAATCGTATATAATAAAGTGAAAGCTACAGCAGACAACCGGAGGACACTGATGAACAGAAAAACTGCATTTTTTGATATAGACGGAACTCTTACTTCCGAAACTGACGGGACAATACCTGAGAGTGTTATAACTTCTGTAAAAAGAGCAAGGGAAAACGGACATCTTATGTTTATCAACACAGGGCGATGCCTGAGATACGTTGAACAGCGCTTTACTGATATCGGCTTTGACGGTCTGATATGCGGATGCGGAACCAATATTTTTCTTGAAGACGGCGGCGCTCTTAAGGAATTTTCACATGTGGTACAGAACCATGACACCGCAGAGCTCATATACAGCCAGGCCAGAAGATTCAGACTCGATCTGCTGTTTGAATCAAGGGACAGGCTGTGCTTTGACCCGTGCAGAAAAATAATAACTCCCGGTGCGGCAAAGATGCATAAGGAGTTTCTCGAGCTTGGACTCGACCTTGAGTGCGATATTGAAAATCCGTCATTTGTATTTGACAAGTTTGTCATATGGTTTGATGACATCAGTGATATTCCTGAGTTCCGCATGGCCAGCGACCCGTACTTTTCATGTATAGACCGCGGCGGAAACTTCAGGGAGTTTGTTCCTCTCGGTTACTCCAAGGCAACCGGAATTCAGGCAGTGCTGGATCATTACGGACTAAGCATCAGGGATGCGCATGCCTTCGGTGACAGCAACAACGACCTGCCGATGCTCTCATATGTTCCGAACAGCACAGCCATGGGAAACTCAAAACCCGCTTCACTTTTTGAACATGTCACATATGTCACTGACAGAGCAAGCGAAGACGGAATTGAAAAAGCACTCAGACATTATGGATTTATCTGAATTAAGCCCTCATGCATTAACAGCCTGAGGGCTTTTATTGTGACAGTTTTGTCACAATTGAGTTCATTGAGTATTCATTTTGATATTATACAATATAGTTACAGATATAGCAGCACAGGGCTTTGAAGAAAGGAGAAATTCATTATGGAAATTCTGAGATGCGAAAATATAAGCAAGGTTTACGGTGAGGGAGAAAATGCTGTCAGAGCGCTTGACAATATCTCCTTCAGTGTGGAAAAAGGTGAATTTGTCTCGGTTACCGGGCCATCAGGAAGCGGCAAGTCAACACTTCTTCATATACTCGGCGGTGTTGACAGGGTAACTTCAGGAAGGGTTATTATAAGTGACACTGATATTACATCCATGCATGAAAACAGGCTCGCAGTTTTCAGAAGAAGACAGATAGGACTTATATATCAGTTCTATAATCTTATGCCTGTACTTAATGTGGAGGAGAACATCGCACTTCCTCATCTTCTTGACGGAAGAAAGCTTGACAGGGAGAGACTCGACAGTATTATTGAACACATAGGCCTTTCAGACAGAAGAAAAAACCTGCCGGGTCAGCTGTCAGGCGGACAGCAGCAGAGGGTTTCGGTGGGAAGAGCCATGTACAGTCATCCGGCTATTATTCTTGCCGACGAACCTACCGGAAACCTTGACAGGAAAAACAGTGAGGATATTATAGAACTTCTGGTTAATACACATCTTGAAACCAGGCAGACACTGATAGTCATAACCCATGATGAGAGTATCGCTCTCAGAGCTGACCGCATGATAAGAATAGAGGACGGCAGGATTGTAAAGGATGAACGCCTCAGAAATTTCGGAGGTGGTGAATCTTGAGAAACAGAAAAATTATCCGCCATGTAACATGGCAGTATATGATGAAAAATAAAATCAGGACATTTGCATCATTTCTCGGAATAACACTTATGGTCATCCTTATGACCTGTGTATTTGTCGGAAAGGACACTGTTTTCGGGATGATGAAAGCTACTGCATCAGCTCAGAACGGCAAGTGGCACGTCAACGTGTATGATGCTGATGAAACTGTATACAGCAGGCTTATGGAGTCTGGATATTTCAGAAAAACAGCAGTGTCATTCACAAGAGGAATATCTCCGGTTGAAAACCCGAAAAATCCGGATAAGCCGTATATCCAGGTAAAAGCATATTCGGCGGACAGCTTTGATATGATGAATATCATACTCACTGAAGGCGCTCTGCCGCAAAAAAAGAATGAAGCGGTTGTAACAGAGGAGTTCAGCAGGCTGTACGGTATAAAAACCGGTGACAGTCTGAGTGCATCATACTGCAGAAGAATGATCAGGGGAATAAAAGGTGAAGCGTTCTTTCCTTTTGACGGTATAAAGCTTGAAAGCGGCGAAGTAAGGGAAGTAGGCGCTGACTTCGGTCTGTACGACAGTTCGGAAGAATTTGAGCGTTATGACGAGATGACAGGAGAGAAAGCTGAGTTTACTGTAACCGGAATTATAGAAATACCGGGTTCTGAAAAGAAAAAGCCATATCATACAGTTATCACATTCACTGACTATGAGGAGGCATCGGCGGGAAAATTCAATATATCACTGATAACGGATTCAACTGATATAAGAGCACGTTACAGCTACAGGGATGTTTATGAGATAACCGGAGATCTTGAAATGGAATTCAATGATCTTGTGCTGATTTTTGACAGTATCAGTTCAGATGATTCATTTAACTGGATTGTAAGAGTACTGACTGTGTTTTTTATACTGCTTATTGCTGCAGCATCGGTAATTCTTATTTACAATGTATTCAGTATATCATATGAGGAACGTAACTGGTATCTTGGATTTCTTTCATCGGTGGGGGCGACATCAGCGCAGAAGAGAAGCAGCGTGTACTATGAGATATCACTGCTTCTTGCCTTCGCTCTCCCGGCTGGAATACTTCTCGGATTCGGAGTGATATATGCAGGTATAACAGCTCTTAAACCGTATCTGTCAGTACTGATGAGTGAGGCTGCTTACGGAAAAATTGACTTTGCTGCCTTTAGTCTGAGAGTTACTCCGCAGAATACAGGTGCAGTAATTCTGCTGTC
The DNA here is from genome assembly GCA_045642145.1 of Oscillospiraceae bacterium. Lineage (GTDB taxonomy): Bacteria > Bacillota > Clostridia > Oscillospirales > Ruminococcaceae > HUN007. The sequence goes on along the minus strand of JAZUIH010000058.1, from coordinate 47,953 downwards.
AGCTGCAACTGCATATATATCGGCTGTTCTGCCTGCTTTTAAGGCCGGCAGGGCATCAGTAATCACAAGCCTCAGAGGCAATGAAAAAAGAACAGAGAGAAAGCACTTCAGAACGGACAGAAGGGCGTTCGAAAAAGGAAATGGGGTCAGACTTCTTGCATCAAACGGGTTAAGGTTTCACAGAAAAAAATCATGGAGCACTGTCAGGGCACTGTCAGTTTTTATGATAATCCTTATGGTTGCATCATACGGAGCAGATTCCGTAACCAGACTTGCGGCCATCAAGCTTTCTGACGGAGAGGAAATCAGAATTAATCATTCAGGGGACTATATCCTTAATTCCGGAAATCTGGATGCAGAAAAACTGAAAAAGGAATTTACAGATGACTACGGCACTGAGGTAACCGGTGAATACGGCATTTCATATATGATAGCAGCAGAAGATATCGCTTACAGCAGCGAATACACTGATGCATACATGAAGATAGCAGAACTGTATTCTGCTGAGGATTATTTTGAAGAATACAGAGACTTTATTTTAGACAAACCTGATGTGAATTTATTCTGTGTATCAGATGAAGTGTTCCTCAGACTTGCTGAAAAATGCGGGGCATACTGTGATATGAATTCAGATGAGGTGCCTGCTGTAGTATTTCAGAATACCGAACTCAGCACGGATCTGATCGGATTTAACGGAAACCGGCCGTCCGGAAACCGGCCGTCACGGTACTGGTTTACCGAACTCAGTGAAAGTACCACACTGAAAACAGGTGACATTTTTTCCCTTGATATGCGTTATGGAATCAGAATTAATGCACATGAATACGGTACCGGGCATGAAAAAATGAAGTTTTGTACAGCAGGATTTGCAGACAGAAAAATGCTTGAGGGTATAGCAGAGCTTCACGGCGAGAATATCTGGATTATTGTACCCTATGATAAAATAAAAAGTATGACAGACAAAAACATGATACAATCCTGTCTGGAAATAAGGATTACTGACAGCGGAAGTCCCCTTGCTGTAAAGCTTGCTGATAATGACGGGTTTTATGAAGGAGAAGGCTTTACTGTATATCCGCTTGAGCTTTATGATGATTATGCAAGGGAAAATGTAAAAAATGCGATAAACAGGCTTGTGTATATAATGGCATATTCATTCATGGTTCTTGTTTCCTTTGTGTGTCTGCTTAATATTTTCAATTCTGTAAAATCAAGAGCCTTATCACGAAGAAGAGAGATGGCTATGCTGAGGTCAGCAGGTATGGATTCGTCTCAGATAAATAAAATGACAGCCACGGAAAATATCACACTCTTTGTAAGAGCACTGATTTCAGCATCACTGCTGTCAGCAGGACTGATGTATTTCCTTTACACATTCCTTACCGATGCCTTCGGAAATGCACGTCTTCCGGTTTCACCGGTATACGCAGTTCTGTCAATTGTCATTCCGCTGATTTCGCTCTGCATACTTTCTGCCTGGTGCTACAGATACAAAGAAAACGGCAGTATACTTGAAAACATACGCACTGAAATGGTATAATAGAGATAACTTTTTGCACCTGTTCAGCATTAAACCAATCCTGAACAGCACAAACGAACAGAAGAAAGAGGAAATAGATTTATGCGTGTACTCGTCGTGGAAGATGACAGAATAATATCCGAAGGACTGAGAATATCCCTTGAACAGGAAGGATACGAAGTTTCATGTGCAGAGAACGTAAAAAATGCACTTGAAATCATAACTGAAGGACCTGCACCTGATTTCTGCCTTATTGATGTCATGCTTCCCGACGGTGACGGATACGCTGTATGCAGTGAGATAAGAAAAAGAGGGGAAACGCCGGTTATTTTCCTGACGGCATGTGATGACGAGATACATACTGTCCTTGCCCTCGAGCAGGGAGCGGATGACTATATAACAAAACCCTTCCGCATAAGGGAGCTTATTGCCAGAATGAAGGCAGTAATACGAAGAACGGGCGCCAGAGGGCAGAACAGTGTGGTTTATGTCGGAAAAAACAGGGTAAATATACAGAGCGGAAAGATTTTCAGAGACGATGAGGAGATATTTCTCACGGCAATGGAATACAAGCTCCTTCTTATCTTTCTCAATAACTCCGGAAATATACTTTCCCGTCAGCAGATACTTTCAGCAATCTGGGACGATGCTGGTAATTTTGTAAATGACAATACCCTGACAGTGTATATAAAAAGGCTTCGCGAAAAACTCGGAGCCGATGAGGAAAACCAGATTATTACTACAGTAAGGGGACTGGGTTACCGCATGGAAAAACAGTCCGGGGTTAACATATGCTGATATGGTATATAGTTTCTGCGGCTGCCGGGGCGATTGTCTCAGGTATGGCAGTAAGTGCAGTAAACCGCAGACGGGTGGAAAAAAGTACAGACAGACTTATCGAATACCTTACAGCTCTTCAGGATAACCTGAAGCTTCCGGCACCGGAAAGCTGCTGCGAAGGAAATTTCGGAATTCTTGAAAGTGAAATATACAAGGTTGTAGCGCTGATTAAGGAAAGCTGTTCAAGGGAGTCCTCGCAGAAAAAATACATGGCTGACATGTTTCTGGATATTTCCCATCAGTTAAAGACTCCTCTTACAGCAGTTTCAATCATGACGGAGCTCCTTGAAAATCCGTCTGTTACCCGTGACCAGCGTGAGGAGTATCTTTCCAAAATAAACACACAGATAAACAGAATAAACTGGCTTGTGAAAAATATACTTGTGCTGTCTCAGCTGGAGGCAAGTGTGCTCGAACTCAAAAAGGAGAAAGTATGTCTTTCGGAAATGACAGATCATATAAGGGAAACCTTTGAGATAATGGCTGAAGTGAAGAATGTTTCGCTTGTGATAAACTGTCCTGATGATATTTTTCTTACATGTGACAGACACTGGACAAATGAAGCTGTTTCAAATATAGTCAAGAACAGCATAGAGCATACAGGTGAAGGAGGAAAAACAGAGATTGTGATTTCACAGAACGTTATTTCCACAGATATAACTGTCAGAGACAACGGTGAAGGTATAAGTGCTGAGCATATTCCTCATATATTTGAGCGGTTCTACAAGGTATCTCCGTCATCAGACAGTGCAGGCATAGGACTTGCACTCTCGAGGCAGATTATTGTACAGCAGCAGGGTACGGTCAGTGTTAAAAGTGAACCGGGCAGGGGTACAGAGTTTAAAATAAGATTTTTTAGTTAAGGCGGTAAAAAGAAATGCAGGATATGATAAAAGAAGCGGAAAAGGTAAGAAAACAGTGGGCAGAGTCCGATGCGGAGAGAGACCGCGGGGACGTAATGTGCGACGTGAGGGTTATTAAGGATACAGCCTATACGTCATCGGCATCACCTGATGAGGAGAAGTGGCATCTGACGGACATATACTACCCGGCAGGTGAGTCAGGGGAGGCATGGCCTGTTATTGTGAATATTCACGGAGGCGGATGGTTCTACGGAGACAAGGAGCTCTACAGCCTGTATGCTGCACATATGGCTGCAAAGGGGTATGCAGTTGTGAACTTCAATTACCGTCTGAGTCCTGAGTACATGTACCCGTGCGGATTTGAGGATGTGTGCAGGGTTATGGAATTTGTATCGGAAAATGCTGAAAAGTATTCATTTGATATGACCCGCCTGTATATAACAGGTGACTCCTGCGGAGCCCAGCTCGGATTTCAGTACTGTGTGTATGCTCTCTCTGAGGAGTACAGAAAATTCTTCAGCTTCAGTACAGACAGGCGTCCGGTTCCGGAAGCCTGTGCGTTAAACTGTGGTATATACACTCCTGTACCGGATGAGGACAGTATGCTTCTTGGATGGTACACCGGAGGAGAGGCAGTTAAGAGCCTTACTGACTGCATTGACTATGTGAACGAAAAATTTCCGCGTACATACCTTATGGCAAGCGTAAACGACGGACTTTGCCCGCGTACGGAAGTGCTTGTTAAAAAGCTCACTGAACTTGGAACTGAATTTGAGCATCATCTCTACGGAAAGGAAAACCCGGATAACGGACATGTGTTCCACCTGAATCTCAGAAACAGTGAAGCTGTGCTCTGCAACGAAAACGAATCACGGTTTTTTAAATCAGAATAGTGTATATAATCCCTCTTCGTATATCCGGAAGGGGGATTGTGTTTTATTTACGCATAATAAATGCGTTTACAATAATCCAACTGTTGTATAAATAAACGATATTCATAGTCCGTAATGTTTATAATAAATAAAGATATGGCAACATAAACACATTTTTATTGACATAACTAACAGCATGTAGTACAATAATGTTGTGTTTGAACGTACAAATTTGCAGTGGATAAATTCTGATTGCGGGATTTCGGGGACTGCATTAAGCAAAAAGTGTACAGTAAACGAATCAGGTTCTGTCGTTTGCTGTAAAACAGGAGGTAATTATTTGAAGGTATTATTTATAGGCGGAACGGGTACCATAAGTATGGCAATAACCCGCAGACTCGCCGAAAGAGGCGATGAGGTTTACCTTATTAACAGAGGTTCAAGAACAGATGAGCTTCCTGATTCAGTAAAGCTTATAAACGCTGACATCAGCAACGAGGAAGATGTAAGAAACAAAATTTCCGGACTTTCCTTTGACAGCGTATGTGACTTTATCGGATTTGTTCCTGAACAGCTTGAACGTGACTTCAGACTTTTCAGCGGAAGAACAAAACAGTTTATGTATATAAGCTCAGCATCAGCTTATCATAAGCCGGTAAGATCATATGTGATAAACGAGGGAACAACCCTCGCGAATCCTTACTGGGAATATTCAAGAAACAAGATTGCCTGCGAGGAGCTTCTTATGAAGCATTACCGTGAGGACGGATTCCCTGTAACAGTCGTAAGACCGAGCCACACATATGATGAGCGTTCAGTGCCTCTGGGCGTTCACGGTAAAAACGGAAGCTGGCAGGTTCTTAAGAGAATGACTGAAGGAAAGCCGGTAATCATCCACGGTGACGGAACTTCACTCTGGACAATGACTCACAACAGTGACTTTGCGAAGGGATTCTGCGGACTTGTCGGAAACCCGCACGCAGTGGGCGAGGCCTTCCAGATAACAAACGATGAGACACTTACCTGGAATCAGATTTATCAGTGCATAGCTGATGCACTGAACGTGGAGCTTAAGGCATATCACGTGTCTTCTGAATTTCTCGCTGCAGTGAGTGACTATGACCTTACAGGCAGTCTTATCGGAGACAAGGCATGTTCAGTAGTATTTGACAACAGCAAGCTTAAAAAGGCAGTTCCGGAGTTCAGACCGGAGGTTCATTTTGAGGACGGAATAAAGAGAACGATAGAAAATGTTCTCAGCAATCCTGAGCTCCAGCGTGAGGACCCTGAATTTGACCAGTGGTGTGACAGAGTAATAGACACACTTGAAAATGCAAAGAAACAGCTTGCGGTAAAGTAAACTGACCGCAGGACAGTATAAACGGAGGAATAAACTATGGTAAACGTAAAAGGCAGATGGGCACTTATCACAGGTGCAAGCAGAGGTATAGGAAGACTTACAGCTCTTTTCATGGCTGAACAGGGATGTAATCTTATCCTTCACAGCAGAAAGGCAGAGGGTACACAGTCACTTCTTGAGGAAGTAAAGGCAAAGGGCGTTGAAGCATATTCAGTTGCTGCAGAGCTTTCTGATATCACTGAAGTAAATGCAATGCTTAAGAGCATCGACGAAAAGGGAACAGTAGTTGATATCGTTCTCAACAACGCAGGACTTCAGATAGGCTACAGATCAGAGTTCCTTAAGACACCTCTTGATGACTATCCTGTAAGCTTTGCAATCAACACAATTGCTCCTATGCAGATATGCTATCACTTCCTTCCGGGAATGATAGAAAGAGGCTTCGGACGTATAGTAAACACTACAAGCGGAATTGCACTTGAGGCTGAACAGGCAGGCTACTCAGCAAGTAAGGCTGCCCTTGACAAGGTTACAGTAGACCTTGGCTGGAAGCTTGAAGGAACAGATGTTATCATCTCACTTGCAGATCCCGGCTGGTGCCGTACAGAACTCGGCGGACCAAACGCTCCGAATGCACCTGAGTCAACAATCCCTGGTATCGCAGTCGGTGCCTTTATTGATGACAAAAAATCAGGAAGACTCTTCGGTGCACAGGACTTTGCAGGAATGTCACTTGAAGATGCAGTAAAGAAGGCTGAGTCATACAGCAGCCCGTATAAAAAATAATCTACTTACCACATTACAGTTTCAGTGGACGCAGAAATGATTTTTGCGTCCACTGTTTTTTTGTATTGAAAAATAATCGTTAATATGTTAAAATTACAAGGAGTGTACTGATACGCAGTACAGATTATTATAGTGAAGGACAGTTTTTTGAGGTTCACTGTGATAATAATTAACGAAATTTTTTACATTCACAGAAATTACGGAGGATAATATGGAATACTGGGATATATATGATGCTGACAAAAACAAGACAGGCCGTACTATGAAGAAAAATGACTGGATTCTGAAGGACGGCGAATACCACCTTACAGTTCTTGGCGTTATAATGCGTCCGGACGGAAAGTTCCTTATAACACAGAGAGTAATGACCAAGGCATGGGCTCCCGGCTGGTGGGAGGTTTCAGGCGGTGCGGCAATGGCAGGCGAGGAGTCTGAGGAAGCTGTTATGAGAGAAATCAGAGAGGAAACAGGTCTTGATGTTTCAGGAGCTGACGGCGGTTATGTTTTCACATATCACCGTGAAAATCCGGGCGAGGGAGACAACTACTTCGTTGATATTTACCGCTATGTAATGGATTTTGACGAAAGTGACCTCTGCCTTCAGGAGGAGGAAACTCTCGGATACAAACTCGCCACACCAGAGGAAATCAAAGCTCTTGCCGATGAGGGCATCTTCCTTCACTATGACAGCATAAAGAGAGTTTTCGAAGTTTAAGGAAACACTGATTAAATCACGTCTTCGGCTTGACGTACATTTTTAATAGTTTGTATATTTTGAACGAAGTGTTCGAAACGATATTAAAAAATTTGACTAAGTTATTGATTTTAACGAAAATGTATGGTATAATGGGAATATAATTTTATGTATCCAATGTAAAATAATCATTTTTTTATATAATGAGTTATATTCAGATACAGGAAATATGAAATAATGGGGGTTATTATTATGGCATGGTATGATGAAGCCGTTTTTTATCACATTTATCCGCTCGGACTCACAGGGGCACCGAAGCAGAATGCATACGGGGAACCGGAGCACAGACTCAGAAAGCTCATTCCGTGGATTTCACACATCAAAAAGACAGGATTCACCGCAGTGTATATCGGACCTCTTTTTGAATCAGTCGGTCACGGCTATGAAACCACTGACTACAGAAAGCTTGACAGCAGACTTGGCACAAACGATGATCTTACAGAATTTGTCGCTGAATGTCACAGGGCTGGTATAAAGGTTATTTTTGATGGTGTGTTCAACCATACCGGACGTGATTTCTTTGCTTTTAAGGATATAAAGGAAAAGCGTGAAGGCTCTCAGTACAGAGACTGGTACTGCAATGTAAACTTCGGCGGAAACAACGAGTATAATGACGGATTTTCATATGACAACTGGGGCGGATACAATCTTCTTGTTAAGCTCAATCAGAAAAATCCGGCTGTAACAGATTATATATGTGACGTTATCCGTTTCTGGGTGAGCGAGTTTGATGTTGACGGTATCAGACTTGACGCTGCCGATGTTCTCGACTTTGATTTTATGAAGAAGCTCAGACGCACTGCAAATGAAGTAAAACCAGACTTCTGGCTTATGGGTGAGGTTATACACGGCGACTACAGCAGATGGGTAAACGGTGAGACACTCCACTCTGTTACAAACTATGCACTTCACAAGGCTCTTTACTCAGGCCATAATGATCACAACTACTTTGAGATAGCACACACAGTAAAGCGTCTCTGGGAAATGGGCGGAAACAAACCGGACGGTCTTAAGCTTTACAATTTTACAGATAACCATGACGTTGAGAGAATTATAAACAAGATTAACAGCACTGCGTTCTACGCACCTGTTCACATTCTTGAGTATACTCTTCCAGGTGTTCCTTCTGTATACTATGGTTCAGAGTTCGGTATTGAGGGCAAAAAGGAGAAGTACTCCGATGACTCTCTCAGACCTGCGCTTGAGCTTGACAGTTTCGCGGATGCATATGAAAACAATTCATATACAAGGATTATTACTGCACTTGGCAGGATAAGAAAGGAAACACCTGCGCTTTCATACGGTGACTACCGTGAGCTCAGGCTGACAAACAGACAGTACTGCTTCTCAAGAACCTTTAACGGAGTTCAGGTTATAGTTGCTGTAAACAACGATGACAGTTCTGCGGCTGTAACGGTTCCTGCATCACACGGTGAATATACAGGGATGCTTTCAGGCAGAAAGCTCTGTTCATCAGGTGGAAACATTACAATTGATATTCCTGGCTGTTCCGGTGATATCTGGGTTCCGTCAGAAACCGATGCAAAGGCTGTACCTGTTGATATGAAGGTATCAGAGCCGGTAAAGCCTGCCGGGCCGGAACCTGAAAAAAAGCCTGAACCTTCTCCGGTTAAGGAAGAGCCTGCTAAAACAGAAGCTGAGAAGCCTGCACAGCCACAGGAGGAAAAAGCAAAACCGGCTGTTCCGGAAAAAGCTTCCGAAAAGCCGGCTGAAAAACTGGATCTTAACAAGCCTTATGAAGAGATGACAGTGCCTGAGCTTCAGGCGTGCATTCTTGCAAAGCTTGCGGCAAACGGTCCTGTTACAGACAGAATGAGAAAAGACGTTGAGGAAAACATCTACCCGAACTCACTTCTGAACTGGGTAAGAAGTTTCAGATAAACACATATTCCGGGTCAGTGTTAAGGCTGCTTATATAGCTGCTTATTTTCTCCGGATTAAGTGAATCGCCTATAACAATCAATACAGCCTGTCCGTCAGTGGCAGGTGTTACGGTAACGGCAGAAGGCATTGCGTTTATTCGCAGCCATCTGCCGTTTTCTGCAGGCAGTGACCCCTTGATTCTGAATATCTTTCCGCACTCCGGATCATTCATTATGTCTTCTGTCATGCTTCTGACACTGGTTTCCGGAACGGATATATGCATAAAATAATGCACACTGCTCTTTACAGTATCCCTGTTAAAAAGCTTAACATAGCTTTCGGCCCTGTAAGAGGAGGATGCTATGGCGGCAAAGTCATCATCAGTAAGACTGTCCCATGGCTTTGCAACAGCTTCCTCAGGGGCGAACCTTCTTCTGCAGCCGATAAATTCAAGGGCAGTGTTTATACGGTCCGTGACCATTTTTACTGTATCATGGTCCGGTATTTCACTCAGTTTGCTGATAACAAGAGAACCGCAGCATGAACACTCAGAGCCGAGCATGAACATCATTTCGTCAGAAAGCTCGCTGCCGGCATCAGAGTCGGCTATAGTAATGACTGTGCCTTTTTCAAACCACCTGTCAAGAGGAGATTCATAAAGGGTGTCAAAGTATTCGTCCATATCAAATATTCCGGATGGCTCGATAATAACTCTGTCAAAGTGCTGCATGCCGAGCGCTATAAGCTGGGTTTTGAATCTTCTTTTGTGGCAGTCCGCATCGGCACCGCCGACAACCATCGAGACATCGCACATCGGCCCCTTAAGATCTTTGAGCATAACCATATCAATGTTTACAGCACCGTAGTCGTTAAGCAGAACGGCTGTTTTCAGCCCCTGTCTGTTAAGGTACTGAACGTATTTTCTTATAAATGTAGTTTTGCCGGCTCCGAGGATACCGGTAACAAGATCAACCTTAGTCATTTGTATCACCATTTTCAGCGTGTAGGATGCCGGATAAATGACTATCCGGTATAAAACTTTTATTGTAGTGAACGAAAAAAGATTTTTACGTTCACAATAGCATCGCTCTGAACCTCAGAGACACTGCAATATGAATTATACCACAAAAATATTACTGCGTCAAAACTAATAATGAGTAAAGTACGGATTGGAAGTCAAAACATTATTTCATCAGAAATTTGTTAAAAACGCTTGTTTTACAAGAAAAAATATGCTATAATTTATACATGACAGTAAATGATATTAGTACAGTGAACATATAATTCTCCGTTCACTGTAATCTGGTGTTTAAAGTATAGTATACTTATAAGGGGTTATGTGGTATGAACAGAAAGACAGTCTGCATTGCAGCGGCTGCTGTTATTTTTTCAGCATCATTTACAGGCTGCGGAAAAGAAGAAGGAACTAAGTACGAGTATACGGACAATCTTATTTTCGAGGAGGAGGAAACCTCCATCAAGCTTCTTAACTCGCTTGAAACAGAAGAGGAGTTTAAGCTTAACTTTGCTATAGAGAACTTTGAAACCGAGGATGTTACGGTTAAGCTGTACGACGAAGAAGAAAACGAGATAACCGAGGGCGTTGAGTGCAGCTATGACGAGGAAAAGAAAACTGTTTCCATCAAAGGCGATATAAGTCAGGTAGAGACCACTGAGGTTGACCTGAACTACCAGACCAGTCTTAAACTGAAGGAACTTAAGAACGAAGAGTTTAAGTATCTTCTCACAAGCTTTGAGGATGACCACGGATGTACTTACCTTGGAGATCTGACTGATTTTAAAATAAAGGAAGAGTCTCAGGTTCCTGAGGACGGGGAAGACGGTGAGGATTCTGAAAACTCCGGAAAACCTTCAATGCCTGTTCATATGAAAAAGGACGAGATTTTTGAGATGCTGAAGGGTAAGTGGACCTCAGCGGACGGGTCCTTCTCAATAGAGTTTTCAAAGGGTTCAGGAAGCGGTTACTTTGTGAAGGCAGAGGGCAGCGGTGCTGATGAGTACAGCTGCGATGTTTCCTACTTCGATGAAACGCTTACTCCTGACGGAGAACATAAGATTCGTTTTGTAACCGGTTCGTCAGGTTACGGAAACTGCCGGGAACTGCGTGTTTCCGCAGATGAAAAGACAATTTACTACATTGCCGGCACAGTTAAAAATGCAGACGATGAGTTTGAAGAAGTCGTAATAATGTGTACCAAATAAGAAAAGCCGTGCGTCAGAACTTATCTGCCGCATGGCTTTTTTCGTGGAAGATATAGTAAACGACAAAAAATTATGACGTTCACGATATGTTTACTCCCGCAGATTAATGCCTGCTTATTGCTTTTTTTATCTGACAGGTTTTGTCCCTGCAGTTTGCGCACTGAAGAATCTGGTTTGAACCGCTCCAGAAGCGTTCAGGATGCTTTGCAAAAATAATCTCCCATTTTATAAGAACAACAAGTGAAGTAAAGAAAAGACTCCAGCTGAAGAAGTTTTTAATAAACAGCATCGGGGTAAACATCATAAAGTGACCCCATTCGAAAATTCTGCAGTTAACACAGCACTTGTTTTTCATTATAAAATTCTGAAAAGGACAGTAGAAAAGAATGCATATATAATCACACAGAAAATAAAAAACAGTGAGCATAAGCAGATCCGCGGCACCGATTACTCTGAAAAGATAAAGGGCAGCAAAGACTGCGTTGAAGGAAAGCCATATAAGCATAACCTTCCATGCACGTATATTCTGCTCCTGAACGAAGTTAAAGAGCTCCAGTCGGTCATAGCCGCTGTTTTCCCTGAAGGCATCGGGCTTTTCCTTTTTCAGCCCCATGGTAACAAAGTCTCCCGGAAACAGATGTCTTATCATCATCAGCATAAAACCAGCCCAGAGAATGTGGAGCGGTGATATGCCGTGTTCAATTATATTAAAAGTGAATTTATGAGTCATAAATTCTACAAGAATGCTTTTGTGCAGAAGATATACCACAAGTATGCTGATAAAAACCGCAGTTCTCACAAGGAACTTGAAAAGGTATACCGTCATAAGCGGTGTACGTCTGAAGTTTTTCAAATGAATAAACCCTTCCCTGTAGTTATAGTGTATTCATTATATCACAGTGATTTACACCAGTCAATAAAAAAAGTGAATGCAAAAAGAATTTTACACAGAATCGCACAGAATTATTAACGACTGGTAAATGTGTTTATTATAAAGCGAAAGTCAGGGTATTCCTTAAATATTTTTGTCCTGCATATGTTAAATACAGTTGAAATATATGCTGTTCTGTGATAGAATACTATAAGTGACTCGAAAAGTGAATCAAAAAATAACTGAGAGGTAATTAACTATGGAAAAACTAAAGGGACTGACACAGCAGGAGGCTGACCGCCTGCTTGAACAAAACGGAAAAAACTGTCTTAGGGAGGAGAAACCGAAAACTGTAGTTCAGATGTTTATGGAACAGATTCTGAACTTTACCAATGCAATTCTTGCAGCTGCTATAATTATATCAGTAATACTCGGTGACTACGGTGAGGCTGTAATCATGCTTGTAATAGTCATTGCAAATGCGGTTATAGGCGTTGTTCAGGAGGGCAAAGCCGCAAAGGCACTTGACGCACTCAAAAAAATGTCTGTACTCAGGGCAACTGTAATCCGTGACGGAGAAACAAAGGAAATTTCGTCAGAGGATCTCGTTGTAGGAGATATTGTACTTCTTGAAGCCGGAAAGCAGGTTCCTGCTGATCTCAAGCTTATAGAAACAGCGAAGCTTTCAGTTGATGAAAAGGCGCTGACAGGTGAGTCACTGCCTGTTGAAAAGAACTGTGACTTTGTTCCGGATGAAAACACCGGTATAGGAGACAGACTTGACCTTGCGTATATGTCTACAGTAGTAACCTACGGACGAGGAACCGGCCGTGTTGAAAGAGTGGGCATGGATACCGAAATAGGTAAGATTGCTGATATGGTAGGCAGGGAAAAGGACAAGCCTTCACCTCTTCAGAAGGGTATGGACGAGCTAAGCAAGGTGCTCGGTATTGCTGTAATTATTATCTGTGCAGTAGTATTTGTTATAGGTATTATCCAGGGTAGAGAAGTTCTTGAGCTTCTTATGACAGCTGTTTCACTTGCAGTTGCAGCTATTCCTGAGGGTATTCCTACAATTGTTACTATAGTTCTTGCGCTTGGCATGCAGAGAATGGCTAAGGTAAATGCAATTGTAAAGAACATGCCGGCTGTTGAAACACTCGGCGCTGTAAGCTATGTGTGTTCAGACAAGACAGGTACACTTACCCAGAACAGAATGACTGTTGTAAAGGCATTTGAAAACGGTGAATATATTGATCTTGAAACTCTTGATGCGCAGAAGTATGATACTCTTCTCAAGGGGTTCATGCTCTGTAACGATGCATCAATAGCTTCTGACGGAACTGAGGTCGGCGACCCGACAGAAACAGCGCTTGTTTCATTTGCCCTCAGATACGGTATAAGCAAGCCGGATGAAGAAAAGACAACACCACGAATCAATGAAAAGGCATTTGACTCCGACAGAAAGCTTATGACAACAGTTCACACAACTTCTGACGGCAGAATTATTTCATATACAAAGGGTTCAACAGATGAGCTTCTCACAAGATGTACCCATATCAGAATTAACGGAGAGGTCAGGGAAATAACACCTGAGGATATGACCCTTATTTCAAACGCAATGTCAGAAATGTCAAACGAAGCCCTCAGAGTTCTCTCACTTGCAGTACGTGAGGGAAATAAGGATGCAGTCGAACAGGAGCTTACATTTATCGGTATGATAGGTATGATAGATCCTGAGAGACCTGAGGTTGTTGAGTCAATCAGAACATTTAAGCGTGCAGGCATCAAGACTGTCATGATAACAGGTGACCATAAGGATACAGCCCTCGCAATAGCCAGAAAGCTTGGCATCGCTGAACGTCCGGATGAATGTATAATGGGTCACGACCTTGACAGGCTCTCAGACGCTGATCTCAGGGAAAAGGTTTCATCGCTTTCAATCTTTGCACGTGTATCTCCTGAGCATAAGGTTAAGATAGTAAAGGCTATTCAGGCTAACGGTTATATTGCAAGTATGACAGGCGACGGTGTAAATGATGCGCCGTCACTTAAGGCTGCTGATGTCGGCGTTGCCATGGGTATAACAGGTACTGACGTGGCAAAGGGCGCGGCAGACATCGTTCTTCAGGATGATAAGTTCACAACTATTGAGAAGGCCGTAAAGGAAGGACGAAATATTTATGAAAATGTAAAGAAGTCAATTCTTTTCGCGCTTTCTTCAAACGTCAGTGAAGTGTTCGTAATGTTTGCAGCTATTGCTGCCGGACTTGCTGCACCGCTCAAGGCAGTTCATATCCTGTGGATAAATCTCCTTACTGACTCGCTTCCTTGCTTTGCGCTCGGTGTTGACCCTAACTCATCATCAGACGTAATGAACAGAAAACCAAGAAAGAACGGTGAATCAATATTTGCCGGCGGCGGTTATTTTAAGGTTGGCCTCTACAGTGTGGTAATTGCCGTTGTAACACTTTTTGCATTTCTCTGGACTCCGGTCTGGGACCTTCTGTCAGCACACTATTCACTTTCATTCAAACATATCGCAGAACTCTACAAAAATACCCGGATCCTTACAGAATCACAGACTCTTGCTTTCTGTACACTTGCCATGGCAGAGATTTTCCATGCTATAGGTATGAGAGATACCGAAACATCAATATTCAGATTCAGTCACCTCGACAACAAGGTTATGATACTTGCAGTTGCAGTTGGTATAGCAGGACAGGTTGTTGTAACTGAGATTCCTGCTCTGATGAAAATATTCGGTACTTCACACATGACACTTAACAACTGGATTCTCGTAACAGCTCTCGGTCTTGTGCCTCTCGTTGTACATGAAATAATTGTTCTTGTGAAAAAATTAAAGAAACAGGAAAAAAACACTTGATTTTACTCGGATGATATGATATAATACTTTAGGTGGTTAAACTGTAACACTTTAAATGAGTAAAGCGTTACAGAGCCGCCTGAAGAAATCAGGTGTATCCCGGTACAGTCCGGCACTGTCAGACATACCGGAGGCTATGATAATAGAAAATGGAGTGTTATTAATTATGAAAGAAGTATCAAGTTTATTGAATTTCAGAGAAAGCATTAAGGTAGTTGACGCTACACTTCGTGACGGCGGTCTCTGCAATGACTTTTATTTTACAGACGAATTTGTAAAGAAATTATACCAGACAAATATCGATGCAGGCGTTGACT
Organism: Oscillospiraceae bacterium; assembly: GCA_045642145.1. Lineage (GTDB taxonomy): Bacteria > Bacillota > Clostridia > Oscillospirales > Ruminococcaceae > HUN007. The sequence goes on along the minus strand of JAZUIH010000058.1, from coordinate 32,777 downwards.
ACATGGAAATGGGTTACCGTGCTTCCAAGAAGGTATTTGATGAAACAAAGTTCGGAAAGTGGAAGTTCTGCAACGATGAACACATCAGAGAAATCGTAGGTGAAAACAACACAAACCTTAAGCTCGCTATCATGGCTGATATCGGCAGACACGACAAGGATGACTTTGACCAGAGAGTAAACTCACCGGTTGACCTCGTAAGAGTAGCAGCTTATATCCACCAGATGCCTGAAGCAATCGACATGATTGAAGACGCTGCAAAGAAGGGCTACGAAACAAGCTGCAATATCATGGCTATCTCAACAGCTCAGAAGGAAGACATCCAAGTAGCTCTTGACATGCTCGCAGACACACCTGTTGACTGTATCTACATCGTTGACAGCTTCGGTTCAATCTACCCTGAACAGATGGCAAGAATCTGCGATATGTACGTAAATGCTGCTGCAAAGCGCAACAAGAAGGTTGGTATTCACGCTCATAACAACCAGCAGCTTGCTTTCGCTAACACAATCGAATGCTGCGGAGACGGCGTAGACTGGCTCGATGCTACATATCTCTCAATGGGACGCGGCGCCGGCAACTGTGCAATGGAACTTCTCCTCGGCTTCCTCAAGAATCCTAAGTACAACGTATACCCTGTATACAAGTTCATTGAAGAAGAAATGATGAAGCTTAAGGAAAGCGGAATCAAGTGGGGATATGACATTCAGTACCTCATGACAGGTCAGCTTAACCAGCATCCGAGAACAGCTATCCAGTTCACAAAGGACGACAGAAAAGACTACGCTGAATTCTACAAGGAAATAATCGGTTAATTTTATAATCAGTACAAATAAACGCGGGACTGTTATTTTACAGTTCCGTGTCTTTTTTTAGTCAGAAAATTCAGTAAACGCTTTTATTGCGTCTGCAATAAAAGCGTTTATAATAAAACCCCTGAGTTTCGAAGTAAAAAACTCAGGGGTTTTGATGTATTATATTATTTTTGTAGTCCAGTTTTCAAGGTTCCATATATCAGTAACTATGCCCTCGTAGAATTCAGGCTCATGGCTTACGAGAATAACGGTTCCCTTGAACTTGTCAATGGCTTCACGGAGTGATTCCTTTGCAAGTACGTCAAGATGGTTTGTAGGTTCGTCGAGTACAAGGAGGTTGAATTCGTTAAGCATAAGCCTGCAGAGACGAACCTTTGCGTTTTCACCGCCTGAGAGAACCCTCATCTGTGATGTTATGTGTTCGTTTGTAAGGCCGCATCTTGCAAGTGCCGCACGAACCTCGGCATTTGTCATGGCAGGGAACTCATCCCAGATTTCCTGAAGAGCTGTTTTGTCAGAAGCGTTTTCCTCCTGCTGGAAGTATCCGTACTGAACAAACTGATCATGCTCAACTGTGCCCTGGATAGGCTTGAGAATACCGAGCATAGTCTTTATGAGTGTTGATTTTCCGAGACCGTTTACACCCTTTATGGCGATTTTCTGATTTCTTTCTACCTGGAAGTCAACTGCTCTTGTGAGTGGTTCATCATATCCGATAATGATGTCCTTTCCTTCGATGACAACCTTACCGGGAGTTCTCGCTGACTTAAATCCGAATGACGGCTTAACCTTTTCCTTGTCAATCGTGATGATTTCCATTCCTTCAAGCTTTTTCTGACGGGATCTTGCCATTGTGGCAGTAGCAGCTCTTGCCTTGTTCTTGGCGATAAATTCCTGAAGGTGAGCAATTTCCTTCTGCTGCTTTTCGTATGCCTGTTCATTCTGACGCTTCTTAAGCTCATACATGCGTTTGAAGTCATCGTAGTTTCCTGTGTATCTTGTGAGAACAGCATGCTCTATATTATAGATTACGTTTACAACGGAGTTCATGAACGGAACGTCATGGGAAACGAGAATAAATGCATTTTCGTAGTTCTGCAGGAAGTTCTGAAGCCATGCGATATGGTTTTCATCGAGGAAGTTTGTAGGCTCGTCGAGGATGAGAATCATAGGGTTTTCAAGCAGCAGCTTTGTAAGGAGAACCTTCATTCTCTGTCCGCCTGAGAGCTCAGTTACGTCATGGTCAAGACCTATATCACCCAGACCGAGGCCGTTGGCGTATTCTGTGATTTTGCTGTCTATTGTATAGTAACCGCTCTGGTCGAGAATTTCCTGAATTTCACCTACGTCCTCCATCATCTCAGCCATTTCCTCGTCGCTTGCATCGCCCATCTTTTCATAGAGTCCGAGCATTTCCTGCTCAAGGTCTGAGAGGTGCTGGAACGCTTCTCTGAGTACTTCGCGGATTGTTTTGCCCGGGGTAAGTGTACTGTACTGATCAAGGTAACCTGTTGTGATGTGCTTGCACCATTCAATCTTACCCTCATCAGGCATAAGCTTTCCTGTTATAATATTGAGAAATGTTGATTTACCTTCGCCGTTTGCACCGACAAGACCAACGTGTTCTCCCTTCAGAAGCCTGAATGACGAATCGTCAAGAATCTGTCTTGCACCGAAACCGTGTGTTACGTGTTCAACGTTAAGTATACTCATTTATGTATCTGCCCTTTCATATATAGTCACTGTATATTATACATTATTTTTGCGTTCTCCGCAAGGGTAACAGGGATAATTTACTTTTCATGCTGTCCGGCGCATGCTGACCGGCATTCAAAAAAGGCTTCCCGGAAAACCCGGAAAGCCTTTGATAAATATTCGGAGGGATTTCTGATTATACTCTGAAGAGGAGATCTGAGTATACAGGGAATGGCCAGTACTTTTCAGATACGATTGTTTCGAGCTCATCAGCAACAGCTCTGAGAGCCTGCATCTTTGCAAATACTTCGTCTCTGTAAACTCTTGATGACTTGTAAACATCGTCTGAAGAATCCTTTGCAGAGATAAGAGCCTGTTCAAGTTCGCTTACAGCGCTGTCAAGACATCTGAGTGATGATGAAAGCTTGTTAGCAAGCTTTTCCTGTGTTTCGTTTTCGATGCCAACAGACTTCATTGAAGCGAGAACACTGCATACTTCCTTTGTATATTCCATAACTGCAGGATAAATCTGCTTCTTAGCCATGTCGATCATTGTAAGAGCTTCGATGTTGATAACCTTTACGTAGTTTTCAAGAAGAATCTCTGTTCTTGAAGCAATCTCAACCTTTGAGTAAACCTTGAACTTTTCAAACATTGCAACGTTCTTTTCAGCAAGGTATGTAGGGAGACAGTCAACTGTTGATACATAGTTAGGAAGGCCTCTTACTTCTGTAGCTTCCTTAATCCATTCGTCTGAGTAACCGTTGCCGTTGAAGATGATTGCCTTGTGTTCCTTGTATGTCTTAACGAGGAGATCCTTGAGGGCAGCATTGAAGTCCTTTGCACCTTCAAGAGCATCAGCAAATTCGCAGAGAACATCAGCTACAATTGTGTTCATCATAACGTTTGTACATGAAATTGAATCAGCAGAACCAAGCATTCTGAATTCGAACTTGTTACCTGTGAATGCCATAGGTGAAGTTCTGTTTCTGTCTGTGTTGTCTCTCTTGAATGCAGGAAGAGCATCTACACCGATCTTGAACTTCTTGTTAGCAGCAACTTCAGCCTTTGTATCGTTTTCGAGAGCATCGAGAATACTCTGAAGCTCATCACCGATAAACATTGAAACGATAGCAGGAGGTGCTTCGTTCGCACCGAGACGGTGGTCATTTCCGGCACTTGAAGCTGAAAGCCTGAGAAGGTCAGAGTACTTGTGAACAGCCTTGATAAATGCTACGAGGAATGTGAGGAACTGTGTGTTTTCTGTCGGTGTGTCACCAGGATCGAAGAGGTTCTGACCGTCGTTAGAAGAAAGTGACCAGTTGTTGTGCTTACCTGAACCGTTTACGCCTGCGAACGGCTTTTCGTGAAGGAGACATACAAGACCGTGCTTAAGAGCAATCTTCTTCATGAGTTCCATTGTAAGCTGGTTGTGGTCTGATGATATATTGGCTGTTTCAAAAACAGGAGCAAGTTCGTGCTGTGCAGGAGCAACTTCGTTGTGCTTTGTCTTTGCAGGAATACCGAGCTTCCAGAGTTCTTCGTCAAGTTCGTGCATGTAAGCTGAAATTCTTTCCTTGATATTACCGAAGTAGTGGTCCTCAAGTTCCTGACCCTTAGGAGGCTTTGCACCGAAAAGTGTTCTGCCTGTGATGATAAGGTCTTCACGCTGATCATAGAGTGTCTTGTCAACGAGGAAGTATTCCTGTTCAGCACCGGCTGTAGGAAGAACTCTTGTAGCTGTAGTGTTGCCGAAGAGTCTGAGGATTCTGAGCGCCTGATCGCTTACAACGTCCATTGAACGGAGAAGAGGTGTCTTCTTGTCGAGAATTTCTCCTGTGTATGTGCAGAATGCTGTAGGAATGTATAATGTACCATCCTTGATGAATGCATCTGATGTAGGGTCCCATGCTGTATAGCCTCTTGCTTCGAATGTTGCACGGAGACCGCCTGAAGGGAATGAAGATGCATCAGGTTCGCCCTTGATGAGTTCCTTTCCTGAGAATTCAAGAATGATTGTACCGTCGCCGTTTGGTGAAAGGAATGCGTCATGCTTTTCAGCAGTAACACCTGTCATCGGGTGGAACCAGTGTGTATAGTGTGTAGCACCTTTTTCAACTGCCCAGTCCTTCATAGCGTTTGCAACAACGTTAGCAACATCGCTTCCGAGAGGTGTACCCATTTTCTTTGTCTGCATTACTGTCTTGTAAACGTCCTTAGGGAGTCTTTCTCTCATTACCTGCTGGTTAAAAACGTTGCACGCAAATAATGCTTCCTTGTTCTTTGCTGAATCTACCATGATTAATAATCCTCCTTAAAAATAAAAAAGCGTTTCAATTTCACCACACACAAGAACATAAAATGTATTGTATGTATTAAGATGAAATTGAAACGCCATTGTTTCAATTGATTTAATTCATGTTTATATCATATATGAATTTGATACGTTTGTCAATAGCAAAAAAAATATTTGTGCATATTTCACATATTGACTGTGATTATTCACTGATTTCTTTGAGAAATGAAGTGATTTCAGACAAATTCATTGAGTGGGAACCCTTGATGAGTACCGTATCTGATTTTTCAAGCCAGTTAAGAAGTTCTTTTTCAGCCTCAGCGTTTGTGTCGAAGTGAACAGTTCTGAGACGAGGATTTTCAGAGGCAGCTTCCTCAGCGATTAAGCGGGCTTCCGGACCGATGCAGACAAGAGTGTCAAGGTTTTCAGCAGCAGCCTTTCCTACCTCGCGGTGCATTTTTTCAGAAGTATCTCCGAGCTCCTTCATATCAGCAAGCACGGCTGCCTTTCTTCCCGGAAGGGTACCGACTACCTTAAGAGATGCTTTTACCGAATCAGGGTTTGCATTGTAGCAGTCATTTATAAGTGTGAAGTAACCTGTCTTTATAACATTGAATCTACCGTCTATGTTTTTAAAGTTACGTATACCGTTTATTGCCTTTTCAGCAGGCATTCCGAGAAGCTCTGAAATTCTGAAGGCAGCAATCGCGTTCATTACCATGTGTCTGCCAAGGGCAGGGACAAAGGCATCCATACGGATGTCATCAGTGACGACAGTAAATGATGTTCCGTCGATTCCGTTCTGAACAATCTTTTCAGCTCTTATGCTGTTGTGCTTTTCAAATCCGAAGAAATCTGTTTTTACAGAATTAACAGTAATAAGCTTGTCGTCATCACCGTTAAGCACAGCTGTTCCGTTTTCTGCAAGGAACGGCAGCATTTCTGTCTTTGCTCTGAGTATACCGTCTCTTGTTTCAAGAAACTCAAGGTGTGCCGTTCCGATGTTGGTTATAACAGCAATGTCCGGACGGACAATTTTAGCAAGCCTTGTCATTTCACCGAAGTGATTGATTCCCATTTCGACTATGGCAACCTCATGTTTCTCATTTATTCTGAAGATGGTTTTAGGAACGCCTATTTCGTTATTGAGGTTTCCTTCTGTTTTAAGGACATTAAAGTGTTCGCTCAGAACAGAATAAATCATTTCCTTTGTTGAGGTTTTTCCGGAGCTGCCTGTGACGCCTATGACCTTAAGATTTTTAAAAAGGCTTCTGTAGTATTCTGCAATGTCCCTGAGCGCAGCAGTTGTTGATTCAACTGCAATCTGAGGCTTGTCAAGACTGTCGTCAGGTCTTTCAGTAAGAGTGCATACGGCACCGTTTTCAAATACTGATGCAATGAAGTCGTGTCCGTCAAATCTCTGGCCTTTAACAGGAATATACAGAGACTCAGGGCCGGCTGTACGGCTGTCTATTGTTATATCCGTTACAGTAAGATTTTCTGCATTTACCGGTGAAATAAGCTTTCCGCCGCAGGCATCAGCTATTTCCCTTAGAGTCATTGCTTTCAAGATAATGTCCTCCTTAGAATCTTTCGAGTGACTTGTTTATGATAAGTTCACAGAGATCAGGGTATTCGATTCCGACAGCGCGCGCCTCCTGAGGGAGAAGTGATGCAGGTGTCATGCCCGGGAGAGTATTTGCTTCGAGACAGTAAGGTTCACCGTCAGCGCTGTTCACTATAAAGTCGATACGTGCGTAAACGTTAAGCTTAAGTGAGGCAAATGCTTTTTCAGCTGCTCTCTGAAGCTTTGCTGTTGTTTCCTCGTCTGCTTCCGCAGGGCAGACCTCGCGTGTTTTTCCTGAGTACTTGTTTTTATAGTCGTAGAAGCCGTCTGCAATGATTTCGATAACAGGGAGGGCCTTTCCGCCGATAACGCCAACGGAAAATTCACGTCCTGAAATAAATTCCTCAACTACTGCCTCGTTTTCGAACTTAAAGCAGTTTCTGAGAGCTGCGTCAAATTCCTCTTTGCATGCAGCCTTTGATACACCAAGGCTTGAACCGCCGCAGCATGGCTTTACGATACACGGGAATGAAGTCCACTCATCAGTTCTGCCTGATTTAAAATCTTCACTTGTATAATGTGTTCCGGCAGCCATCTTAACACCGTCAGCCATGAGAAGTCTTCTTGTGATGCTCTTGTTCATTGCATTGGCACTGCCGAGATAGTCAGAACCTGTATATTTTATTCCCATGAGGTCGAAGGTTGCCTGAATTCTGCCGTCCTCGCCGTTTGAGCCGTGAAGTGCCATAAAAACGATGTCTGATTTTTTGCATATGTCAATAACGTTTTTGCCGAAAAATCCGTCAGGGCTTTCACCTCTGATATTTTTTACGGCTTCAAGGTCCGGAGCATCGGCAGCTATGGAGGAAGTTACCTCGGAAAAGTCCATCCACTCGGTAAAAGCCTTTTCTGCAGTTGTTTCAGTACCCATAAACACATCAAGCAGGAACACGTTGTGTCCTTTTTTGCTGAGTGCCTTTGCACAGTTAAGACCTGATGTAAGGCTTACGTCTCTCTCGCTGCTGAGACCGCCGCATAATACTGTAATGTTCATATATTTACCGCTTCCTTAATATTCATATAAATAAGTATGCATTGATTCGCATACCAGTTTATAATTATACTCTTTATTGAAAAAAATTGCAACTATTTTTATTCTTGCAATTTCCGTGAAAAGAATGTATAATAATAAAGGTTGTATATTTTTACGGGAGGTGTTTCATCTGGAGCAGAAAACACTTATAATAGAAGGTGTTGTTGACAGTATACTGTTCAGAAACGAGAACAACGGGTATGTTGTTTTTGATCTTGATGCAGGCGGAGAGCTGATTACTGCAACGGGTGAACTCGGAGATATAGAAGAAGGCGAAAAGCTGAAGCTTGAGGGTAACTATGTTAATCACGTCAGGTTCGGAACACAGTTTCAGGCTGAGTACTGTGAGCGTATGCTCCCGAACACGGCAGTGCATATTCAGAAGTACCTTGCTTCAGGTGTAATAAAGGGAATTGGTCCCTCGCTTGCAAAGAAGATAGTTGCCGAATTCGGTGACAGGACTCTTGAAGTTATGGAAAATTCTCCTCAGAAGCTTCTTGACATAAAAGGCATCTCTCCTAAAAAGTGTGAAAATATAACTTCTGAGCTTAAACAGATTTTTAATCTCAGAAAACTTATGACATATCTTTCAAAGTTTGATATAAAAGCCAAGTACGCTATGAAGGCCTTTAAAAAATGGGGTTTTCAGAGCCTCGAGGTTATTCAGACCAATCCTTATCTTCTCTGTTCATACGGAGTTGAGCTTGAGTTTGCAAGGGCTGAGACAGTCGCCGAATCACTTGATATAAGAAAGGATTCACCGATGCGAGTCAAGGCCGGAATAACCTATGTCCTTCTTGAAAATGCAAACAGCGGGCATACGTGTCTTCCTTATGAAAAACTGAAGGAAACAGTGTGCAGCTATCTCAGTGTATCCTGTGAGTGCTTTGAAAAGGCATATGCAGAGGAACTAGAGGATAATAACCTTGCAGAGTACTTTAAGGAGAGCAAAAAAAGAAAGTATGTTTTTCTTGCCGATTACTACAGTGCAGAGAGATATATTGCAGGCCGCCTTGCTGTTATCCAGGCATTTTCTTCGCCTGACATCTATGACTATGACCATATGATTGACAGTCTTGAGCAGGAGACTGGCTTCAGGTACGAAAGACTTCAGAGGCTTGCCATTTCATCGGCTCTGTCAAAGGGTGTTCTTGTTCTGACAGGAGGTCCGGGTACAGGCAAGACTACCACTCTTAACGCTATTATTTCCCTCTACGAGAAAAAGGGCGAAAAGGTTATGATAGCTGCACCTACCGGAAGGGCTGCAAAGCGAATTTCTGACCTGACCGGTTATGAAGCCAAAACGATTCACAGGCTTCTTGAGGTACAGTATGACATGGACGGTAAGCTCAGGTTCACCCATGACGAGAGTAATCCGCTCAAGTGCGGTGTTCTTGTTGTTGATGAGATGTCCATGGTTGATACTCTTCTTATGGAGAGTCTGCTTCGTGCTCTGAAAATCAGCTGCCGGCTTGTTATGGTCGGAGATGCCGACCAGCTTCCGTCAGTAGGAGCCGGAAATATCCTTAAGGATATAATCGAAAGCAGGAGGCTTCCTGTTGTAGAGCTTAAGGAAATATTCCGTCAGGCACAGGAAAGCTGCATAATAACCAATGCACACAGAATAATAAACGGTGAATATCCTGACCTGACACAGAAGGACAATGATTTTTTCTTCTTTCAGAGACTTGCCTTTGATGAGGTTTCGGATTTTGTTACTGATCTGTGCACGTCGCGCCTGCCCAAAGCCTATGGTTATTCCCCGACAGAGGACATTCAGATTCTCTGCCCGTCAAGGAAGGGTACTCTCGGGGTTATAGAGCTTAACAAAAGGCTTCAGCAGGAAATAAACCCTCCTGCAAAGGACAAGCCTGAGACCAGAAACATTATTTACACATTCCGCTGCGGTGACAAGGTCATGCAGACAAGAAACAACTATGATATAGAGTGGAAGCGTGACGACGAGTACGGAATGGGCATATTTAACGGTGATATCGGTACTGTCCGTGCGATTAACATTGCTGACAGAATAGCAGTTATTGATTTTGACGGACGTATCTGCACATATACTTTTGAACTTCTTGAACAGATTGAGCTTGCATATGCCATAACGGTACACAAAAGCCAGGGCAGCGAGTTTGATGTTGTTATTCTTCCGCTGCTGGGCGGTTTTGAGAAGCTCTATTACAGAAACCTTCTCTACACAGCCGTTACCCGTGCGAAAAGAATGCTGATTATAGTAGGGTCAAGCAGGAAGGTTTTTCAGATGGTTGACAACGCAAGGAGAACCTACAGGTACACCTGCCTTACCGAAATGATGGAAAGTGAAATAAACAATGAACACAGTATCCCGCTTCCTTCTTGACCTGGCGTTTCCGAACCGCTGTCCGTGCTGCGATGCTTTTATCGCATGGGACAGAATAATATGCGGAAAATGCCACAGGGGAATTGAGCCCGTATTTGACAGGACATGTCACAGATGCGGCAAGGAGACATGCATATGCTCCGAAGAGCTTTTCTACGATATGGCAGCGGTGCCGTTCAGATATGAAACGCTTGTCAGAGAGGGCATTCTCTCACTGAAAAGGGGAAACAACCGGAACTTCGGTGAATATTCCGGACGGATACTTGCAGATATTATAAAAAATGATTTTTCAGGCACAGGTTTTGATATGGTGATACCTGTTCCAATGTCGGAAGCATCATTCCGCAGGAGAGGATACAATCAGGCGGAGATAATTGCCTCAGAAATATCCGGAGTGCTGGGTATCCCGGTGTCAGAAGGTATTCTTGTAAAAAACAGCACTGAAAAATCCCAGCATTTTCTCAGGCGAAATGAACGCCTGAAAAACATCGGCGCACTGAAAATACGCAGGACAGACCTTAAGGGACAGAACATTATTCTGTGTGACGATGTCATAACAACAGGAAGCACGGTTAACCGGTGCGCTCAGCTTCTGAAGGCTTCAGGAGCCGGAACGATACTTGTGGCTGCCGCTGCTGAATCAAAACTATTGTAAACGCATTAAATAAAAAGGAGGGAAGCTGAAGTATGGATATAGGAATAGATCTTGGAACCACCAATATTGTTGTTACAAGGGACGATGCCGGTGTCGTACTCAGTGAGCCCTCAGTTGTTGCCTATCACATATACAGAAAAGAAGTGGTCGCCGTAGGCAATGATGCCTACAGGATGATAGGCAGGACACCGGACTATATCAAGATAGTCAGGCCGCTTGCTGACGGTGTCATATCGGATGACGGTATGGCTGAGTATATGATTAAGGCTTTTATACTAAAGGTTCTCGGCAATCAGCCGATAAGACCGAGGATAGCGCTCTGTATACCTTCATTTATAACGGATATTGAGGGAAGAGCAGTTATTGAGGCTGCTGTCAGTGCCGGTGCCCGCAAGGTTTATCTTATTCAGGAGCCGATTGCCGCACTTCTCGGTGCAGGAGTTGATATATCAGTTCCTTCCGGAAATATGGTAGTTGATATCGGTGGAGGAACCACGGATATTGCTGTTGTTTCACTCAACGGCGTGGTTGTTTCACACTCAGTTACCACTGCGGGAAACAAGCTTGATCAGGCAGTAATCAGATATCTTTCAGCCAGATATAACCTTCTGGTCGGTGAAAGAACTGCTGAAAATATAAAAATGAAAAATTCCAACGTATATAATCCGGGAATAAACAGAAAAATGAAAATAGGCGGAAAGAACCTCTACACAGGTCAGCCTGAGTCACGTGAGATAAGTGAGCTTGATGTTCACCTTGCTGTTGAGGAATATCTCAGTGACATTACTGAGGCAATCAGATATGTTTTTGACCAGACTCCGCCGGAACTTATCAAGGACATTTATGACAACGGTATTATACTTACCGGCGGCGGTGCACACATAGGAAAGATTGATATGTACATCGGCTCCGCAACCGGACTCAGATGCAGGATTGCTCCGAATGCGGATTCCTGCGTAGCTGTGGGAACGGCCATGGTTTACAGAAAAATGGACACGCTTCTTGACGGCTTTGAACATATTCCTGTATATAAATAATCCAGAAAGGACATATATAATTATGAGTAACAAAGAAGAAATGATTCACCATCATCACGACACAATCAAGCTTACACTTGAAGATGACAGCGTTATGGAGTGCAATGTACTCACTGTTTTTGAATGCGGTGAGAAGGAATACCTTGCTCTTGTTCCTGTAAATCCGGAAACTGAGGGAGATGTTTTCCTCTATGGTTTTAAGGAACACCAGGAAAATGAAATCGAATTAATCAATATTGAAGACAAGCAGGAACTCAATGATGTAATCAATGCCTTTGAAAAATGGTGTGATGAGCAGGAGGAAAACCTTATTCCTGTTGACGTTTACTCAGGATTTCTCGGCGCAGGCAAGACTACTCTCATCAAGAAGATGATTGCTGAGGCATATGCCGGCGAAAAGGTTGTTCTTATAGAAAATGAGTTCGGTGAAATAAGCATCGACGGCGGTTTCCTCAAGGATGCAGGTGTTGAAATTACAGAGATGAACTCAGGCTGTATCTGCTGCTCACTGGTAGGTGACTTCGGTGAGTCCCTCAGAAAGGTAGTTAATGACTACACACCTGACAGAATTATCATTGAGCCTTCAGGCGTAGGCAAGCTTTCAGATGTTATCAGGGCAGTTGAGGGTGTTGCTGAAGACACACCTATTATGCTCAACTCCTATACTGCTGTAGTGGACGTAAAGAAGTATGCCAAGTATATCAAGCTCTTCGGTGAATTCTTTATTGACCAGATACAGAGCGCAGGACTTGTTGTTCTCAGCCGTACAAAGGATATTGATGAGCATGAGCTTGAAAAATGCACAGATGCACTTAATGAAATTAATCCTAACGCACTCATTATCACAACTGACTGGGATGAGATAAACGGAAAGCAGATTCTTGACGTTATGGAAAGCGGATTTGACCTTGATTTTGATGACGAATTCATCGAGGGTATCGGATACGAGGACGAGGAGGAATGCTGCTGCGGACATCATCATGACGATGACGATGACGAACACGAACATCATCACCACCACCATCACGAAGACGGTGAGGAATGCTGCTGCGGACACCATCATGATGACGGGGATGAACATGAGCATCATCACCACCACCATGATGACGATGAGGAGTGCTGCTGCGGACATCATCACGATGACGACGATGATGAACACCATCATCACCACCATCATGAAGACGGAGAGTGTTCATGCGGTCACCATCATCACCATGCCGATGAGGTATTCTCAAGTATCGGTATCGAAACAGTAAGAAAGTTCGGCGAGATGGAGATGAGAGATATTCTCTCAGACCTTACACACGATGAAAAGTACGGTACAGTTCTCAGAGCAAAGGGTATCGTTCCTGCAGAGGACGGCAGATGGATTCACTTTGACTATGTACCTGATGAATACGAAGTTCGATTCGGCAGTGCAGACGTAACCGGACGTATTGTTGTAATCGGTACAGACCTTAAGGAAGCAGAGCTTACTAAGGTATTTAAGAAATAATTGCGGACGCAGTCAGGAGAGATATAAAAAATGGAACCGACTCCGGTATTTATGTTTACAGGTTTTGTAGAGAGCGGCAAGACAACCATGATTCAGAGATGGCTTACCCAGGATTTTTTCAGACAGCAGGAAAAAGTTGTTATTATCTGCTGCGAGGACGGATTTACCGAGTATGAAAATCTTGCGGACAATGTTGTTCTGTATATGGTTGAGAACAAGGAGGATTTTACTTCCGAATTTATTGCCGGTATAGAAAAGAAGGACAGACCGACTGCTGTGCTTCTTGAAAACAACTGCATGACTTCAGTTGATGATGTGCTTGAACTTAACTGGCCTGAAAACTGGGATCTTGTTCAGATATCAGCAATGATAGATGCATCAAAGTTTGACCAGCAGATGAAAAACATGCGTCAGTTAATGAATGAGCAGTTTAAGTATGCCACTGTTGTTGTATTCAACAGATGTGATGAAAACACCAAAAAGCTTCAGCTTCGTGCAGCTGTCAAGGTTGTTAATCCTGAGGCATCACTTATGTTCATAAAGACGGACGGAACCGCTGACGAGGAACTTGATGAGCTTCCGTTCAACATTGATGCTCCGGTTGTAAAGATAGAGGACATGGACTTTGGTCTGTGGTTTATCGATATTTTTGAAAACTGTGAGAGATACAACAACAAGGTTGTGCAGTTCAAGGGACAGTGCACACGTCCGAAGGGATATCCGGATACAAGTTTCCTTGTTTACAGATATGCAATGCAGTGCTGCGCAGATGACCTTGAATATCTTAAACTCCTCTGTGTTGATGAAAAGGGCATTAAGATTAAGGAAAAGGACTGGGTAAGGGTTACAGCGCGTGTCCGCTTCTGCATGCCTGAGGGCATGAACGAGCCTTCACCTGTGTTCTACGTTGAGAAGGTTGAGAGGGCCGAGGCTCCTGATACCGAATATGTTTACTTTAACTGATTACAGAAGGGAATGATATTATGACAACATTCAGAAATGCTGACATACTGCTTCCGGCCGGCGCCGATATGAGCAGATGGGCTGTTGTGGCATGTGACCAGTATACAAGTGAACCTGACTACTGGAAGGAAACAGCTGAAAACGCTGCGGGTGTTCCTTCAGCCTATAACTTTATTCTTCCGGAGATTTATCTTGAGGACAGTAATGTTGCTGAGAGAATTTCAGGTATTCAGGCTTCAATGAAGGATGCTCTTGACAAGGGTATTTTCAGAGAGTACAGAAATGCAATGATTTATCTTGAGAGAGTTCAGGATGACGGCAAGGTAAGAGCAGGCCTTGTGGGCTGTATCGACCTTGAGGACTACGACTACAGAAAGGGTTCAGTTTCTCCGGTAAGAGCTACAGAAGCAACGGTTATCGAAAGAATCCCTCCGAGAATTGCGGTAAGACGCGGTGCTGAGCTCGAACTTCCTCACATAATGATTCTTATAGACGACGAGGACAGGAAAGTAATTGAACCTCTTGCAGCAAAGAGCGGAAGCTTTGAAAAGGTATATGACTTCAGGCTTATGCAGAAGGGCGGATCTGTTAAAGGATGGCTTGTACCTGAAAAGGAACAGGCTGAAATACTCAGCGCGCTTGACAGACTTGCAGATACTGACAGTTTCAATGCAAAGTATTCACTCAGTGAAAAGAGTCCTCTTGTTTTTGCTATGGGCGACGGAAACCATTCACTTGCCACTGCAAAGGAATTTTACGAGGAGCTTAAGAGAAACAACCCGGGAAAGGATATGAGTTCACATCCGGCAAGATATGCGCTTGTTGAACTTGTAAATCTTCATTCTCCTGCACTTGAGTTCGAGGCAATTCACAGAATAGTTACAGAAGCTGATACGGATGACCTTATCGCGGCTATGACGGAGGCACTTGGCCTTACAGAAAATGCGGACAGCTGCGAACAGAAGTTTGACTATATAGTCAGGGGTGTAAGAAAAACAGCCGGTATAACAAAAACATCTTCAAAACTTACTGTCGGAAGCCTTCAGGCATTCCTTGATTCATATATAAAGGAAAAGGGTGCTAAGATTGACTATATCCATGGTACAGAGGTTATTGAAAAGCTTGCATCTGCAGAACGCAGCATCGGCTTCATCCTTCCTGACATGGCCAAGTCAGAACTGTTCCCGACAGTAATCTGTGACGGTGCACTCCCGAGAAAAACCTTCTCCATGGGTCATGCGTGGGATAAACGCTACTATATCGAAGCACGCAGAATCACAGAATAAATACTGCCCTGCAATCCCGGTAAGTCTTATATTATAGTGAACGCAAAAAAGATTTTTGCGTTCACCATAATAAATTTATTTTTATTGCCTTGCACATCCGATGACAGCAGTAGTCTACGTCATCTCCGTGCAAATCGGCTAATTGTAAACGCATTTATTTAACGCGTTTACAATATAATATAACATAGATAATAAATTACAAAGGATGATTTTAATCATGAAAAAAGAACTTGAAAAAGTTTACACACCTGGTAATGTAGAAGACAGAATCTACAAGTACTGGGTAGACGGAAACTGCTTCAGAGCAGAAGTTGACAGAACAAAAAAACCATATACTATCGTTATTCCTCCTCCGAACATCACAGGTCAGCTCCACATGGGCCATGCTCTTGATGAAACACTTCAGGATATACTTATCAGATACAAGAGAATGTCAGGCTATGCAACACTCTGGCTTCCTGGTACTGACCACGCTTCAATCGCTACTGAGGCAAAGATTGTTGAAGCAATGAGAAAAGACGGCGTTACCAAGGAAGACATCGGCAGAGACGGCTTTATGGAACGTGCATGGAAGTGGAAGGAACAGTACGGCGGTCGTATTGTTGAACAGCTCAAGAAGCTCGGTTCTTCATGTGACTGGTCAAGAGAACGCTTTACAATGGATGAAGGTTGCAACAAGGCAGTTAAGGAAGTTTTCGTAAAGCTTTATGACAAGGGGCTTATCTACAGAGGTGAAAGAATCATCAACTGGTGCCCTAAGTGTAAGACATCAATTTCAGATGCTGAGGTTGAGTATGAGGATCAGGCAGGACATTTCTGGCACCTCAGATACAAGCTTTCAGACGGTTCAGGCTATATCGAGCTTGCAACAACCCGTCCTGAAACACTTCTCGGTGATACTGCCGTAGCAGTAAACCCGGCAGACGAAAGATATAAGGATATGATAGGCAAGACTGTAATTCTTCCTATCGTTCACAGAGAAATCCCGGTTGTAGCCGATGACTACGTAGAAATGGACTTCGGTACAGGCGTTGTTAAAATCACTCCTGCTCATGACCCTAACGACTTCGAAGTAGGTCTCCGTCACAATCTCCCTGTTATTAACGTAATGACAGACGATGCAAAGATTACGGATGACTATCCGAAGTATGCCGGTATGGACAGATACGATGCAAGAAAAGCTATCGTTGAAGATCTTGAGGCAGAAGGTGCACTCATTAAGATTGAAGACTACAGCCACAATGTAGGTACATGCTACAGATGCTCAACAACAGTTGAACCGCGCGTTTCAAAGCAGTGGTTCGTTAAGATGGAACCTCTTGCAAAGCCTGCAGTCGATGCTGTTAAGAACGGTGAAACAAAGTTCGTTCCAGAAAGATTCAACAAGATTTACTTTCACTGGCTTGAAAACATCAAGGACTGGTGTATTTCACGTCAGCTCTGGTGGGGTCACCAGATTCCGGCATTTTACTGCGATGACTGCGGTGAGATGGTAGTTACAAAGGAAAACAGCGCAGTATGTCCTAAGTGCGGCAAGCCTATGCGTCAGGACCCGGATACACTTGATACATGGTTCAGTTCAGCACTCTGGCCTTTCTCAACACTTGGATGGCCTGACAGAACAGATGACCTTGACTTCTTCTATCCTACAAACACACTCGTTACCGGATATGATATTATTTTCTTGTGGGTTGTAAGAATGATGTTCTCAGGAATTGAGCACATGGGCAAGGTACCTTTTGACACAGTTCTTATCCATGGTCTTGTACGTGACTCACAGGGCAGAAAGATGTCCAAGTCACTCGGCAACGGTATCGATCCTCTTGAGGTTATCGCTGAATACGGTGCAGATGCACTCAGATTTACTCTTGCTACAGGTAACTCACCAGGAAACGACATGCGTTACATGGACGAGAAGGTTAAGGCTTCAAGAAACTTTGCAAACAAGCTCTGGAACGCATCAAGATTTATCATGATGAACCTTCCTGATGACTTTAAGTTTACTGGTCTTCCTGAGAATCTCAGCATAGAGGACAAGTGGATTATCAGTAAGTTCAATGATCTTGCAAAGGCTGTAAATGACAACCTCGACAATTTTGAACTCGGTGTTGCAGTATCAAAGCTCTATGACTTTATCTGGGATGTATACTGCGACTGGTATATCGAACTTACAAAGCCAAGAATTATGGCCGGCGGCGAAACAATGGCTTCAGCACAGGCTGTTCTTGTATTTATCATGCAGGGCATGCTCAAGCTCCTCCATCCTTTCATGCCGTTTATTACAGAAGAAATCTGGCAGACACTTACAGACGGCCAGTCACCTATTATGCTTGAAAAGTTCCCTGTATTTGAAGAATCACTTTCATACAAGGCAGATGAGGAAGCGTTTGAAAAGGTTATCGCTGTAATCAGGGAAATCAGAAACAGAAGAACAGAGATGAACATTCCTCCTTCAGTTAAGGCTCAGGTATTCATCGAAACAGAGCTTAAGGATCTTTTCGAAAGCTGCTCAATGTTCTTTGAGAAGATGGCATTTGCTTCTTCAGTAAAGGTTGACAGCAAGGTAAGCATTGAAGATGCAGTTACTGCAGTTACAGACAGTGCACGTGCGTTTATTCCTCTTAATGAGCTTATCGACAAGGATAAGGAACTTGCACGTCTTAACAGGGAAAAGGAAAAGGTTCAGAAGGATATTGACTTCCTTTCAGGAAAGCTTAACAATCCTGGATTTGTTGCCAAGGCTCCTGAAAAGCTTATTGAGGCTGAAAAGGCTAAGCTTGCAAGTGCTGAGGAAAAGATGCAGAAGATTGAGCAGTCAATTGCAGGTCTGAAGTAATTCAGTTTTATCAGAGTAAACAAAACCCGGATAAGTATATCATTTATCCGGGTTTTATTTTCGGAGGATTATGTAAATGGGCTTTGTCTGTTTACGATGCTCCGGGTTATTTATAAATCAGTGTTTCCTTAACAGAGGGGGAAGAGAAAATGAATTATGAAGAGGCACGTAAATATATAAACAGCTATACTAAGTCAGGAGGTAAGGTAAGAAACCTCTCAAGAGCTGAGGGGCTTATGGATAAAATCGGAAATCCGCACAGAAAACTCAGATTTGTCCATATTGCCGGAACAAACGGAAAAGGTTCAACTCTTGAGCTTATGTCACAGGCACTGATAAATGCAGGATACAGAACCGGACAGTTTACCTCACCGTTTATGCGAGTATATGAGGACCGTATCAGAATAAATTCTGAAAATATTTCAGAGGACGACGTTGCAAAGTACTGCTCAGTTGTGGCAGCGGCAGCAGGGGATGAACAGTATTCACAGTTTGAGATAACCATGGCCATTGCTATGCTTTATTTTGCAGAGGAAAAGTGTGATATAGTATTCCTTGAGGCTGGTATAGGAGGCGTATTTGACTGTACAAATATTATAGAGGAGCCGATTGTATCTGTAATTACTTCCATTTCCCTTGACCACACAGATATTCTCGGAAAAACAGTTAACGAGATAGCGATGCAGAAGGCAGGCATAATAAAGCGTGACAGGCCTGTTGTTGTATCCTGGGATAACAGAAGTGTATATCAGATATTTGAAAAGGAGTGTATTTTTAAAAACTCACTTCTCATTATTCCTCACGAAGATGAGTTTGAAAATACTGAAACTGACGCAGACGGCGGACACTTTGAGTATAACTGTGTACAGTACAGAATTAAAATGCACGGACGTCATCAGATTATCAATGCAGCGACAGCGATAAAGGCTCTTGAGGTAATTGAGTCAGAGGGCTTTGTAATCAGTGAAAAAAATATACAGGATTCATTTGCACAGGTTCAGGTGCTTTCAAGAGTTGAGCTTATAAAGGGAACGCCGGATATAGTTATTGACGGCGGACACAATCCGGCTGGTATAAGTGCACTGCTGTCAGCGCTTACTTCAATGGGGATAGTAAGACCTGTATTTATTTTCGGTATGGTGGATACCAAGGATGCGGAATCATCAGCTCTTCTGCTGTCATCCTATGCGAAGTCCGTAGTCTGTGTAGACGGATTTGCTCCGAATGCTGTTGAACGAACAAAGCTTGCAGCATTTCTGACCTGTGAAAAATACGCTGCCAAAACAGAGGATGCACTTACGCTTGCACGTATGGCAGCAAGGGAAGAGGGCAGTGCCATTGTCATCTGCGGCTCTCTCTACATGACAGAGATGTTTAGAAAAATGATAAAGTAATGCTGTATCAGATACTGCTGTTCTATTATGCCGGGCAGTAAAAAGGCTTGCATAGTCTCTGGTATAAAAAACTAACAGCGCATCAAAGTTACGTAACGTACTTTGATGCGCTGTTTTATTTGTCGTTTACTATAGTTTTTTCAGGCTTATTATCCGCAGTTTCTTTTGTTTATACGGATATTACATTTACTTTATCTATAGAAATGTCTTCATGTGAAGCAACAGTGGCAATTCTGTTCTGGCTGCTGAAAATAAGAATCTGATGCTTTTCAGAATATTCAAGAAGAAATCTGAGAAGCTGTGATGATCTTGTTTCACTGAACTTCATAAATATATCACCGAGAATAACCGGATAGTTCATCTTTCCTGCAGTAACCTCAGCAACAGCAATTCGCAGAGCAATGTAAATCTGGTCACAGGTTGACTTGCTGACCTTTTCAAGATTAACAGGATTCTTTTCCCTGTCTTTGACAACAATTTTGCCGCCCTTGATGGAGATTGATGTGTATTTTCCTCTTGTAAGCTCAGAGAGAATTTCCGATGTTCTTCTTGCAACGGCCGGAGCATATTCGTCGTGAATATCTCTGAGAGCTTCGTTGTAGGCATCGATGGCAAGCTTTACAGTCTTTATAAAACTGTCTATCTGTTCGATTTCGCGCTGGAGTCTGTGAATACGGTGTTCAGTATTTGCCACGCATGTACTGTCATTGTACTGAATCTTAAGCTTGGTAATCTCTGAGATGTATTCATCCTTGATTCTCGAGTTTTCCTCAAGGAGTGACTGAGCCATCTTCTGAAGTGAAACATATTCTTCGGATGTCAGACGCTTAACTTCTCTGCCGCCTGTAAGGGCTGCTATACGTGATGAAAGCTCTTCAGCACGCATTTTGTTCCTTGCAGCTGCCATCTGTGACTTTTCCTTGTCTCCGAGAACGGAGAGCCTGTCACTGAGTTTGTCATATTCCTCAAGGAGATTCATGCTGTTCCTGATAAATTCCTCAGCTTCTTCAAATGAACTGAAGTCATTTATAACAGAAAGGTCGGAAAGAATTCCGTTTTTAAAATCATCGATACTCTTTGTTCTGAGGTCTATGTTTCTCTCAATATCGTTGATTTCAGAACGTATTGAGTAAAACTTCGGATCCGGAGAGGTAATGTTCTTTTCAGCATTTTCCTTGTCAGCTCTGTACTGTGCAAGATTCTGTTCGGAAGAGGCAATTTCATCCTCGAGCGATTTCAGCTGATTTTTCAGTGATGTATCCCTGCGCTTTATTTCTTCATACTGGTTTTTTGCAAATGAAACCTTTGAAAGGAATGAGTCGCGCTCAGTGCTGAGAGAGTTTCTGAGATTTCTTACACTTCGCTCGTTTACTCTCAGCTGGTTTTCATCCACACGGCTGTAGTTCTTGACTTTCTTTTCCTTGCCAAGCTTAACAAATATAGCATAGACATCACTTACTATGGCAAGTCCTATAATTACTACAAGAACCGGTTTTGTAAGGAATACTATAAGAAGCGCAATCAGTACTGCAAGAAGGAAAATTGCAAACGCGAGATTTTTGCTCTTGTTTACAGGTTTTGTATCAACATTGTAGCTTGAGCTGTGAAGAGTGCTTTCTGCCTGTTCTATTCTTATACGTGCTGTTTCTTCATGATGGGTAAGAGCCTTTTCCGCTTCTGACAGCCTGTCCTTTGCTTCACGCACCTTATCCCTTATCTGATTGCGTTCAGCACGCTTTTCGTCAAGCTGTATCTGAAGATTTTTTAACGTGCTTACTGTATTTTCGATACTGTTCTGAAGGCTTACTACATCCTGAAGCGATCCTGCATCACCCTTAGGAGTGTATCTTCCAAGTTCAACTCCGAGAGCTGTTTTCTGCTGGATTTCACTGTTCTGTTCAGCTGTCAGGGAGACTATTCTCTTGTACTTTTCATATGCCTTGTCAAAAACTCTCCTGTTTTCAAGAAGTCTTGACTTTTTAAGCTCGGAGGTCAGCTGATTATATCTGTCTGATGCATCAAAGAACTTCTGTTCACTGTTTTCCGAACCGGATATTGAATCAAGCTCATTCATCATATCCTGAAGCTCAAGACCTGTTTTGATCTTTTCGAACTTTTTCTGTTCCTGATTGAACTGCTTATGAAGCTCATTGCACTTCTGCTGATGCTGAAGTTTAAGATTTTCTGTTTTCTGAGCGCCTTCAAGAATTTCCCTGAGTCCGTTCATCTCATCTTTTTTCTCATTTTTTGAGTAGCTTATGCTGTCGCTGTCACCGGGATCGCAGTAGCTGTTGAGCATTTTTGCGACATCAGATACGGATGTTGTCTCAGCACCTGTAGAGATGAGATTGGAGAGAACCGCCGACATGGTCTTTGAGCTGTCACCCTGAGCGGAGGACAGTGTATCGGACGAGTTGATATAAGTGTTTCTGAAGAAGATGTCCTTGCTTGCACTGAAAAGATATTCGCCGGGCTTTACATTGTAGGCAAGATCCTCTGTGGTTTCAGTTGTTCTGTTTGTCAGCCTGATAGTATCCTTTTTGTGTCTTCCTGCATTGAAAACACGTTCAAGCAGGTATTCTTCATTTTTCAGCTCAAATACCATTGAGCCGGACATATCAGAACCGTCGAGCGGGAGATACTTTTCACGGATATCTTCTCTGTAGTTATTAACGGTGCCGTAGAGCATAACTGTGATGAAGTCGGTGACTGCTGTTTTTTCGTCATCATCGAGGCCGTAAATATAGTTCATTCCGTCTTCGGTTTTTATTTTCAGATTTCGGATGGTACCGAACCTTTCGATATTAAGTTCCTTAATTTTCATAGTAACTAACCTCGCCGTCAAATGCCTTAAGTCCTATATAAAGAGCATTTTCGTACATTTCCTTTTCCTCTTCGGTTTCGCATGAGCTGATCTTTCCGAGCATCTTTCTGACAAATATTCCTTTCAGTGAAAAGTCTGATGCGAGAATACTGATATCAGTATCAGGTCTTGTACGGTTAGCAACTGTTACATAGTAGAGTATCTCCTGAAGTTCAGAGGTAATCTGCTTAACATTCGGCACGAAGCCTTCAGGGATGCTGCCGGTAAGGGAAATTCTGTAGAGATTTTCCGTGTAGGATTCGCCGTAGGTTTCCTTAAGACTGTTAAGAACCTCTCTGATTATTTTTGAGCCGGAAGCAAGAGATGAGATATCGACCTTTACATCCTCATAGGTTCGGCTGCTTGTTTCATAAAAAGCGAGTTCAGCTCTGTGTTTATATACACAGCCTGCATATACGCCCTTTTTGCCGGTTTCGTCAAATCCGTTGCCGTCCGGAGTTCCGGAGTAGGCATAATTGGTGTTTCCGGCCTTTGTCAGAGGAGTGGCACTGTGTACGTGTCCGAGTGCAACGTAGTCAAAGCCGGATTTTTCTATATCCTTTACAGTCAGAGGATTGTAGCGGCTTTTTTCGTTTTCGGAAACGAGATCGCCGTGATATACGAGTATGTTAATCATACCGTCGTCCGGAGCACTGACAGTTTTTTCACATGAATCCTGATAGCTTCCGAGAAATGAGGAACCGCACAGACGAAGGTTCTTTTCAGGGAATTCTATAGTGGTGAATTTTTTATATATTATAATTACATTTGAAGGCCAGTCGTCATCACTGTACGGTGAGTCAACCGCAAAATAGTCGTGATTTCCGGCGGATACGGCAACTATAGTGTCAGGTATTGACGCAAACATAGCCTTAACCTCGGAAAGGGTAGCCGAATCAATGTGATTGCTGTCAAAAAGATCGCCTGCAATCAGCAGAAGTTCTGTTCCCTGGGCTGTACAGAGTTCGGTTATTTTTCCGAGAGTGCCAAGTACCTCGACTCTTCTGGACTTAGCTTTGTTTTTCAGAAATGAAAGCTCCGCACCTATATGAAGGTCTGCGCAGTGCAGAATTTTTATCTTGTCATTCATTATTGGAAAACTCCTTCAAAATAAAGTATGAGATTTTACTATACTTAATTATAACATGAAAACAGCACTAAGTAAAGTATTTTTACACATACGATAGTATAAATTGAGTGTTGCGTATTGGTTGATATGACTGAAATATGCTTAAATAAGGAAACTTAAATTAAGCTGAGTATACTTTGATTTTTTATGTCTGCGGGTCCGAGACTATATTTATAAATGTTTTTCACACAGCTATTGTATTGATATGAAAATAATGTTATAATATAAGTTATAGAAAAATTAAGGAAAAAGAGTTTTCAACAGGAGAAAATCAGTATGAAAAAATGGATAACAGGAAACCCGGACAGCAGACTTTCCGGGAAAATTTCCTCCGGAAGCGACCTGACTCCGCTGTGTGCTGATGTTCTGGTATCAAGGGGAATAAAGGACCTTAAGGAAGCCGCAGAGCTGATAAGGACTGAGTCACTTGAGTCACCTTTTCAGGTGAAGGACATGGAAAAAGCAGCTGATATAATAAACAGTGCCGCAGAGGAAGGAAAGAAAATATGCATATACGGGGATTATGACTGCGACGGAATTACATCTTCGGTTATGCTTTACTCATATCTTGAGTGTATGGGTGCTGATGTTTCCTGTTATATTCCTGAGCGTTCGGAAGGCTACGGACTTAATGAGAATGCAGTGAGAAAGCTCGCTGAAGAGGGGACGGAACTCATTATAACCGTGGACAACGGCATTTCGGCAATAGAAGAGGCAAGGCTTATAAAGGAGCTTGGCATGGAGCTTGTAGTCACTGACCATCACCAGCCAGGCGATGTGCTGCCTGATGCACTTGCTGTTGTGAATCCTCACCGTCATGACTGCGGGTCATCGTACAAATATCTATGCGGTGCCGGAGTTGTACTTAAACTTATAGCTGCGCTTGACGGCGGTGACTATGACACAGCCCTTGAACAGTTCGGAGACCTTGCTGCCATAGGCACAGTTGCCGATATTGTATCACTTACCGGTGAGAACCGCTATATTGTTGAAAACGGTCTGGTGCTGATACGCAATACTGAAAGATGCGGTCTTGTTGAGCTTATGAAGGCTGCGGGACTTACTGATGAAAACGGTGAATGCAGGGTACTCACTTCGGAAAATATTGCGTTTGCCATTGCTCCGAGAATCAACGCTTCAGGACGTTTCGGTTCACCAAGGCAGGCATTTGACCTTCTTATGTGTGATGACCCTGATGAAGCAGCTCAGATGGCTGCAGAACTTAATGAACTTAATATTCAGCGAAAGGCTGCTGAGGAGGATATTACACAGCAGATTTTCACTCAGATAAATGAAAAGCCTGAGCTTCTGTCACAGCGTGTTCTTGTTTTCAGCGGTGACGGATGGCATCACGGCGTTATAGGAATCGTGGCTTCAAAGATTCTAGAAAAATACGGAAAGCCGTGCTTTATAATTACTGAAGAGGGTGATACTGCCCGCGGCTCGGCACGTGCATTCGGCGATTTTTCAGTATTTGAATGCCTGACATCGTGCTCTGATGTTCTTGTCAGATTCGGCGGTCACAAGGGTGCAGGCGGTTTTTCACTTAAAACTTCTGATATAGCTGATTTTGCAGAGAGACTTCAGAAGTATGCTGTATCGGCTCATGAAACCATGCCGGTTTACACACTCAGGGCTGAAAAGGTTCTGAAGCCTGCAGACATAACAGTGGAGAATGTCAGAGGACTCAGTATTCTTGAACCGTTCGGTCAGGACAATGAGAAACCTTACTTTGCGGTAACCGGTGCGGTTATAGATGATGTTATTTCTCTCTCCGGAGGTGTTCATACCAAGCTTAAGCTTAACTACGGCGGCATGACGCTCTATGCGCTGCTGTTCCGTACCGGTGCTGAGGAAATGATGTCGCTTAAGGGGCACAAGTATGACTTTATTGTTACACTTTCCGTGAACGAGTTCAGAGGAAGCGTGACTGTTGACCTTCAGGTGGCGGATTTCAGAAAGAGCGGAATCAGCCAGGAGAAGTTTTTCGCTGCTGAGTCAGCTTATCATACATATATACGAAAAGAGCCTCTGCCTGAGGCATACTATAAGAGAATGTGTCCGGAGCGCAGTGAACTTGTCAAAGTATACAGTGCTCTCGGCGAAAAGGCTGTTATGACCGAACAGCTGTACATGAAGAGTGATCCGGAAACCATCAATATATGCAAGCTCAGGATTTGTCTTGACGTATTCAGTGAGCTTGGACTTGTAAAAATGGACTACGCCGGAGACAGGGCTCAGAGACTGAAAGTCAGCAGAAAGTCAAATCTTGATGATTCTGAAATTTTAAGGGGGTTAAGAAGTAAATGGCAAACCAGAGCTGCACAATAAATATGCTTATCCAGAAGATTCTGGACGAAGACAAACAGTATGATATGAGCAAGATTATTTCCGCATACGAGTTTGCGGAGGCTGCTCATGAAGGACAGAAGAGATCCTCAGGTGAACCGTACATTGTTCATCCGGTTTCAGTTGCTTTTATACTTCTTGAGCTCGGTATGGATACTGATACTATCTGTGCTGCAATGCTTCATGATGTAGTTGAGGACACAGATGCCACACTTGAGGATATTCAGAAAAAATTCGGACAGGACGTTGCCCTTCTTGTTGACGGTGTAACAAAGCTCTCCAAGGCTCCTATATTCAATCAGGATGAGCAGCTTGCGGAGAACGTCAGAAAGATTCTTCTTGCCATGTCACAGGATATCAGAGTTATGCTTATCAAGCTCTGTGACAGACTTCACAATATGAGAACTCTTGACTGCAGACCCGGCTTCAAGCAGAGAAAGGCTGCTCTTGAGACGATGAATATTTACGCTCCGATTGCTCACCGTCTTGGTATAAAGTCAATCAAGGACGAGCTTGAGGATCTTTCATTTCACTATCTTGATCCTTATGCATATTCAGAGATTGAGCATATACTTGAAATCAAGAAGGATGAGAGAGAGAAGTTTATCGCCAGCATCAAGGAGAAGATTCTTGAGCGATTCAAAAGCGAGAACTATGAGAAGCTTCCTCAGATTGACGGACGCGTAAAGAGTATTTACGGTATCTATAAGAAAATCTATATAAACAGAAAGAGCATTGAAGAGGTGTACGACAAGTATGCTGTCAGAATTATCGTTGATGACATGCTTGAGTGCTACAATGTTCTCGGTATCATCCACGAGATGTTCAAGCCGATTCCTAACAGGTTCAAGGACTATATTTCCACACCTAAGGCAAATATGTACCAGTCGCTTCACACATCTGTTATAAGCAAGGAAGGCATTACCTTTGAGGTTCAGATCAGAACATGGGAAATGCACCAGACTGCAGAGTACGGTATTGCTGCACACTGGAAATACAAGGAAGGAATACAGAACAGGGACAAGATGGAGGAGAGGCTTACCTGGCTCAGACAGCTTCTTGAGGCTCAGCAGGTAACTGATGACGTAGAGGAAATTGTACGTATCATCAAGACAGACCTCACAACAGAGGAGATTGTCGTGTTCACTCCAAAGGCTGACTCCGTTACACTTCCGCCTGATTCCACCATTATTGACTTCGCCTACAGGGTACATACACAGGTAGGTCACCGTATGACAGGTGCAAAGGTTGACGGAAAGATAGTTCCGCTTGACTTTAAACTTCATACAGGTGATATCGTAGAGATAACGACTACAAAGGATGAAAGCCGCGGACCTAACCGTGCATGGCTTGAGATAGCAAAGACAAATGAGGCAAAGGCAAAAATCCGTGCGTGGTTCAAGCGTGAGTGCAGGGAAGAAAACATCGTACAGGGCAAGGCTGAACTTGAAAGGGAATTCAGACATTACCGCATGACTGTTCCGGAGGAGGATATTGGGAAGCTTCTTGCTGATGATCTTAAGCGACACAACTGCTCAAGCCTTGAAGACTTCTATGCAGCAATAGGATACGGCGGCGTTATGCTTCCTAAGATGATGCAGAGACTCAAGGAAAGCTATGACAGGATGTACGCGGTTCCGGATGTGGCTGCTGATGAGATTAAGCCTACCGGAAAAATCGAAGGCAAGAAGGACAGCGGTGTTATCTTCGAGGATATTCTGAAGGATATGCCTGTAAAGTATTCAAGATGCTGCAATCCGCTTCCGGGTGATGATATTGTAGGCTATGTTACAAGAGGAAGAGGCGTTTCAGTACACAAGAACACGTGTCCTCACTACCTCAGATCACTTAATGACGAGGAAAACAGAGACAGGTGGAAGAAGGTTGAGTGGACAAACGCTCCTAAAACTGAATTCTATGCTGAGATAGAAGTTCTTGCCATTGATGCAACAGGTCTTCTTCTCCGTGTTGCATCGGCTGTAGCTGATGCAAAGGTGCCGATTTTCAATTCATCATCAAGAAGAATTAAAAACGGCAACGCGGAGATAAGACTTACGGTTTCTGTAACAGGCAGAGAACAGCTTAATGCACTTATATCCAAGATACAGAAACTTCACGACGTAATTTCCGTTACAAGAAGCGAA
Source organism: Oscillospiraceae bacterium (assembly GCA_045642145.1). GTDB lineage: Bacteria > Bacillota > Clostridia > Oscillospirales > Ruminococcaceae > HUN007. The sequence continues at coordinate 4,795 of JAZUIH010000058.1, read as the reverse complement.
GGAGTAAAAAAGGATGATTAAGGTAACTTCACATACATTCGGACCTTATTTTCAGGCTTGCTGTTATATTGCAGTAAATGAAAACGGTGATGCATTCGCAGTTGACATCGGCGGCGATGCGGAGCGCTTTTTAAAGTATACCGAAGAAAATGGAATCAGTCTGAAAAAGATTTTTCTTACTCACGGACATTTTGACCATATGGCAGCTGTAGCTGATGTTGCTGAAAAAACAGGAGCGGAGGTTTATATCCACTCTGAAGATGCCGTTATGCTCGGCAGTGCAGAAGCAAGTCTTGCGGACTTTGTGGGAGGTCAGGCGTTTAAGCCGGTAACAGCATTTACTGAGGTTTCAGACGGTGATGTTATTGACTTCTGCGGAACTCCGGTCAGGGTTATGCATACTCCGGGGCACACTAAGGGCGGGGTCTGTTATATTACTGAAAATATAATGTTTTCAGGCGATACACTGTTCCGTGATTCAATCGGCAGAACTGATTTTCCCGGCAGCAGCTTTGATCAGATGAGAAAGTCACTGGCTAAGCTTGCGGAGCTTGGCAGAGAGGGTGACTATGTTGTTTATCCGGGACATAACGAGGAGACAACACTTTCACGTGAATTAGAATACAATCCATATTTACGGTGATTAAATGACAATTATTTTAAACAGCAATAATTATAAATATGAAACAGAAGCAACAGTAAAGCTCTTTATTCCTGCTGTTCGTTTTGATTTTCTCTTTGACGGAACCGACTGTGAAGGTGACGTCATAATGACACGTATGAAAAAGTGTTCTGAGTATGTGTATTTTTATGCATATATCAGGGAGGACGGCAGAACTCTGAGAAGCTCATGCAGGACAGAGGCTGATAAATTCACTGAAAAAGACGGTGAATTTATCATGTGCAGGCTTCTGTTTCTTTTACTGTGCAGATTTTACGGGAAAAAGCCTAAGTGGGGACTGCTTACGGGCATCAGACCGGTCAGAAAGGTAAATCTGCTTATAAAGGACGGACTTTCTGAAAATGAGATACGAAAGGTATTTTCAGAGAAGTACTTTGTTTCAGATGACAAAACGGATATAGCGTACAGAACTGCAATGGTTCAGCAGCCGCTGCTTCCGGACTTTGACAAAAAAACAGTCAGTATCTATGTGTCGGTGCCGTTCTGTCCGACAAGGTGCAGCTACTGTTCATTTGTATCACACTCAATGGACACTGCAGTAAAGCTGATTCCTGACTATGTGGAACATCTGTGCCGTGAAATTGAGATTCTCGGAGACATAGTTGACAGGTACGGGCTGAGTATTGACACGGTATACTACGGCGGCGGAACACCTACTTCACTTAACGCAGACCAGCTCTACAGGCTTATGAAGAAAACCTCAGAGTGTTTTGACCTGTCAGCAGTACGCGAGTACAGTGTTGAGGCGGGAAGAGCTGATACTATTACTGAGGAGAAGCTTGCGGTAATAAAGGACATGAAGGCTACAAGAATCTCCATTAATCCTCAGACACTGAACAATGATGTGCTTCGCGTAATCGGACGCAGGGGAACAGCAGAGGAGGTTCTTGAGGCATTTGCAACAGCAAGAAAACTTGGTTTTGACAATATAAACATGGACCTTATCGCTGGACTTCCGACTGAAACCTTTGAGAGCTTCAGAAATACACTTGACAGGGTTACTGAACTTGATCCGGAAGGTGTAACGGTGCACGCACTTACTCTCAAGCGCTCAGCAGGTCTATATAAAACAGGCCGGGAAAATATCAATAATCCTGCCGGAGAGATGGTTGACTACGGAATCAGTACGCTTACAGCTCACGGATACAGTCCGTATTATATGTACCGCCAGAAAAATACGGTGGATAACCTTGAAAACATAGGATATGCAAAGCCTGGTAAGGAGTCACTTTATAATATTCATATTATGGAGGAGACCCAGACAATTATAGGTGCGGGCTGTGCGGCATCAACAAAGCTTGTTGACGAAAATAACGCCATAAACAGGGTTATGAATTACAAGTTCCCTTATGAGTATATAAACAGATTTGATGAGCTGATGAAGAAAAAAGATGACATCAGAGCATTCTTTGAATAATCCGGAGGAAAAATGATAAAGAAAAATCAACTTGTTGAATTCGAGATAACAGGAATAACCAATGAAGGAAACGGAGTAGGCAGAGCTGACGGTATGGCTGTATTTGTACCTCAGACTGCTGTGGGCGATTATGTACGCGTTCAGATTGTAAAGGTTCTCAAAAGCTATGCCTTTGGTATTGTAAATGAGATTATAAGGCCTTCTGAGGCGCGAATTGAACCTGACTGTCCTGTTTTCAGAAAGTGCGGGGGATGCGCATTCCGTCATATAAGCTATGAAGAGGAGCTTAAGGTAAAGAGTACTTTCGTAAGTGACTGTTTCAGACGACTCGGCGGATTCGAAAATGAGTGTGAGACTATACTTGGCTGTGAGGAGACTGACTGGTATCGCAACAAGGCACAGTATCCTGTAGCATCTGCTGACGGAAAGGCAGTATGTGGTTTTTATGCGAACAGGAGCCACAGAATCGTTCCTTACACTGCATGCAGACTTCAGCCGGCCGTATTTCAGGAGATAGTTGATTTTGTCATTGATTATATTAACAGAAGAGGAATATCAGCCTATGATGAGGTGAGCGGAAAGGGGCTTATCAGACATATCTACATCCGCAGAGGCTATCACAGCGGTGAGATAATGCTCTGTATAGTTGCCTCAGGAAAGAAAGCTGCAGAGTACGTTTCCGACATGGTATCCGGAACTGAGCTTCTGAAAAAATTTCCTGATATCAGAAGCGTTGTGGTAAATATTAATCCGGAAAACACAAATGTAATTCTTGGAAAAAAGAACATAACCGTATGGGGTACAGAAAATATTTCAGATATCATGTGCGGCAATAAGATTTCTCTTTCACCGATGTCATTTTATCAGGTGAATACCTGTCAGGCTGAAAAACTTTACAGCATTGCAGCTGAATTTGCGGCACTTAAAGGCACAGAGGAAGTGCTCGATCTTTACTGCGGAGCCGGAACAATAGGCCTTTCCATGATTGACAAGGTAAATCACCTGACAGGCGTAGAGGTCGTAAAACAGGCGGTAGAGAACGCCAGAGTCAATGCTGAATCCAACGGTATTACAAATGCAGACTTTATCTGCGGCGATGCCGGCGAGATTGCCGACCGTCTTCAGCATGAAGGCAGACGTCCGGATGTTGTCATCGTCGACCCGCCAAGAAAAGGATGCGACGCTCTGACACTTGACTCAATCATAAGGATGTCCCCGGAAAAAATAGTCATGATATCCTGCAACCCTGCAACCGCTGCCAGAGACTGTAAGATTCTGTGCAGCGAGGAGAACGGGTACAGACTTGAAAGAATTAAAGGCGTAGATCTTTTTCCGAGGACAGTTCATTGTGAGACTATATGTGTGCTTAGTAGATGAAATGCGTGAATAATATACATTAAGATATTTGAAGCCTGATATGTAGTTTTCTGGTTGTATGAATAATCTTACAGGAAACAGAAATGCTTTATATACTTCAGGAGGAAGTATTCAAGGCAGCGTTCCCGCTGCCTTGTTACTTAAATTCTGTATTATTAAGGCCTATATATAGTATGATTGGCTGTATGAAATACAAGATGTAATACCTGAATGACCCACCAAAAATGGTGCATCGTTCAACGATAAACAGACGAAGAGGTGAAACAACTATGAAAAAAAATAAACTTTTTAATCCTAAAACTGATACACTTTTTAAGCATAAGGAAACAGATAAAACGTATTGGGTTTCAGACGGGGAAAGTTATGGCAAAATGGTATTCACTTTTGACAAAAAAACATTTTTTAATTTATTTACTGATTATCCCGATAAGCTGACGCCGGAACAGAAAAAAATCTTTGATGAAGAATATCAAGACCTGGGAAATTATCATGGTGATTACAGCGAATTCGGCACTAATGGAGATTTAGATACATGGCAGATATAAATTTTACTCCTGAATGACCCACCAAAAATGGTGCATCGTTCAACGAAACGGGGTGTTTTTACTATGATTATGCCGTATTTTTTAGAGAATGAAGAATGGTATCGTTTTGATGAGGTAAATTGGCGTTATGTGCTTACTGATAAAGCGCCGCAGGAAGCTGTTGATTCCTATAATGAGTATTATGATGGACTTAAGCCGGATAAGGACGGTTACATATGCCGGCCGTAAATTTTACTGATAACAGTGATGAGGTAATGGACGAACTTGCCCTGAATGACCCACCAAAAATGGTGCATCGTTCAACTAATTCAGATTGTATTTTATCACACAATGGTGGTGAACCTCTAATGATTAGAAAAAAAGGTGAATATTACATTGAACAGGATGAAAGGTTTGAAGAAGCATTAGGATACAATGTCAAATAGGGGTTGACATTGTATCCACAGTAGCTTAAAATTATTATAGCGATTGAATTTGAACAGAATTTATTTCAGGGCAGCGTTCGCGCTGCCTTTTTATGTATAACAGCATAAAATTTGAGGATTTGAAATATGGCACAGAGTATATTTGGCGGAGCTACTGAATATGGCGAACAGTCTCTTGAGGATATTTTTGAAGATATAGGTTACTGAATTGATTATTCTAAAAGAATAAAGATTTTATTATCTAATGGAATGAGTGATAGTAAAAAGTCAGGCTTTTGGAAGAAAATAGATAATGAGTTTCAAATGACAATTGAAACATCAATTGGTTTTATCAATACTATTCTATATG